>CAYOSM010000046.1:0-15820 GCA_964406645.1 uncultured Bifidobacteriaceae bacterium | reverse complement strand
CCGCTCCCAGAACCAGACCGCGAGACCCGTCAGCCCGATGACGAGGTCGAGGACACCCATCCGGGTGTTGCGACCGAAGATGTCCGCGGTCCCGTCGCCCAGGACGAACTCCAGCAGGCCGAACACCGTGAACCCGATGCCGAGGGCGAGCCCCGCCGTTCGCGTCGCGGCGAGGGAGCCGAGGACCGCGATCAGGGTGAGCCCCGCGAGGAGGTGGATGACATTGGTGAGCGGACTGCCCGTGAAGCCCAGGATGCTCACCCCTTCGTGCCCCAGGAAGTCGCTGAAGTGGCCGCGGAAGAGACCGAGCAGCCCGAGGATGAACACGACACCTCCGGCCCATCGGACCCAGCCGACCAGAGCGCGCCGGGACAGCGGGGTCACCGATCGCCCCCCGCGACGCGGTCGACGACCGCGGAGCCGGCCATCCCGAGGAACGCCCCTGAGGCGATGTCCGCGGGATCGTGCCGGCCCGATGTGATCCGGCCCGCCAGGCCGACAGCGGCCGCGAGACCGAGCAGCGCACCCAGCCGCGGGCGTCCGCGCCGGACCGTGGAGACGATCGCCACGGCCGCCGCGGCATGGCGGCTCGGGAATCCGGGCTCGTCGTCGCCGACCGGACGCGACCGTCCGATGATCCTGCGGAGACGACCGGCGACGAGGGCCGAACCGGTGGCCGCGGCTCCCGCGGCGAGACCGGTCCGCCGATCGCGCGGGAGCAGGATGAGAACGGCGACGACACCACGGAACGCCGGACTGAGGCCCTGTGCGGCGGCCGACAGCGCCCGCCCGAGACCCGGGCGGTCGGCGACCGCATCGCGCAGCGTCTCCCCGATCTGTCGGTCGAGTGCCCCGAGTCGCATCACGCGCCGATTATGCCGCACGCCTCCGCTGGTCGATCCGCGGTGGGCACACCCGTGACCGCCGCCGCGACGCCGCGGTCAGCCCGCCGCGCGACGGGCGACGACCGGACGCGACCCCTCCGACGCGATGCTGACGCGATTGCGACCCCGCTCCTTCGAGAGGTAGAGGGCGCGGTCGGCACGCTCGACGAGATCCTCCGGGGTGTCGTCGGGACGCAGGCTCGCCACTCCCGCCGAGATCGTCCGTCCGTCGCGCCTTCCTCCTCCGACCTCGACGTCGAGCCGGCTCACGGCCCGACGGATGCGGTCGGCGACCTCCGCCGCCATCTCGGACGAACCCGGGACGAGGACGGCGAACTCCTCCCCCCCGAAGCGCGCGACGATGTCCGTCGTGCGGCGCTCCGCCGCGAGGATGCGCCCGGTGGCCGCGAGGAGCTCGTTGCCCGCGGCGTGACCATGGGTGTCGTTGAACGACTTGAAGCGGTCGATGTCGAGGAGGATGAGCGAGAGCGACCCGCCGTAGCGGAGGGTGCGCGAATGCTCGCGTGCGAGCGCGTCGCTGAAGTACGCGAAGTTGTAGAGCCCGGTCAGACGATCCCGGAGCGACGCCCCGGAGATGCGCTCCAGCGTGCGCGCCACCTTCAGGTATCGCGCGCCCACCAGCATGGCCGCCGCCGCGAAGGAGCAGATCCCGACCCCCACCTGTAGCGCGGACGCCCCGCCCCACAGGGTCGCTCCGATCGCGACGGCCGTCGACGCCGAAAGCACCGCCACCAATCCGGGCCAGCCGGCCACCGGTACCGAGAGGACGATGGGGACCACGAGGAGCACCCAGAGCGACGGCGCCAGCGCGAGGCAGAGCGCGACGATTCCGACCGCGGCAAGCAGGCCGAGCGTGTGTGGAAGTCGCGGGGTCGTGTTCGTCATCGGTGTGGCGCTCTTCCCGATCGCCGCCCATGAGGGCGATGGACCGGCGTCCGCCCTCCGGCGATGTGCCGGTTTTACTCATTTTCATCGGACGGCACCGGTCTCCTGCCCGGCCTCCCCCGTCCACCGACGGCCCGCGCGCGCCGGCCGCCGCCCATCGCGCGGCGCCGCCGTTCTTTACACTCGGGGCCCACCTACGAAGGGACAAGAGGCATGGACAAGATCCCCGTCGGCGTCATGGGCGCCGGAGTCATGGGCAGCGAGATCGCACAGGTCTTCGCCGCGGCAGGCCACCCCGTAAACCTCATCGACGTGGATCCCCAGGGCCTCGCCCGCGGTTTGCAGCACGTCAAGGACATCTGCGCGCGACGTGTGAAGCGCGGTGCCATGGACGAGGCCACGGCCGCGGCCATCGCGGACCGGGTGACGGGATACGAGTCAGCCGAGGTGCTCGCCGACTGCGGGCTCGTGGTGGAGGCCGTGCCGGAGGTCATGCGCATCAAGGAGATCGTCTGGGGGAACATCGAGTCGAACGCCCCCGAGGGCGCCATCCTCGCGTCCAACACGTCGGGCCTCTCGATCAGCACCCTGGCGGCGTTCACCTCCCGCCCGGGGAACGTGCTCGGCATGCACTTCTTCAACCCCGCCAGCGTGATGAAGCTGGTCGAGGTCATCCGCGGCGAGGGCACCGACCCCGGTGTGTTCGACCGGGCGGTCGAGATCGTCTCCGCCCTCGGCAAGACGCCGGTCCGCGTCGCCGAGTGCCCGGGGTTCCTCGTCAACCGCGTGCTCGTCCGTGCCCTGGCCGCCTCGTACCGCGAGGCCGAGGCGCTCGGTGCCGGCACCCTGTCCGCCGACGAGACGGTCGCCGCCGGTCCGGCTCCCATGGGTCCCTTCGCCCTTGGCGACCTCATCGGCCTCGACACGACCTACCACGTGCAGCGTGACCTCGAGGAGGCCTACGGGGCGCGTTTCGAGGCCGGCACCAAGCTGGCCGCCGCCGTCGACCGAGGCGAGCTGGGACAGAAGTCGGGCACCGGCTTCGTCGTCGGCCAGCCGGAGTCCGCAGCGGATGATCACGGCGCGGCCGTCGCCGAGCGCTACTACCTCGGCGCCCTCGACGAGGCCTGCCGCTGCGCCGAGGAGGAGGTCGCCGCGATCGGTGACGTCGATCTCGCCATGAAGCTCGGCGCCGGATGGTCCGTGGGGCCGCTCGCATGGGCCGACAGCGAGGGGCTCGAGTCCGTCCGCGACCGCCTCGAGGCACTCGGCGGGGACTTCGCCCCGCGGAAGATCCTCCTCGATCACATCGCCTCGGGCTCGCCGCTCATCGCGTCCTAGGTCGTTCCGCCTCGGCGGCCCGGCGGCGGCACACGTCGCCGTCGGGCCGTCTCCCGTTGTCGCATTTCCGTGAGATTGGAATCCTGATGATCCGTCCCGCTCCGCATCCCGAACTGACCGGCCGCTCGGTGCTGACCCTGATGCACCACTCCACGGAGGCCGTCGAGGCCGTACTGGCCCTGTCCGCGGAGCTCAAGGCGACCCCCCGTGCCGACTGGCCGGACTGGCTGGCGAAGAAGACCGTCGCGATGATCTTCGAGCGCAACTCCACGCGCACCCGCGTCGCGTTCGAGACGGCCACCACCCTCCTCGGGGGCCATGCCATCTATCTGTCGTCGGGGGACACCCAGCTCGGCCGTGGCGAGGCGATCCAGGACACGGCGCTCATCCTGTCCGGGCTCGTCGACGCCGTCGTGCTCCGGACGGGTCCGCACCAGAAGGTCGTCGACCTCGCCGAGCACGGGTCCATCCCCGTCATCAACGCCCTCACCTACGAGCACCACCCCTGCCAGGGACTCGCCGACGCGCTCACGCTGCGCGAGCACTTCGGTGACCTCCGCGGCCTCCGGGTCGCGTACGTCGGTGACGGCAACAACTGCTTCATCTCCCTCGCGGTCGTCGGCGTGAAGCTCGGGATGGACGTGGTGTGTGCATGCCCCCCCGGATACGAGCCCGACCCCGGGCTGGTCGCCGCCATCGCCGCGGACGCCGCCGCACACGGCGGATCCGTGACGGTGATGAGCGATCCCGTGGAGGCCGTCCGGGGTGCCCGCGCCATCTACACGGACACCTGGGTGTCGATGGGCGACGAGGAGCGGGAGGCCGAACGGGTCCGCGCGCTCGGCGCCTACAAGGTGGACCAGGCGCTGATGGACGCCGCCGCCCCCGACGTGATCGCCATGCACCCGCTTCCCGCACACCACGACGTCGAGATCTCCTACGACGTCCTCCACGGTCCGCGGTCGGCCGTGTGGCAGGAGGGCCACAACCGCCTCTACACGCAGGCCGCCCTCCTCACCTACGTGCTGGGCGACTGAACCCGATCTGAGGTCGTGAGCCCGCCGGTCCCGGACCAGGGGACGGCCGCACCACTTTCCTTTCTCGTCATCGTGACATGACGCGGGTGCCGCACGGCCGGCCTCGCCGATGCACTCCCTGCGTGTCAGCATCCCCTGACCGTGATACCGATTCGCGACGACAATCCCACGCGCCGGAGGCCGATTCTCACGATCGCGCTGATCGTGCTGAACGTCGTCGTGTTCGTCGTGCTGCTCAGTAAGCCCGATCCACAGAGCATCCCGGTGTCGGAGTTCTCGGACACGCGCTCCGGCATGGTGTGCCGCCTCGGGCTCGTGCCCGACCGCTTCGTCGACGACCGGATCGAGCAGAGCGAGCTCATCTACCGGGTGTGCGCGCAGGAGAACCGGCAGACGGCCCGCGCGACGACGCTCGTGACCCATCAGTTCGTCCACGCCGACTGGCTGCACCTGGCCGGCAACCTGCTGTTCCTCTGGGTGTTCGGCAACAACGTCGAGGACCGGCTGGGCCGGATCCGGTTCCTTCCCTTCGTCCTTCTGTGCGGGATCATCGCGGCGCTCACCCAGGTGCTCGCCGACCCCGGATCCGGGAGCGCGCTCATCGGCGCATCGGGGGCCATCAGCGGGATCCTCGGGGCCTACCTGGTGCTGTTCCCGCGCGCCCGCGTGCTCACGCTCGTGACGATCGTTCCGCTGCGCCTCCCGGCGTGGGTGGTGCTGGCCGCCTACATGGCCCTCCAGTTTCTTCTCGTCTCTCAGACGACCGTCGGCACCGAGGGCGGCGTCGCATACTGGGCGCACATCGGCGGCTTCATCGCCGGAGCGCTCCTCATACGTCCCTTCCTCGTCGGGCGCCCGCCGGCCCGGCCGGACCTGCCGCTGCACCTGGAGATCCGATGACCGATCCGTCGACCGACCCCCGCTGGACCCATCTCATGCAGACACCGCACGCAGCCGAGGCGGACTTCGTGGTCAACCTCCTGAACGCCCACGGGATCGCCGCATTCCATCGGCGCTCGGCGGGATTCGACGTCCCCGACTTCCTCGCGACCGGTGCCCGCGACATCCTCGTCCCGGAGGCGGAACTGGAGAATGCACGCGATGTCGTCCATCCCTCCGAGGACCCCGACACGACCCCCTGAAAACGTTTCGAGCCACCCGAAGGTGGCTCTCACGTGAGCAGATGCTGCCGCCCTGCTCGAGCGGATGTGTGCAGGGCAAGGTTTACAGAACCACCACCCTGACTTCAAGGGACCTGCAACGGTACGACCGGAATCCGCCACAATGGAAACCATGGGCCAGCCGCCCCTCATCGCAACGGCTCTCTCGACGAGCCCCGACGCGGTCACCGCCGTCCGGGCGGCGTGCGTCGACATCGCCGATGCGCTCGGCGGCCGCCCGGTCACGCTGGCCATCGTCTTCGTGTCGCACGATCTGGCCGCCGACCCGTGGACCGTCCTCGAGGAGATCCAGCGGACCCTCTCGCCCGAGCACCTGGCGGGCACCGTCACCGAGACGGTGATCGCCGACGACCGGGAGGTGGAGGACACCTCGGGAGTCGTCATCTGGGCCGCGTCCCTCCCCGATGTCGACGTCGAGATCGTGCGATTCGTCGCCGATCCGGACACGGCTCCCACCTTCGTCGGATTCTGGCCCCCATGGGTGTCGGCGACGTCGGATGCCGCGCTCGTCGTCCTCGCCGATCCCCTCACCTTCCCGGTGGAGGTCCTCCTCGCGGAGCATCGCCACGCCGGCCTTCCCCCGATCGTCGGCGGTCAGGCGTCTGGCGGCACCCGGGCCGGAGAACACGTCCTCTTCCTCGACGACGATGTCCACTTCGACGGCGCGATCGGCATCGCGCTGAACGGCATCGCAACCCTTCCCGTCGTCGCCCAGGGTGCGACACCCGTCGGCCCCGACATGGTGATCACGGCCGGCGGTGGCACGGTCGTGGAGGAGCTCGCCGGAGTGCGCGCATATGACCGCCTCATGAAGGTCCTCGAGGATCTCGCCGAAACCGGTGAGCCCTTCAGCGGCGCACCCATGCTGGGCATCGTCATCAACGAGAACGTGCCGGAGTACACACGGGATGACTTCCTCATACGTTCACTTCAGGGTCATGACCCCGCGACCGGTGCCATTCACGTGGGTGAACACATCCGTGTGGGTCAGACCGTCCGACTTCACACATTGAGTGGCGAGGCCGCCGACGAGGATCTCTCCACCGCCCTGGAGCAGGCGCACGACACACTCGAATCGCGCACCGTCGTCGGGAGTCTCCTCTTCACGTGCAACGGACGCGGCCGCCGCCTGTTCGGCTCGGACAGCCACGATGCCGAGGCCATCGCCGAGACGCTCCGGGCCCCGCTGGCCGGCATGTTCGCGAACGGCGAGATCGGCCCGGTGGCCGGGGAGACCTTCCTGCACGGGTTCACCGCGTCACTGCTCGTTTTCCATGTTCCGAACGTGACCTGACGTGGACGGTGCGACGGAGTTTCACATCGCGAACTCATAAGCATCAATACGTTACATCCAATGCCGAGGTGGTACATCATGCCGCTGGCTATTGATGTACCCATGTCCTAATGCAAGCATCAACGAAGTATTTACGAGCACGCGTGGATATATCCCACGCGGCACTTCACAGGATCGAGGCGACTCATGAGTGACAAGCCGGAGCGCGGAAGCATCGGCAACCAGATCTTCGACGAGGTCGAACAGATGGTGGCGGGCGGGATGAACAAGTCGCAGGCGTTCAAGGAGATCTCGGAGCGGACCGGGCGCGAGTCCGGCACCGTCGCGGCCAACTACTACCGCGTTGCGCGTCAGCGGGGTGCGGAACTCCGTCCCCGGCGTCGTCGCAGCGAGCCGGCGACCGGCGGCGGGAACGCGGATGTCCAGGCTGCACTGGCACGCGTCACCGACGCGGTCAACGAGCTGAGCCGAGCCGTCCGCAAGCAGGACGCGGAGATCCGCAAGCTTCGCGAGGAGGCATCCGGCATCGAGGAGATCCGCCGCCTGGCGCGGCGACTCAAGTAGTCGAGGAGGGATCCACCGGTCGCTTGACACCCGACCGGGAGAGGACCTCCGCCACCCCGGACAGCCCGATCACGGGCCCCACGAGTTCGTCGAACGGGACGGGCGGATCGCTGAGCAGATCGAGCGCCGCCCGAACCGCCGCCGGGGTGTGGTGATATGTACCGGTGACGCGAAGCGCACCGTAGTGGAGCGGTTCCGTCGGCAGCGTCACCTCGCTGCCGAGGGGGCACCCACCGTAGAGGACGACCTCGCCGCCGCGGCGGGCGAGCTCGACAGCGACACGCCAGGTCTCGGGCCGTCCGATGGCCTCGATCACGACGTCCGCCCCGCGCCCACCGGGGGTCGCCGCGCGGACGGACTCGATGCCCGTCCGGTCGCGGGGGGCGTCCGCCGTCATCCACGCGCCGAAGCGCTCGGCGCGTTCGCGCCGGTCCGGATGCGGATCGCACACGATGACCCGGCAGCCACGCCCGGCCAGGCGGGCGGTGAGGAACTGCCCCTGTACGCCGCCGCCGAGGATCACGACGGTGCCGCCCTCGCCCGCCGACGAGTGGTCCGCCCCGTGGACGGCACAGGCGAGAGGTTCGATCATCGGCGCGAGACGCGGGTCGAGGCCGGCCGGACGGACGATCATGTTGACGGAGACGATTCTCGCCGGGACCCGCACGCGCTCCGCGAACGCGCCCCACAGGTAGACGAGGTCGTCGCACAGGCTGAACTCCCCCCGCTCGCACCAGAAGCAGGCACCGCAGGGGGCCGAGTTGGCGACCACGACGGGATCGCCCGACTCGAACCCTTCCACCCCCGCCCCGACCTCGAGGATCCGGCCAGTCACCTCATGGCCGAACAGCGTCGGGCAGGGACCGATGGCGGGATGCCGCCCGTTGCGCATGATCTTCGCGTCGGTCGCACACGTCATGGCGTACTCCGTGGCGATGACGACCTCGCCGGCATCCGGATGGGGATCCGGCGCGTCGACGAGGCGGACGTCGCCGGGGCCGTGGAGGAGGAGCGCGCGCACGGGATGAACGTACCAGGGTTGACGTCGGGGACCATGGACCCGGCATGCGCGGACACCCACCGGGACGGGTGGGCGTGACGCCGGTATCTCGGGCACCCGCCACTGCACGACGTTCGTGAGGCGCCGGATAAGAGGCTCCATCCACTCCGCGGGCACTAGGATGGGTGGCCATGGCGACGACGCAACCGGAATTCCCCGTGCACCTGCAGGCGATGGTGGACGAGTACCTCCCCGCCATCGACTTCCTTGAGAGCGACGAGTGGTTCGACGGGGATCCGGAGGGCGTCGCGGGCCTGGTCGAGGCCATGCGGTATTCGCTCCTCGCCGGCGGGAAGCGCGTGCGCCCGGTGCTGTGCCTCGCGACCGCGGAGGCGCTCCACCTCGATCCGCGCCACCTCCTTCCGACGGCGGCCGCCCTCGAGCTGATCCACACCTACTCGCTGATCCACGACGACCTCCCCGCCATGGACGACGACGACCTGCGCCGTGGCCGTCCCACATGCCATCGCGCCTTCGGGGAGGACACGGCGATCCTCGCAGGCGACGCCCTCTTCGCCGAGGCGATGCGCCTGGTCTGCGATCACCAGGACTCACCCCCGGAGATCCGGCTTCGCATCGTGTCGGAGCTCGCGCGGGCATCCGGCGTGGCCGGCATGGTCGGAGGACAGTTCCTCGACCTGAAGGACCACGCGGCGCTCTCACCCGACGCACTCCGGCGGGTCCACCTGCTGAAGACCGGCCGGCTGATCGCGGCGTCGGTTCGCTGCGCCGTGGAGGCCGGTACACCGCCCCCGGCCGTGGAGGTCGCGCTCGACAGCTTCGCCCGCGAGATCGGGCTGCTCTTCCAGATCGTGGACGACATCCTGGACGTCGCCGGCGACACGACGATCCTGGGCAAGTCCACCGGATCGGACGAACGGCAGGGAAAGGCGACCTACGTGAGCGTGCACGGCCTCGAGACGGCGAAGCAGCTGGCGACGTCGTGCCACGAGCGCGCCCGTCGTTTCCTGGACGAGGTTCCCGGATCGACCGCGGACCTGGCCGCGCTGACCGACATGATCTACGCGCGACAGAGCTGACCTCGCCATGAGCACCGACGCCTCCCCCGTCGATTCCCAGGGTCCCCTGCACGGCGACGACCCGTCCCCATGGATCTCGACCGGTCTCGACGCCTATCGACTGGAGCACAACGCGCTTCCGGGCTTCGATCGCGACGACGTCGCCACCGGCGTCACCCTCCTCGGTCGTCCGCTCTCGGCTCCCCTCGTCATCGCACTGGCATCCGAGGGGCGCGCCCGCAGCCCCCTCGCCGCCCGCACGCTGGTCGGCGCCGCGCAGGCCGCACGCGTCGCGATCGATGTGGGCACGGTCCCCGATGGCCGCGCCGACCGCGACGCCATCCGTGACCTACGGGACGTCGCACCGGACATCCCGCTCATCGTGAGCGTCCCGATCCTGCAACTCGACGGCGTCGACGCGCCCGCCGTCTGTGCCGACGCCGCCGCGGTCGTCCAGGCGGACGCCGTGGTCATCCGGACCGTGCCGGTGGCCGAGGTCCTCGATCCCGGCCGGGTGATCCGCTTCTCACGCATGCGGGACGTCATCGCGTCCGTCGCCACCGCGCTCGACATCCCCGTCCTCGTCGGCGAGACGGGGCACGGCATCGGCCGGGCCACCGCGGCGATGCTCTCCGAGACGGGCATCGCCGGCATCGACACCGGCGGACGCGGCGGACGGCGCCGCGAGCCGGGACAGAGGACCGACGATCCGGTCCTCGACCGGGTGATCACCGAGTTCGCCGATTGGGGACTCTCGACCGCCGAGAGCGTCGTGCAGTCACGTGCCGGATTCCCCGACGGGCTCGTGATCGCGTCGGGCGGGCTTCGCAGCGGCGTGGACGTGGCCATCGCCATGGCGCTCGGCGCGGATGCCACCGGCATCGGGGTGCCGCTCAGCCGCGCGGCACAGGTGTCACGCCATGCGGTCGAGGACCGGCTGCGCGCCATCACCGAATCGCTGAGGATCGCCATGCTCCTGACCGGCGCGCGCGACGTGGCCGCGCTCCAGTCCGCCACCCTCCTCCCGCGGCTCCCGACGTGACGTCCGCCTCCGCCACCGCCGACTCCATCCGCCATGCGGAGGACCTGACCCGTCGTCACGACGAGAACTTCCCGGTCCTCTTCCGCCTCCTTCCGCGCGACTCACGGCGTCACATGAACGTGGTCTATGCGGTGTGCCGCACCATCGACGACATCGGCGACGACTCCCCCGGCACCCCGGAGGACCGGCTGCGGGCGCTCGACGCGTTCGCCGCGGACCTCGAGCGGTGCTGGGGCGGCGTCCCGGAGCATCCCGTTCTCGTGGCCCTCAGTGAGACCGTGCGTGAGGTCGGCCTCTCACCCGATCCCCTTCGCCGCCTGATCACGGCGAACCGCTGGGATCAGGAGCGCTCGCGGTGGGAGAGCTACCCGGATCTCCTCGACTACTGCCGCCACTCCGCGACCCCCGTCGGCGAGATGGTGCTCGCCGTCCTCGGGATCTCGGACGAGCACTCCGTGGCGCTCTCGGACGAGACCTGCATCGGGCTTCAGCTCGTGAACTTCTGGCAGGACATCCGGCGCGACCTCGACGAGAACGATCGCATCTACCTCCCTCTGCGGGACATGGAGGCGTTCGGCGTCACCGAGGCGGACATCGCCGAGCCCACGGCGTCGCCGGCCGTCCGGGAGCTCATCGCGTTCGAGACCGACCGCGCGCGGACCCATCTCATGGCGGGCGCGCCGCTCGCCGCCCGCGTCCCGCGCCGGGCGCGTCTCGACATCCGGATG
Organism: uncultured Bifidobacteriaceae bacterium; assembly: GCA_964406645.1. Classification (GTDB taxonomy): domain Bacteria; phylum Actinomycetota; class Thermoleophilia; order Miltoncostaeales; family Miltoncostaeaceae; genus CALMEC01. The sequence continues at coordinate 4,764 of CAYOSM010000046.1, read as the reverse complement.
TTCACGGCGGCCGGCCTCGCCCTCTGCGACGCGATCGCCGCCGAGGGCTTCGACACCCTCGCCCGGCGCCCGGCGCCCGGTCGGCGTGGACGGCTGGCGATCGCCGGTCGCGTCCTGACCAACCTCGTGCGGAGAGGCCGATGACGGTCGACGAGGCCTACGCGATCTGCCGACAGACCACCCGGGACGCAGCGCGCAACTTCTACTACGCGTTCGTCCTGCTCCCGGAGCCGCGGCGCTCGGCCATCTATGCGCTCTACGCCTTCGCGCGACGCGCCGACGACTCCGTCGACGACGCGCCCACCGAAGACCGGGCGCGCCATGACCTCGCGGAGCGCCGCGCCGAGATCGGCACGGTCTACGCCGAGCGTCCGTCCGAGGACGCGGTGCTGATCGCACTCACCGATGCCGTCCGGCGTTTCTCGATCCCGCGTCGTCACCTCGACGATCTCCTGGACGGCATGGAGATGGACATCGCCACCACGCGTTATGCGACCTTCGCCGACCTCGAGGTCTACTGCGACCGCGTCGCCGCCGCCCCGGGACTCGCCAGCCTCCACATCTTCGGGTTCACCGACCCCGCCGCCATCCCGCTCGCACGTGAGCTCGGCATCGCCATGCAGCTCGTCAACGTGCTCCGGGACGTCGCCGAGGACGCCGACCGCGGACGGATCTACCTCCCGCTGAAGGCACTCGCCGCCCAGGGTGCGACGGAGGAGGACGTCCTCGAAGGACGGCTCACACCGGCGGTGCGACGGGTCCTCGAGGCGCACGCGGCGACGGCACGACGGGCGTTCGCCACCGCCGAGCCGCTCGGCGACCACCTCGACCGGCGCGCCCGCAGCTGCGTCGCCATGCTCGCCACGACGTACGGGGCGATCCTCGATCAGATCGAGCGGGACGACTTCGAGGTCTTCGCGCGGCGCGCGGGTCTCTCCACGGGACGCAAGCTCGCCCTCATGGCGCGATCCGCGACGGTGGGGTGGCGCCCATGAGCGATCACGTCGTCGTCTGCGGTGGCGGGCTCGCCGGCATGGCCGCCGCCGCCGAGGCGGCTCTCCTGGGCGCTCGCGTCACGCTCGTGGAGCGTCGTCCCTTCCTGGGCGGCCGCGCCTTCAGCTACCGGGACGAGTTCGGCGTCGACATCGACAACGGCCAGCACGTCTTCCTGGGCTGCTGCTCGGCCTATCGCGCGTTCATCCGCCTCATCGGCGCCGGTCACCGCGTCGTCCTCCAGCCCGCGCTCCGCGCCGAGGTCCGCAGCCGCGACGGTATGGTCGGCCGACTCGAGGCCGCCACGGCGCCCGCGCCGCTGCACCTGGCACCGTCCTTCGCCCGGTTCCCGTTCCTCTCGACGCGCGAGAAGGCCGCCGTCGTCCGTGCCTTTCTCGTCCTGCAGACGATGACCGAGTCGGGGCGGCGCCGGCTGGACGACCGGACCTTCGGCGACTGGCTGCGCGACCACGGCCAGAGCGACCGTGCGATCGACCATTTCTGGGATCTGATCATCCTCCCCACCTGCAACGACCGGAGCGACCGGGTGAGCGCCGCCATCGGCGCCTTCGTCTACCGCGAGGGGCTCCTGAAGAACCGCACCGGATCGGCGATCGGATGGTCGCGCGTCGGCCTCTCGACGTTGGTGGACGGCCCGTTCCGCGCGTTCCTCGCCGGCCTCGGCGGAGAGGTCCGCACCGGCCACGGGGTCACCTCGGTCACTCCCGACGCGGTGACGCTCACGAACGGCGAGACGATCCCGGCGGACGGGGTGGTCCTCGCGCTGCCGCCGGACCGGGCGGCGGGCGTCGCCCCCGAGGCGGTCGCCGAGCCGGGCCTGGGCACCTCCCCGATCGTGAACGTCCACGCGTGGTTCGACCGGCCGATCATGTCCGAGCCGTTCACCGCCATCCTCGACAGCCCCGCCCAGTGGGTGTTCAACCGGTCGGGGATGGAGATGCTCTCGCCGACGACGGGCGGCCGCCATCACGTGGTCGTCTCGATCTCGGGTGCGCACGATCAGATCGGACGCCCGAAGGAGGAGATCGTCGCCACGATCGTGGATGAGATCCGCACCGCGATCCCGGGTGCAGCCCACGCCGATCTGATCGAGGCCACCTGCATCAAGGAGCCGGATGCGACGTTCGGCGTCGGACCGGGCCAGGCGGCGAGGCGACCCGGGCCGGCGACCGCCGTGCCGGGGATCAGCCTGGCCGGGACGTGGACCGACACCCCGTGGCCGGCCACGATGGAGAGCGCGGTGCGAAGCGGCGTGACGGCCGCGCGCCACGCCATCGGGGTGACCCGCTAGATCATTCCCGGCCGGGGATGTGCGGCCACATCGCGGGTGACGTCGTCACGCACCCAGCACCCCTCCAGGTGATCGTTCACCATGCCGACGGCCTGCATGAGGGCGTAGGCGGTGGTGGGTCCGACGAAGCGGAACCCCCGTCTCCGGAGTTCCTTCGACATCGCGGTGGACGCCTCCGTGACGGCCGGCACGTCCGCGAACCGGGCCGGAACCGCGGACTGGGCGGGCGCGAACGACCAGAGGAGATCCGCGAGCGACTCGCCGCGCCCGTGCATTTCCCGCACCCGACGCGCGTTGCCGATGACCGCCTCGATCTTGCCGCGATGGCGGACGATGGCCGCATCGGACACGAGACGTTCCACGTCCGCGTCCGTGAAGTCCGCCACGGCGGCGACCTCGAAGCCGGCGAACGCCACGCGGAACGCGTCGCGCTTGCGGAGAATGGTGATCCAGGAGAGGCCGGACTGGAACCCCTCCAGGCTCATGCGCTCGAAGAGGCCGTCCTCATCGGTGATGGGCCGTCCCCACTCGAGATCGTGGTAGGCGCGGTACTCCGGTGTCGCGCCCACCCAGCCGCAGCGCTCCCGGCCGTCCTCGCCGGAGATCACATCCATGGGTCAGCCGGGGAGCGGATCGACGATCTCCACGGCACCCGAGGCAAGGCTGTAGAACGCGCCGACGACGCCGACGGCTCCCGTGTCGAGGGCCACGCGCAGCGACGGCTCGGTCGACTCGCGCAGTGCGCGGACGGTGCGCCGGATGGAGGCATGTCCCACGCGCCGGCGGACGTCATCGTCGTCGGATCCGGCCGACACCTCGTGGACGGCCGGGACGATCGCATCCACGAGCGGGGCCATCGCGCCCTCCACCGGGGTCTCACTCACAACGGATTCGACCGCCGCCGCGACGGCACCGCAGTTCTGATGTCCCAGCACCATGATGAGCGGGACGTCGAGCCTCTCCAGCGCGAACATGACGGACCCGAATCCGTAGTCGTCGAGGAGGCTGCCGGCGGCCCGGACGATGAAGAGGTCCCCGAGACCCGCACCGAAGAGGAACTCGGGTCCGACGCGACTGTCGGAACATCCGACGAGTGTCGCGAAGGGGTGCTGCTCGCGGGCCAGATCCATGCGCCGGGAGGCCGAGATGTCGCCCTCCGGATGGGCGTCGGTGAGGAAGCGCCGATTGCCCTCCATGAGTCGTTCCAGCGCCGCGGACGGAGTGGTCGGGCGCGGGTCGGTGTTCACAGCCCGCTCGTTCCCGACCGGACGCCGATCTGTCGTGCCTCGAGTCGCCGGACCAGCTCGTGGGGCTGGGCGATGCCCCGGAACACGAAGTCCGCCTGGTTGGCGTCCGCGCCCGCCGTATCGAAGTCGACGGCGCCGACGCCGAGGACCCGGTCGAGGAGCGACTGGCTCGTGTTGATGTTCTGCACCTTCTCGATCACCGCGGACTTCTCACTCCGTGACAGCACGCCCCGGCGGATGCGGATGCGGTGGGTGGTGACCGCGTAGTCGACGGCCGCGCGACGCAGGACGTCCACGACCACCACGAGCGCGAGGAGCACGATCGAGATCACGACCCACTGCCAGTACGGCAGGCCGATGCCGGTCCCGCGCGCCTTGAGGATGCTCGTGACGATGAGCGGCAGGAGGGCGAGGAAGCCCCAGCGCAGATACAAGCTCCAGGAGGCCTTGGCGGACGGATGGCCCCGCCAGATCAGCTCTTCGTTGTCGTGCAGCTCCATGACGACAGCGTACCCGGATCGCCCCGACGCAGCGACCCCGCGGAGGCCCTTTGCGCGCCTGACGAGACGGCATCCGCCGATCCGATGCGTATTGTGTCGTTTCGGTTGATGGACTCTTCCCGTCGAATCGCTGGAAAGGGCACAGGATCGTGAAGAACCATTCGTCGCGTGAGGTCATCGCGTCAACGGCGGCGCTCATCCTCGTCATCGGCTTCATCGCCGCGATTCTCTTCGCGGGATAGCCGGCCGTTCCGTCTCCGGGCACCGGGTTCGCTCGTGCCGTGGACGCGGGATGACATCACGACACCGGGCGCCGTCGGGTGACCACGTCCGGCGAGCGATGCGGACGCCGGACCGCTCCGGGCCGCGGGATGCAGGGGCCCCCGGATGGAGTGGTGGCTAAGCTCCCACCCCGTGGCACTCACCATCGGAATCGTGGGGCTCCCCAACGTCGGGAAGTCCACCCTCTTCAACGCACTCACCCGCGCAGGCGTCCTCGCCGCGAACTACCCGTTCGCGACGATCGAGCCGAACGTGGGTGTCGTCCCCCTCCCGGACCCGCGCCTGGACCGCCTGGCGGAGGTCTTCGGGAGTGAGCGGATCCTGCCGGCCACCGTGTCGTTCGTCGACATCGCCGGCATCGTCAAGGGTGCATCGGAGGGCGAGGGCCTCGGCAACAAGTTCCTGGCCAACATCCGCGAGGCGGACGCCA
>CAYOSM010000045.1:1812-17101 GCA_964406645.1 uncultured Bifidobacteriaceae bacterium | reverse complement strand
GCGACGAGCGCCATCCAGATCCCGAAGCCGAGATCGGTGATCGCCCGGCTTCCCGGCCGGTCGACCATGCGGAAGATCACCGCGAGGGCGGTCACGGAGCCGACGCTCTCGATGAAGCGGCGGGCCGAGTCGTCGACCCTCCCCATCGCCATCGCGACCACCAGCGCGGCGATGGCGACGCCGACACCGAGGAAGATCCAGTCGAAGAACTCGAGGGCGTCGAACGCGGTGACACGCGTCGCGTTCTCGATCAGGGCGGTGGTCAGCGGGTCCAGGCCGACGTCGCTCAGGTCGATGCGGTACCAGACCAGGAAGAGCGAGGCGATGAGGCCGATGGCCCCGACCACCGCGAGCCGGTCGCCGAGCGTCGTACGATCGAAGATGTCGCGTGCGTCCATGTCCGGATCATCGGCAGCGTCGCCATCGCGCTGAACGCCGCGGACACCGATCGGAAGGGCGCGCCGTCCGGTGAGACCGATCTGGGACTCCGGACTCGGGCTTCGGGTCCGAGACCCGACCATGGATGAGGCGTCAGTCGATGACGGCGTCCGCCACCATGATGCCGAGCCAGATGCCGAGCACCACTCCGATCACCGTCGCGATCAGGAAGATCATCGTCATCCTGGGGGTCATCGTCCACCTCCACGGGGATTCCCCCCGGGCGGGGGCGGATGGGGCGAGTCGGAGAGATCGATGTCCTCCGGCGCCGTGGAACCGAACCCCATCGCGCTGCCGAAGGCGTCGGTGATCGGCGAGCCCTGCCCCAGGTGCTCGCGGTGGCGGAACCATCGAGGGATGCGCCAGATGAGCGGGATCATGAACCCGAGCGCCATCACCCAGAACGCGATGCCGCTCACGATCCAGCCCCAGGATCGCGTCGCATCGCCCGGCGGGTCGAAGCCGAGCTGGATGAAGTTCCACCCGAGGACGGCGAACATGATCCCCATCGCCGGGAAGAGGCCGATCCCGGGGCCGCGTACCCATGTGGTGAAGAGCGCGCGGATGCCCATGAAGAGGAGCCCCAGCGGGACCGCCACCATGAGGATCGTGATCGTGCCCTCGTCGCATTCGTTGGCGATGACGTAGGGGCCGCCGCTGGCGCAGAAGCCGCCCGCCTCGACCATGACGCTGCGCATCGCACGGGAGAAGGCGACGAGGCAGGCGACTGCACCGGCGGTGCCGGCGGCGATCACGATCCAGGCGATCACCAGCTGCGCGGTGGATCGCGGACCGTTCACCCTGTTCACGAACCCCATCATCGCCTGCTCCCGGACCGCATGCGACGTCGGGGACCCGCAGGGGTCACGCCCGCGGAGGGAACACCACGGAGGGATCGCCGCCGGCCGGCGCACCGGGTGAGTTCCATCTCGTCGATTCCTCCATGAGGATGCGGGGACGGCCGCATTCTGTCCGCCGCGTGCGGACCTGTCAACGTCACGCGAACCGGGTGCGACCATGGCGAATCGGACCAGTGCGGCGGCACCGAAGCCGCGTACTGCGCGTTCAGGGACTCCCACCGGAACACCATCGAGCCGGCGGACGGAACGCCCTATCGGCGGCCCGCGGCCTTCATCGCGCGTTCCGCATCGCGCTTGGCGTCCCGCTCGGCGATCGAGCGGCGCTTGTCATAGAGACGCTTACCGCGGCCGAGCCCCAGCTCGACCTTGGCGCGGCCGGCGTCGGAGAAGTACACGCGGAGCGGGATGAGCGAGAGCCCCTTCTCGTTGATGGCCGCGTCGATCTTCTCGATCTCCCGCCGATGCAGCAGGAGCTTCCGCGTACGGGTGGGCTCGTGGCCGAACCGCGCGTTGAAGTACTCCGGGATGTGCAGACCGACCAGGTAGACCTCGTTGCCGCGCACCTGGGCGTAGGCGTCACGGATGCTGGCGCCGCGCTCGCGGAGCCCCTTGACCTCGCTGCCCATGAGGACCATGCCGGCCTCGAAGCGGTCGGTGATCTCGTACTCGTGGAACGCCTTCCGGTTCTGGGCGACGTCGCGTTCGGCCTCGCGCCGTGAGTTCTTCTTGGCCATGGCCGAGACAGGTTAGCGTCCGCGCCGACGCCGGCCCCGGAGGGGGGCCTGCCGCCGCGGAGACGCACCCGACGCCGGCTCGAGCTCCACGCGACCGCGAAGCGGCTCCACGTTCACCACGCGCACGTCGATGGGATCGCCGACGGCGAAGCGCCGGCCGGTGTCCTCGCCGCTCAGGATGACGCCGAGCGGGTCCGGTGCCCACCAGTCCCCGTCGATCGAGCGTGCCGGCAGATAGCCGTCGAGCGCATGGTCGGGCCCGAAGGCGATGAAGGCGCCGCTCTCACCCACCCCGGTGATCTCGCCCGCGAACACGGCGTCGGGGTCGGTGGCCACCAGGTCGCGCGTGAAGAAGGCCAGGCAGATGCGGTCGGCGCGGCGCTCGACGTCCACCGCCTGGCGTTCGGTGATGGAGGAATGCTCGGCCGCCTCCGAGAGGTCGGTGGCGTCCTCCGATGGCGGACCGATACCGAGCGCCGACAGGAGGGCCCGGTGGGCGAGCAGGTCCGGGTAACGGCGGATGGGCGACGTGAAGTGCAGGTACGCGGAGCTGGCGAGGCCCGAGTGCGTGGCCTCACCGGTGCTGTAGAAGGCCTGCCGGAGCGCCTGGAGGACCAGCACGGGCAGTCCGCGGACGCCACCGTGGCGGTCCGTGTGCCGTCGCACGGCGCGCGCCGCCGAGACCGCGAACTCGGCGCACTCGCTCGGGGTGAGCGGCGCGTCCGGCACCGACGGGGCGGCGACCCCGAGGGCCTCAAGCCGCTCATGGAGAAGGAGGATGCTGCGCTCGGCGGGATCCGGATGGTGGCGGTAGACCGTCGGAAGCCCACGCTCGACCATGTAGGACGCCACCGCCTCGTTGGCCGCGATCATGCAGTCCTCGATGAGACGGTGCGAGGCCGTCTGCTCCTCCATGACGATCGCGCCGATGCGATCTCCGTCGAACTGGAAGCGGGGCTCGCCGGTCTCGATCTCGAGGCCGTGGCGGGACACCCGCCGTGCCCTCAGCCGCTCGGCGACCTCGCGGGCCAGGAGGATGTCCGCCTCGAGGTCCGCGTCGCCGAGCGATCCGCCGGCGAAGAGGCGGTCGACCTCGGGATAGGTGAGGCGACGCCGGGAATGGATGGTGCTCCGCATGAACCGCGCGCTTCGCGTCTCGCCGTCCGGTGCGATGAGGAGCTCGGCCGTGACGGCCTTGCGGTCCTCCTCCGGTCGCAGGCTGCACACGTCGTCGGAGAGCCGCGGCGGCAGCATCGGGTCCACCCGGCCGGGCACGTACAGGGAGTTGCCGCGACGGGCCGCCTCGCGGTCGATCGGCCCTCCCAGGTCCACGAACGCCGAGACATCGGCGATGTGCACCCAGAGCCGGATGTCGTCGCCGTCCCGGGCGACGGCGATGGCGTCATCGTGGTCCTTGGCGCCCTCGGGGTCGATGGTGATGACCCGCTGGTGGGTGAGGTCCTCCCGTCCCGCATCGCGTTCGCCGTGACGGGCGGCGACCTCGTCGGCCTCGTCGAGCACGCGGCGCGCGAATCCCCGGCCGCGCCCCGCGTCGGCGACCACGGCGGCCATGGCGGCATGGACGGAGCGGTGGTCACCGTGGACGGCGACGATGCGCGGCGATCCTCGGCCGGTGACCACCGTGACGAGGTCTCCGATCGAGCCCATGCGGCCGCTGCGCCCGAGCCGGACCGGCGGTGCGACCTCGAAGACGGGCTCGACCACGAGGCCGCGACCGGCGCCGAGCAGGCGCCCCACGACGACGGAGGAGCGCGGCTGAGACTGCCGCGCTCGGGGTCCGCGGGTCAGGAGCCCACCGCTTCCTTCAGGGCCCGCTGCAGCTGATCGTCCGCCGGGGTGGTCGGGTTGTCCTTCACGGTGACGTCCGGGGGGAGTCCGCGCTTTCCGAGGTCGAAGCCCTCCGGTGTGAGATAGCTCGCGGTCGTGTACTTGAGGGCACCCTCGTTGGAGAGGCGACGCGTGGTCTGGATGAGCGCCTTGCCGAACGTCTGCGTGCCCACGAGCTTGGCCGAGCGTCGATCGCGCAGAGCTCCGGCGACGATCTCACTGGCGCTGGCCGAGTACCCGTTCATGAGCACGACGACCGGGATCGTCTCCGTGACGGGGGTCGCATCGGTCACGATCGACTCGCGCGGGCCGTCGCGGTGCTTGGTGGTGGCGACGGTCGTCCCGCGCGGGACGAAGATGCCGACGATGTCCTGCGCCTCGTCCACGAGACCGCCCGGGTTGCTGCGCACGTCGAGGACGATCGCGGCGACCTTCGACTCGGCCTGCGACTCGACGGCACGACGCACCTCCTTCGCGGAGCCGGTGGTGAAGCGATCCAGCCGGACGACGCCGACCTTCTTGCCGTCGACGGTCTCGATGCGCGAGTCGACGACCTGTTCATGGATCTCGGCACGGGTCATCGTGTGGTTCGCCACGTCGGCGCCCCTCTTGATGCGAATGACGACCTTCGTGTCGGGGTCGCCCTTGACCGTGTCCATCGCCGCATAGTGGTCCTTGGCCGTGACGGGTTTTCCGTCCACGGCGAGGATCACGTCGTCGGGCTTCAGGCCGGCCTTCGCCGCCGGACCGCCCGCCGTGACACGCACCACGGTGGCCTGCGCGTCCTCCACCCTCCACTCGATCCCGATGCCGACGTACGTCCCGGCGCGGGAGTTCAGGTACTCCGCGAACTCGTCCTTCGACATGTAGGTGGTGTAGGGGTCGCCGACCGCCGCGACCATCGCCCGGACGGAGTCGTCCTCCATCGTCGCGAGCTTGCTCTCGGGGAGCTCACGGTAGTAGTCCGTCGCCAGGATCGACAGCACCTGGGTGGCCGCGGACGTGCGCTCCGGTTCGACGAGCCGGTCGCGGATGGCGGAGGGGGCGCGGTCGAGCCCGCTCTGCCTCGGGTGCCCGCCGATCCAGATCCCCATGACGAGCACGGCGAGGACGAGGGCCACGGCGAGGGCGGTGGTTCCGACGCGCCGCAGGATCCGGGAGGTACGGGATGACAGTCTGGACACCGTCCGTGAAGTGTAGGGGCGATCCGGCGCGGCGCGCCGGATCCACGTCGGGCGGAGGGCCCCGGCGGAGCCCTGCCCTCACCCGGCCGGCGTCAGACCCTGAGGAAGCGGCGCAGAGTGATGCCGCTGCCGAGCGCGCCCATGATGGCGCCCGCGGCGATCAGGACCACGGCCATGACGTTCATCGAGATCGTCTTGTCACCGGACGCCTGGAGCGGACTGGTCCCGATGTCGAGCACGCGGTCGACGATGAGGAGCTTGGTCGCGAACAGGAGGATCACGGCGGCGATCGCACCGAACAGGCCGAAGATCAGCCCCTCGATGACGAAGGGCCATCGGATGAACCAGTTCGTGGCCCCGACGAGGCGCATCACCTCCACCTCTCGTCGCCGGGCGAAGATCGACAGGCGGATGGTGTTCCCGATGAGCAGGATGGCGGCCACCACAAGGAGCACCATCAGTCCTCCCGCTCCCCAGCTGAGGATGCGTGCCGCCGACAGGAACTGGCGTGTGGTCTGCTGGTCCAGGCTGAACCCGGTGGGGGTCGTCTCGTCCTTCAGCCAGTACGGCAGATCTTTGAGGGACTCGACGATCGCCTCGTTGTTGGCGGGATCGTCCGGCTGGATCACGATGGTCGCGGGAAGCGGGTTGCTCGGGAGGAGGTCGAAGATCTCGCCCATCTCCTTGCGCGCCTCCGCGAGGGCCTCATCACGGGTGCGGAACTGGATGCTCTTGACGTGGGGTGTGCCCTCGACGGCCGCGATGGCCTTGTTGATCTCCGCGTCCGTCGCGTCGAGCTTGATGAACGCCTGGAAGTCCAGCTTGGACTTCTGGCTGTCGATCAGATTCTGCGTCCAGAAGAAGATGGCGAGGAACACGCCGAGGGTCGCGATGGCGATGAGCACCGTCGCGGTGGCGGCGAACGCGACGGCCGCGTTCCCGCGGATCGAACGGAACGCCTCGAGGCTGAAGAACTTGAACTTGCGGTTCATATCCGGTCAATCCCCCCGCTGGTAGGCGCCGCGGCGCTGGTCTCGCACGAGCTTTCCGTCGGAGAGCTCGATGACGCGCATCTGCATCTTGTCGACGAGCTCACGGTCGTGGGTCGCCATCAGCACGGTCGTGCCGGTGCGGTTGATGCGGTAGAGGAGCTGCATGATCCCGATGGAGGTCTCGGGGTCCAGGTTTCCCGTGGGCTCGTCCGCGATGAGGAGCGCCGGGTGGTTGACGAACGCGCGGGCGATCGACACGCGCTGCTGCTCACCACCGGACAGCTCGTTGGGGTAGCGGTTGGCCTTCTCCGCCAGACCGACGAGCGCGAGGATCTCGGGCACCTTGCGCCGGATGGCGCGCGGGTTCTCACCGGTGACCTCGAGTGCGTAGGCGACGTTCTCGGCCACCGTTCGGCGCGGCAGGAGCTTGTAGTCCTGGAACACGCAGCCGATCTCGCGGCGCAGGTAGGGGACCTTCTTGTTGTGCATCTTGGAGAGGTCGCGGGTACCGACCGTGAGACGGCCCTTGTCGATCTTGAGCTCGCGGATGAGCAGCCGGATGAACGTCGACTTCCCGGAGCCGGAGGTGCCGACGAGGAAGACGAACTCACCGGCGTCGATGCTGAGCGAGACGTCGTCGAGGGCGACCACGTCCGGCTGATAGGTCTTCGTGACGTTCTCGAGGCCGATCATCGGTCCGTCACCCGGACGGAGCATGGAGTGCCGATCGCCGCGCGCGGACGCCGTGGGCGCCGTGGCGACCTCGGAGTCGGCCCACAGGTCGTCCGCGGTCGGGTCGCCCTCGATCTCGGGGGTCCGGTATGACGCGGCCGGCGGTGCCTCCCGCGTCGGGTCGCCCGCGACCTCGGTGTTCGGACGCGCGGTCTCGACGGCCTCGATGCGCCCGGTGTCACCGGTGCGCGCAGCCTCGTCGCCGCTCTTTGTGGGTTCGGTATCGCTCATCGGCATATCCAATCGATCAGCCAGGGTAGCCCCTTCCGGCGAATCGCCATGTGACAGCGTTCCCGTCGAACGAGCTTCGCAGTGTTTGTTCGGACCACGGTTCGAGAACCCTTCCGGGTCGGACCCCGCTAACGGACCTTCGAACGGCGTTCGAGTTCCGCGCGGATGAAGCCGTCGATGTCCCCATCGAGCACTCCCTGGGCGTTTCCGACCTCATGTTCCGTGCGGAGGTCCTTGACCATCGTGTACGGATGGATGACATATGACCGGATCTGGCTGCCGAATCCGATGGTCTGGGACTCACCGCGACTGCGGGCCGCCTCTTCCTCGCGTCGTTCCAGCTCGCGCTGGACCAGTTTGGACCGCAGCATCGACATCGCCGTGGCGCGGTTCTGCATCTGCGAGCGCTCGTTCTGGCACTGGACGACGATCTTCGTCGGCAGATGGGTGATGCGGACGGCGGACTCGGTCTTGTTGACGTGCTGGCCGCCGGCACCGCTCGCGCGGTAGGTGTCGATCTTGAGGTCCTTGTCGTCGATCTCCACGTCGACGGTGTCGTCGACGAGCGGCGCGACCTCCACCGCCGCGAACGACGTCTGCCGACGGTGGGCGGAGTCGAACGGGGACAGCCGGACGAGGCGGTGCACCCCGCGCTCGGCCGAGAGCAGCCCGTAGGCGTTGTGACCGTCGACCGTGAAGGTGGCGCTCTTCAGTCCGGCCTCTCCCCCCTCCTGCGACTCCTTGAGGTCGACGGAGAGCCCGCGCTGGGCGGCCCAGCGGCTGTACATGCGCAGGAGCATCTCGGCCCAGTCCTGGGCGTCGGTCCCGCCCTCGCCGGCGTTGATCGTGACGATCGCGCCCCCGCCGTCGTGCTCACCGGAGAAGAGGCGTTCCTCCTCCAGCGCGCCCAGATGGGCGTCCGCACGGTCGAGTCCGGCGTTCAGGTCCGTCACGAAGCCGGGATCGAGCGATCCGTCGGCCTCCTCCGCCTGTGCGATCTCGGCCAGCTCCGCGGCGTCGTCGAGTTCTCCGACGAGATCGTTGTAGCCCGTCAGCCGGGCGGACGCACGCGAGTGGTCCGAAGACACCTTGGCGGCCGTCTTCTGGTCGTCCCAGAATCCGGTCGCCTGCATGGCCTCCTCCAGCTCGGCGATGCGCGACTCGAGCGAAGCCGGGTCGAGATAGTCGCCCAGGAGCCCCGCCCGCTCCCTCAGCCGGGTGAGTCTCTGAACGACGTCCTCGAGGCGTACCTCGTCATCCGACATGCCTGGTGTCCTGGATCGGGAATCGGTATACGCGACTTTTTGATCGAGACACTAGGCGCCGTGGCACTTTTTGTACTTGAGCCCGGAGCCGCACGGACAGAGGTCGTTGCGACCGACGCGGTCGAACTCGTCGGTGCGCCGCTGTTCCACGGACGGCCGCTCCTCCTCGTCCTCCTGCGCCTGGACGACCGGGGGTGCGTTCTCGACCGCGACCGCTCCGGCCGCCTCGTCGAACCCCTGGATCGGGTCGTCGGCGTAGGAGTAGTCGACGTGGTCGGGCTGCTGCGTCTCGACCTCGGGTGCCCGTTCCACCTCGATGTGGAACATGTAGCGGACGAACTCCTGACGGACCTCCAGCATCATCTCGTCGAACATCTCCCCGCCCTCGATCCGGTATTCGGAGAGGGGGTCCTTCTGCGCGAGGCCGCGGAGGTGGATGCCCTCGCGGAGGTAGTCCATGTTGTAGAGGTGCTCGCGCCAGCGCTGGTCGACGACGCTGAGGAGCACGTAGCGCTCCACGTCACGGATGAGGGGCTCACCGGTCTCGTCGTTGGTGCCGAGCTCCTCCTCCCGCCGGTCGTACGCCGCCATGGCGTCGTCCTCGAGGCGGTCGAGGAGTTCCTCGCGGCTGAGCTCGGGGACGTCGAGGTCCGCGAGGCCGAATGACATCGGGTAGAGCGCCTCGAGCTGTGCGAAGAGGCGGTCGAGGTCCCACTCGCGGGGCGGTGAGACGTCGTCGTCGTACTCGTCCACGATGCCGACGAGGGTCTCGGCGATCCAGTCCCGTGCCTTCTCGGAGATGTCGACGCCCTCGAGCACCTGGCGCCGTTCGTCGTAGACGACGGTGCGCTGCAGGTTGAGGACGTCGTCGTACTCGAGCACGCGCTTTCGCGCGCCGAAGTGCTGCTCCTCGACCTTCTTCTGGGCCCCCTCCACCGTCCGGGTGAGGATCTTGGCCTCGATCGGCACGTCCTCCCCGGGACCGAGGCGGTCCAGGACGCGGTACATGCGGTCGCCCGAGAAGATGCGGATGAGGTCGTCCTCGGCGGACAGGTAGAAACGGGTGCGGCCGGGGTCGCCCTGACGTCCCGACCGTCCGCGGAGCTGGTTGTCGATGCGCCGGCTCTCATGGCGCTCGGTGCCGAGCACGTACAGGCCGCCGAGTTCTCCGACGCCCTCACCGAGCTTGATGTCGACACCACGTCCGGCCATGTTCGTGGCGATGGTGACCGCTCCGGGCTGCCCGGCGTCCTTGATGATCTCCGCCTCGCGGTCGTGCTGCTTGGCGTTGAGGACGTTGTGCGGGATCCCGCGCTTGGTGAGGCGGTCGGACAGCGTCTCGGAGACGTCGACCGAGATGGTTCCGACGAGGACCGGCTGACCCGACTCGTGGCACTCGGCGATGTCCTCGACCACGGCGTTCCACTTCGCCTCTCTGGTCTTGAAGATGAAGTCGTTCTCGTCCTTGCGCGCGACCTCGCGGTGCGTGGGGATCGAGACGACGTCGATCTTGTAGATCTTGTCGAACTCGGTGGCCTCGGTGGCGGCGGTTCCGGTCATGCCGGAGAGCTTCTCGTAGAGGCGGAAGTAGTTCTGGAGGGTGATCGTGGCCAGGGTCTGGTTCTCCTCGCGGATCGCCACCCCCTCCTTCGCCTCGATGGCCTGGTGGAGACCTTCCGAGTAGCGGCGCCCCTCGAGGACGCGTCCGGTGAACTCGTCGACGATGAGAACCTCGCCGTCGCGGACGATGTACTCCTTGTCGCGGTGGTACAGCGCGTGGGCGCGGAGGGCCTGGCCGAGGTGGTTGACGAGGCCGGTGTTGACGCCCAGGTAGAGGTTGTCGATGCCGAGCGCCTTCTCGATCTTCTCGACACCGCTCTCGGTCGGGGCGACGGTGCGCTGCTTCTCGTCGATCTCGTAGTCCTCGCCCTTCTTGAGGGTGGGGACGACGCGCGCGAAGCGGTAGTAGGTGTCGGCCGCGGCCTCCGGCACACCGGAGATGATGAGCGGTGTGCGGGCCTCGTCGATGAGGATCGAGTCGACCTCGTCCACGATGCAGTAGTAGTGCCCGCGCTGGACGCAGTCCTCGATGCGGACGGCCATGTTGTCGCGGAGGTAGTCGAAGCCGAACTCGCTGTTGGTGCCGAAGGTGACGTCGGAGTTGTACTGCTCACGCCGCTCCGCCGGAGCCATCTGCGGCTGGATCACGCCCACGCTGAGGCCGACCGCCTCGTAGACGGGCCTCATCCAGTCGGCGTCGCGCTGGGCCAGGTAGTCGTTGACCGTGACCATGTGGACCCCACGGCCGAGGAGCGCGTTGAGGTACACCGCGAGGGTGGCGGTGAGCGTCTTCCCCTCGCCGGTCTTCATCTCGGCGACCGCGCCCTGGTGGAGCACGTCCCCGCCCACGATCTGGACGTCGTAGTGGCGCAAGCCGAGGCTGCGCTTGGCGGCCTCGCGGACGACGGCGAAGGCCTCGGCCTTGACCTCGTCGAGCGACCCGGGGTCGTCCGGGTCGATCCGCGAACGGAACTCCTCCGTCTTGGCACGAAGCTCGTCGTCGCTGAGCGCGGCGACCGCGTCTTCGAACTCGCCGACCTCGTCGGCGAGATGGAAGCGGCGCTTCATCTGCCGGCCCTCGCCGACGCGGAACATCTTATTGAGAAGATCGCTCACGGTCTGTCCTTAGTGATCCTGGCCAGCGGAGAATCGTAGCAATCGCCTCCGCCGGCCAGTCCAAAGAGGGGCGCGTCAGGCAGGTCCGATGAGTCCCAGATCGCCGTCGCGTCGCCGGTAGATCACGGTGATCGCGTCACCGTCATCCGCGTTGCGGAAAACGTAGAAGTCGTGGCTCACCAGTTCGATGTGGTCGGCCGCCTCGTCCACGCTCATGGGCGACATGTCGAACCGCTTGGCCTTGACGACGCGGAGCGGCTCCTCCACGGCCACGTCCGCAGCGGAAGCGGCGTCGACGATGCCCACCGGCACCGGCGTCTCCTCGAGGGGCAGCGGCTCGGGGCGCGTGTGGCGTCCGCGGTTGCGCCGGTCCCTGTACTTCCGTGCCTGGCGCTCCAGCTTCTGCGCCGCGTGGTCGATCGCGAGGTACATGTCGCGTTCGGCCTCCCGGACCCTGAGGACCGGACCCTTGGTTCGCACCGTGAGCTCACAGACCTGGTTGAGGTCGATGCTGGGGTTCCGTTCGACGGAAAGCTCAACCTCAACTTGAGATGAATCCTCCCACTGGGGATTCATGCGGGCGAACTTGCCGAGCTTCTTCTCGGCGTGTTCGAACAGTGCATCCGTCACCGCTAGGTTCTTGCCCTTCACGTGCAGGTCCATGCGGATTCCCTTCGGTCGAATGCTTGTGCGAGTTAACCCCGATGGTACCCAGCCCGGGCGCAGCGGTCCAGATGTCTCGGGACCCGAGACCCGCAAACGGGGCGGTTTCGCGACCGGCCGCGGTACGTTCGACACGCGCCACCACGATGGCGCCCACCGCCTGCACACCGGCGCCTCTGAGCGCCAGCGCGCACGCCGCGAGCGTGGAGCCCGTGGTCAGCACGTCGTCGACGAGGATCACCGCCGTCGCGCCGCCGAGCCCGCCATCGTCATCGGACACCCGGAACGCACCCTGCACCTGCCGTTCCCGCGCCGTGCGGGCCGCACCGCGCTGCGCGGGTCCGTCGCGCGCCCGGTGCAGCGCATGGCGAAGAACGGGGCTCCCCCACAGGGTTCCGAGCTCCTGTGCGAGGAGTTCCGCCTGGTTGAAGCCACGCCGACGCTCACGCCGCGCCGTGAGCGGGACCGGGACGAGGGGGACGTCCCGCGGTGGCGAGGCGACGTGCCCCGCGACCATCCGCGCGAGCGGCGCGGCAAGCGCCACCCGCCCGCCGTCCTTGAACGCCGAGACGAGGGCCCGCGCCACCGGCCCGTATCGGCTGAGGTAACGGACGGACCGCAGGCGCGGCGGGCACTCCGGGCACCTCTCGACGGCGACCGGCCAGGGGTGGGCGCACGTCCCGCAGGGGATGCCCTCTCCCGCTTGAAGCTCCTGCACGCACACCTCGCAGACGAGTGGCCCTGGGAGCCCGCACGCGGCACAGCCGGAGGGGACGATGAGATCGAGGATCCGGGAGAGCGCCATGGACGAAGAATCGCCCCCGCCGCGTCACGGATGGCGCGATGAAGGTGCCGGTATCGCGACGGAACCGTCACAGTCCCGCACCCCGAGCGGCGATCACATCGCCCCGCCCTGCCCCGGCTACGCGACGGCGGCGAGCGCCTCCGCCAGCGACCGGTCGTAGGGCGGCCGGTGGACCCCCTGCTCGGTCACGATGGCCGCCACCAGGTGGTGCGGCGTGCAGTCGAACGCCGGATTGGCGACCGGGACCCCCTCCGGCGCCGCGGGCCGGCCGTCGAGTGCGATGCCCCGGACCTCCTCCGGTGAGCGTTCCTCGATCGGGATGTCGGCCCCGCCGGGAAGCGACAGATCGAGCGTCGACGTGGGAGCCGCAACGATCACGGGCACGCCGTGGGCGCGGGCGATCAGGGCGACCCCGTAGGTTCCGATCTTGTTGACGACGTCGCCGTTGGCGGCGATGCGGTCGGCACCGACGACGACATGGGTCACGCGCCCCGCGGCCATCATCGCCGCGACCATGTTGTCGGTGATGAGCGTGTGCGCGATGCCGTCCTGGGCCAGTTCCCAGGCGGTGAGCCGCGCCCCCTGCAGAAGCGGACGTGTCTCGTCGACGTACACACGAAGGGTGGGATCGGCGGCATGTGCGGCGCGCACCACTCCGAGGGCGGTCCCGTACCCGCCGGTGGCGAGCGCCCCGGCGTTGCAGTGGGTGAGGATGCGCGCACCGCGACCGATCAGCGTACGACCGTGCTCTCCGATCCGGACGCAGCGCTCGACCTCGTCGCGGTGGATGGCCCGGGCCCTCTCCGTGAGAGCGCCGATCAGCCGGTCGCGATCGTCGGACGCCTCCGCGATGACGCCGCGCTGGATGTCGACGGCCCACGCCAGGTTGACCGCGGTCGGGCGCGATGCGGCGAGCGCGTCGCATGCCTCCTGGAGCTCGCCGAGCAGGGTGCCGAGATCCGCGGACCCCGTCTGCGCGGCCAGCGCGACACCCATCGCACCCGCGATGCCGATGGCGGGCGCCCCACGGATCACCATGGTGCGGATGGCCTCGTCCACGCCGCGCCAGTCCGTGTACCGGGAGACGACACGCTCACTCGGAAGCCGGGTCTGGTCGAGCATGGTGACCTCGCCGTCCCCGAGGTCGATGATGTCGCGCGGTTCGATGCTCCCGTGGTCGGCCATCAGAGTCCCTGGGCGGTCCGTCCGTACGGGGCCTCCGACAGCGCGGTCTTCAGCCGGTCGATCATCTCGATCGGTCCGGGGTCCACGTCGGCGAGGACCGAGAGGTAGAGGGACACGTAGTCCCCGAGGAGGACCAGGTCGAAGATGCGGCCGAGGGTGCCCTCTCCCTGCGCCACGACGTCGATCACCGGATCGACGTGATCGGCCACCAGTCCGGCGAGTACGCCGAACCGGCGTTCGACCTGCCGGTGCTGGCGGAGGTCGCGCAGCATCACGGCCGAGGCGCGCAGCCCGGCCCGCCCGTGCCCTTCGATGCCGACGATCTCGTTGTGGTTGTGCTCCGGGAGGTCCGACCAGAATGCCGGGAGGTTGGCGTTCTCGTTGATCTGACACTTCCATCGGTACGCGATGGCGGAGGTGGCCTCGCCGCCCCAGATGAGCGGCACCGTGCCGTGAAGTTGCTCGGCGATCCTCTTGGCCGGATTCTCGGCCGCCGGTCGCTCCGGTCCGTAGCGCGCGACCGCGTTCTCGAGCACCTCACGGGCGTCCTCCATCTCGCCCGGGTGCAGCTCCATGACGCCCATCCGGCTGAGGACGATCGTGAGCGTCGTCAGCATCTGGACCAGGGCCGCGCGCGGCATCGGGGACGGTGGGACGTCGAAGATCGGGATGTCCTGCGGCGCGTAGTGGTCCCGGAGCTTGCCGCCGGTCGTGATGGCCACCACCGGACAGGTCCGGTCGACGGCGTCCATCATGCAGGTGAGCGTCTCCTCCGTGGTCCCGGAGTACGAGGACGCCACCACGAGCGTCGACGTCCCCGCCCAGGCGGGGAGCATGTACCCGTGGATCGACTGGATCGGCTTTCGCAGCCGCTGCCAGTACGCACCGACGAGAAGATCCCCGGAGATGCCGGATCCGCCCATTCCGCAGAGGATGACGTCCTCGGCGGCCTCCGCGGGATAGGGGATGACGACGTCGGCCGCCATCGCGCAGGCGGCGTCGAATGTCTCGGGCGAACGCGCGACCTGGGCGAACATGCCCAGTGAGTCGCTCCCGTCGATGCCCGGGGTGTCCAGAACGCTCATCGTCGCGGCTCCTTCGTCAGGATCGAACCGGGGAGGCGGTCACACGCTCACCGGTCCCAACGGTCACATCGGCCAACCGTACGCGGTCTCCGATCACGGCGCCGTCTCCGATGACGACACCGCGCCCGACGACGGCCCCGCTTCCGATCTCCACCCGGTCGCCGAGGATGGCGTCCGCGACGACGGCACCGCTCCGAACCACGCATCCGGCGCCGACGACACTCGCGGTGATGCGCGCGCCGGTCTCCACCACGGTGCGGGATCCGACGCAGCTGTGACCGGCGACCTCCGCGCCCTCCGCCACCTCGGCGCCCTCGTCGAGGTGGCGGTCACCCGTGGGTGAGTCCGTCTCGACGATTCCGGAGAGGACGTCGATGTGCGCCTCCAGGTACGACTCCGGCGTACCGATGTCACGCCAGTACGCCGAGGAGGGAAAGCCCGCCAGGCGCCCGGCGGCCGCCAGGACGGGGAAGACGTCGCGTTCGATGGAGCTCGCCTGCCCGGCCGGGATGGCGGCGAGCACGGACGGCTCGAAGAGGTACGTCCCCGCGTTGATGGTGAACGGCTCGCCGGGGCGAAGCTCGTCGTCCG
>CAYOSM010000045.1:0-1712 GCA_964406645.1 uncultured Bifidobacteriaceae bacterium | reverse complement strand
GCGCCTCCGGTGCCCAGAGGCTCCGGATCGACGACGTAGGAGAGCCGGACGCCGACGCGCGAGCCGTCGCCGAAGTGGTCGACGAGGGCCTGGGGCAGGTATCCGCACGAGAAGACGACGTGGTCGACGCCGAACCGGCGGAGGTGATCGAGCTGGTGTTCGACGAAGGGGCGGTCGACCAGACGCATCATGGGTTTCGGCTTCGTGTCGGTCAGAGGACGAAGCCGGCGCCCCTCACCCCCCACCAGGATGACCGCCTGCACCGGCCATCCCCCTTCCGATCGCTTCGAACCGTCCTCCCGCCGCGCGGATCACCGCGCCGTCCAGCACGTTGCGCCCGTCCACGACGAGGCGCGGTTCCTCCATCCCCTCCACCACGGCGGCCCAGTCGAGGGAGACGATCTCCGGCCACTCCGTCACGAGGACCACGGCCTGCGCCCCGCGGGCGGCCTCCCGCGCGTCGTCGACGAACTCCACGCCGCCCAGGCGTCCCCGTGCCGCGTCGAGGGCCACGGGGTCCGAGACGCGGACCCTCGCCCCCTCGGCCAGAAGCCGCGATGCGAGCACCAGGCTCGCCGCCTCGCGGATGTCGTCGGTGCCCGGCTTGAAGGCCACGCCGAGGAGGGCGATCGTCGCTCCCGCGAGGTCCAGGTGCTTCTTGAGCTTGCCGATCACCCGGCGCTTCTGCAGCTCGTTCACCTCGATGACCGCCGTGAGGAGCTGGAAGTGGTAGCCCGAGTTGCCCGCAAGCTGTTTCAGCGCGGACACGTCCTTGGGGAAACAGCTGCCGCCGAATCCGATTCCGGCGTTGAGGAACGACCGCCCGATGCGGGAGTCGTAGCCCATGCCGTCCGCGACGGTGACGACGTCGGCACCCACCTCCTCGCAGACGTTGGCGATCTCGTTGATGAAGCTGATCTTCGTGGCGAGAAACGCGTTGGAGGCGTACTTGATCATCTCGGCGGTGGCGACGTCGGTCCGGACGATCGGCGCATCCATGGATGCGTAGAGGTCCGCGACCCGCTGGGAGTCCTCCTCGCGGAACGCCCCGATGACGACCCGGTCGGGCATCAGGAAGTCGGCGATGGCGGCCCCCTCCTTCAGGAACTCCGGGTTGGAGGCGTAGCCGACGTCGTGATGGCCGAGTGCATCGAGCTCACCGCGCACGCGGTCCCCCGTGCCCACCGGCACGGTGCTCTTCATCACGATCGTGTGCCGGGGTCCGAGGCCTGACCGCCCCATCTCGGCGATGGCCGTCATGACGCGCGAGAGGTCGGCATCCCCGCTGTAGGTGGGCGGGGTGTCCACCGCGACGAAGACGATGTCGCTGCGCTCCAGGAGTTCGGCGACGTCCAGGGTGAACGTGAGGCGTTCAGCGTTCTCGGCGATGAGGTCCTCGAGCCCCGGCTCGTAGATGGGGATGCGGCCGGCCTTCAGGCCGTCGATGCGCGCAGGGTCGATGTCGCGCAGGACGACGTCGTGTCCGAGTGACGAGAGACAGACACCGGTCACGAGGCCCACGTATCCGACCCCGATGATTCCGATGCGTGCTATGGCGTGCGTCCCTTCTCGGTGACCCTGATCGCGGTGTTCGTCTGACCCTTCTTCAGCTTGGCGTTCGCCGGGCGGACCATGAAGGTCTGCATGTCACGGATCGTCTCGGCCGATTGTGACATGTCCAGGGAGTTGGTGATCCAGTAGGTCATCTTCCC
>CAYOSM010000044.1:7589-17108 GCA_964406645.1 uncultured Bifidobacteriaceae bacterium | reverse complement strand
ACGGTGGTTCGGCTACGATCGACGCCATCGAACGGCCCCACGACCACCCCGCCGAACCGAACGAGGCGGCCACCCACGCCGCGCTCCCACCATCGTCCGGCGGAACCACGCCCGATCGTCGCGCGGGCTGGTACGTCGGCATGCCGCTCGTCGTCATGGTGGCGGCCATCGTGGGATCCATGATCGTCGCGGCCCTCCTCGAGGTCTCGGGGATGGGGACCGATTCGCAGAACGCCATCATCGGCATCGTGTTCAGCGGCGCCCTCGTGGCCGGCGGGCTCGCCCTGCGCGAGGGCGTCCCGATGCCCTTCCGGGCGGAGATCACCGCCCCGCGCGTCCCGCTGGGCAAGGCCGTCGCCATCGGCCTGGGAATGGGTCTGGCATTCCGCTTCCTCTCGGGGATCATCACGGCGATCGGCGAGTCCATCGACCCCTCCCTGTGCGAGAAGGCGAAGGAGGCCACGGACATCATCCCGCCGGAGACGTGGCACAAGGTGCTCCTCGCCATCTCTCTCGTGGCGCTCGCGCCCTTCGGAGAGGAACTGCTCTTCCGGGGGTTCATGTTCCGGGGATTCGGGTCCGTCCTCCCCCTCGTCCCGGCGGCGATCGTCGCGGGTGTGGTCTTCGGGCTGGCCCACCCGCAGTACTACGAGACGTGGTCGCTCCTCCTCAGCATCTGCATCATGGGCGTCGGGCTCTGCCTGATCTACCGGCGCTGGGGATTCACCGCGGCGGTCGCCACGCATCTCGTGTTCAACCTGATCCCGGCGATCCTCATCTTCGTCTTGAGCGACGCGTCGGACACGACCTGCACGAGCGAGGCGCTCGCCTCACTCGCCGGTCTCCCCCTCCGCTGACGGACCGAGTCCCCGTCAGGACGGATCGCGCACGCCGTCACCGCGCAGGCGTGCCAGAAGACGGCTGAGGTCCTCGCGCTCGTCCTCGTCGAAGTCGCCCAGGGGTCCGAAACCGGCCTCGACGAGACGCGCCGAGGCCCGCTCGACGACCGAGCGACCGTGGTCGGTGATGGCGACGAGGACCACACGCGCGTCATCGGAGTCCTTCTGGCGCTCGACGAGACCCGCGCCCTCGAGCTTGTGCACGAGATAGGTGACCGACGACCCGTGCACCATCAGCAGGTCGCGCAGACGGCCCATCGGCAGCCGCCCTCGGCGGGTGAACGAGAGGAGCAGGAGCACCTCGTAGCGCGAGAGGTTCAGATCGAACTCGCGGACCACGGCCTCCACCCCGCGCACGCCCACGTTGTACGCGCGGATCAGCGACGTCATCACGCGGAACGCCGATGCGTCGTCGTAGCGGTCCGACCATTGCCGGACAGCCTCCTCGACGGAGTCCGTCTTCACCGGTTCTGTCATGGCGTCCAGACTATCCGCTTCTGCTAATACTTCGATGTCCAACGAAATGCGGACGGCGGCCGACGGGACCCCGGCCCTGCCCACGGAACGGAGACCGGATGCCAGACCGCGATGCGGTGATCGTCGATGCGGTGAGAACACCGGTGGGTCGCGCCGGTGGCGAGCTCGCTACCGTGCACGCGGTCGACCTCGCGGCCCATGTGATCGCGGGGATCGTCGAGCGCACCGGAATCGATCCGGCCACCGTGGACGACGTCCTCCTCGGATGCGTCGACCAGGTGGGCGAACAGAGCCTCAACGTCGCCCGCACCGCCGCGCTCGCGGCCGGACTCCCCGAGTCCGTCCCCGCGGCCACCGTCGACCGCCAGTGCGGCTCCTCGCAGCAGGCGGTCCACTTCGCCGCCCAGGGCATCCTCGCCGGCGCCTACGACGTCGCCGTCGTCGGCGGGGTCGAGTCCATGAGCCGCGTCCCGATGTTCGCCAACACGCCCGACTTCGCGGCCGCCTACGGCCCCCGGTTCCGGGAGCGCTACGGCCTCGGGCCGACGGACTTCATCAACCAGGGCACTTCCGGTGAGATCGTGGCCGAGCGCTGGGACCTCAGCCGCGACGAGATGGACGCGTACGCGGTCGAGTCACACCACCGGGCCGAGGCGGCGCGGGCGGGCGGGCGCTTCGATGACGAGATCCTCCCCATCACCGCGGACGGTGAGGACGGCCCCCACGAGGTCGCCCGCGACCAGGGGATCCGTCCCGCGAGCAGCGTGGAGGCGCTGGCCAAGCTGAACCCGGTCTTCCGCGACGACGGCCGCCTCACCGCCGGCAACTCGTCGCAGCTCAGCGACGGGGCCGCCGCCCTTCTCGTCATGGACGCCGCACGCGCACGGGATCTCGGCCTTCGCCCCATCGCGCGCGTCCACACACTCACCCTGGCGGCCGTCGACCCGGTCACGATGCTGACGGCGCCGATCCCCGCGACCCGCCGGGCGCTCGAACGTGCCGGCCTCGCCGCCTCCGACATCGATCTCTACGAGTGCAACGAGGCGTTCGCATGCGTCCCGCTCGCCTGGCACCGCGAGCTCGGCATCGACCTGGACCGGGTCAACGTCAACGGCGGCGCCATCGCACTCGGACATCCCCTCGGCGCGTCGGGCGCCCGCATCATGACCACGCTCCTGCACGAGATGCGCCGGCGTGGCAGCCGCTACGGCCTGCAGACCATGTGTGAGGGTGGCGGCATGGCCAACGCGACCATCCTGGAACTCCTCTGACCGATCCGGAGAACGAGCAATGTACGAACTGACCGACGAGCAGCGCGCGATCCGGGCGATGGCGCGGGAGTTCGCCCGGAGGGAGATCGCCCCCTTCGCGGCCGAGTGGAACGCGACCCACTCCCCCAACGTCGACGTGGTGCGGAAGATGGGAGAGGTCGGCCTTCTCGGCATGGTCGTGCCGGAGTCCGACGGCGGACCCGGCCTCGACAACGTGACGCTGGCCCTCGTGACGGAGGAGATCGCCGCGGCCGACGTCGGCACGTCCGTGAGCTTCGCCGTCCAGAACGGCCTCGCCATCGACCCCCTCGTCCACCATGGCAACGACGAGCAGCGCGCCGCGTGGCTGCCGCGCCTGGTCGCCGGTGAGGTCCTCGGCGCGTACGGACTGACAGAGCCCGATGTCGGCTCGGACGTCGGAGCGCTCCGGACGCAGGCGGTCCGCGACGGGGACGAGTTCGTCGTGTCGGGATCCAAGATGTGGATCTCGAGCGGCGGTTTCGCCGACGTGTTCATCCTGTTCGCCCGCACGGATGGTCCCGGTCCGAAGGGGATCTCGGCGTTCATCGCACCGGTCGGCGAGGGCCTCACGGTCAGCGAGATCGACAAGATGGGCCTGCACAGCTCGTCGACGGTGGAGCTCGCATTCGACGGCCTCCGGATCCCGGCCGCGAACATGCTCGGCGAGCCCGGCACCGGCATGACGATCGCCCTCGAGACACTCGACGGCGGTCGGATCACGGTGGCGGCCCAGGCCTGCGGCATCGCGCGCGCGGCACTTGAGCTCGCGTGCGAATACGCGACCCAGCGCACCGCGTTCGGAGGGCCGATCGGACGCTTCCAGGGCGTCCAGTTCCCTCTCGCCGACGTCTCCGCGAAGTTGGAGGCGGCACGTGCGCTCACCATCGCCGCGGCGCGGGTGCGCGACCGCGGAGAGCCGCACTCCCTCGTCGGAGCACAGGCGAAGCTGGTCGCGAGTTCCGTCGCCGTGGAGGCCGCCGACGTGGCCGTCCAGACCCTGGGCGGGATGGGATACAGCGCCGAGTTCGCCGCGGAGCGCCTCTACCGCGACGCCAAGGTCACGCAGATCTACGAGGGGACCAGCCAGATCCAGCGCCTCGTCATCGCGCGCCACATCCTCGGGAGGATGGCGTAGGCCCGATCCGGCAAGAGGCCGGTGCCACGGCGGGATGAGGGGACTCACCGACCGCCCCGATCCCCGCAGACCCCGTGATGCGGATCGATCACCCGGTACTTGCGCTCCGGGGGTAAATCGCTAGAATCCTACAAATGATTCACGGGCATCCTTATAGCGATCCTTACCGATCCATCGGCGCACGGAGTTCCCGAATGCACGACCCGACAGGTCACTGCGAAGCCGTCTGGGTGGCCTGAGGCCCGTCCGAGACGTGGGGCCATCCGCTCGATGAATGAGCGGCGCCCGCGAATCCTCTGAACCCGGGAACCGTCCCGGTGCCGCGCGCCGATCTGTCTCCGCACGGCACGTAGTCTCCGGACATGGACGTCCATCTCGTCGACGGCACCTACGAGCTCTTCCGGCACTTCTTCGCGGTGCCGCCCAGAAGTGACCCCGCCGGCATGGAGATCGGCGCGGCGCGCGGGGTGGTGGACAACATCGCACGCCTCCTGGAGTCCGGGGCCACCCACGTCGGCGTCGCCACGGACCACGTCATCGAGAGCTTCCGCAACGAGATCTTCGACGGGTACAAAACCGGCGCCGGCATCGACCCCGCGCTCCGCAGCCAGTTCGAGCCGCTCGAGGACGCCCTCCGCGCCCTCGGCGTGAGCGTCTGGGCCATGGTCCGCTACGAGGCGGACGACGCCCTGGCCGCCGCCGCCCACGTCGCGGCCGCGGCACCCGGCGTCGATCGGGTGCTCATCATGACGCCGGACAAGGATCTGGCCCAGTGCGTCCGCGATCCGATCGTGGTGCAGGTCGACCGCCGGAAGGACGCGATCATCGACGAGGCCGGCGTGAACGCGAAGTTCGGTGTGCGCCCCTCGCAGATCCCCGACTACCTCGCCCTCGTGGGCGACAGCGCCGACGGCCTGCCGGGTGTCCCCGCCTTCGGCGCCAAGACGACGGCCGCCGTCCTCGCGCGCTATCCCACGATCGAGGAGATCCCCGACCGCGCGCCCGACTGGGACGTCCCGAAGATCCGAGGGGTGGCCCGGCTGGCGGAGAACCTGGCCGCGCGACGGGACGAGGCGCTGCGTGACCGCCATCTCGCGACCCTCGTCGTGGACGGTCCGGAGGTGGGCACGGTGGGCGAGTGGAGATGGAACGGCCCGGCGCCGGATCTGCTCGCATGGGAGGAGCGGCTCGGACTCGGCGGACTGGTCCGCCGGATGGAGAGACTCGCGGAGGCACGACGCACCGACGCGTGAGCGGGAGGACGCCGGAGCACTGCTGGTATCCTGACCCGAGTCCGGGGGATTAGCTCAGCTGGGAGAGCGCCGCCTTTGCAAGGCGGAGGTCGTCGGTTCGATCCCGTCATCCTCCACTCCCGCGTTTGCAGGCACGTCACCGCTGCGCCGCCACAGCCATGCGCAGAAGTGCCGTGGAAAGTGCCGTGGTCTCGTCCGTTCGGGACGGACCCGCCACGATCGCGACGCGCGACACCGTGGCACCGCGTCCGGTGCTCACGGAGAGTGTGGCCCCGCCCCTCCCTCACCGGTGATCGGGCGATCCCTGCTCTCGGAGCCGTGCCGCCACGACACCCGTCAGCCAGCCCGGCGCCGCGCCGTCCGCCGGCGGGCGCAGTCCGGAGGTGCCGATGCCGCTGGTCTCCAGCAGCCAGGCGACGAGCGAGTTCGAGTTCCACATGTCCCCGATACCGAGCGCATCGCGCCCCCAGACGTGATGCGGGACGGTTCGCAGGAGCTCCGGGATCTCACGCGCCGTCGCAACCGCCACCGGCATCTGATTCGGTGGTTCCGGCGCGTGGGCGCGATCCGGCAGGACGCCGTCCTCGCGACAGCGGATCTCGTACCGGAAGAGTCTCAGAGCGTCGAGGAACCGTGCTCCGACGGGTCCGGTCGTCACCACCCCGGCCGATCCCGACCCCGATCCCCAGGCCGGCGCCATCTCGATGACGATCCTCCTACCATCCACGTGCACCTCGAGCGCGGCGTGGAAGAGCGGACGAGGGGCGCGGCGCTCCCGGAACGCGTTCCACCGCTCCCACAGCCGGCTCGTGTGGATCACCACGTGACCGCCCGCACCGACCGGGAGCCACCAGAGATCGACATGGGCGGTGCCGAGCCCCTCGTCGCCGCGACCCCCGGAAGCCGGTGGGTCGCGGCGGCTCATCAGCGTGCGGCGGCGTCGGACCGCGGCATCGCGACCCGGTGCCCGACCCGCGCGTACAGGTCGACGAGGTCGGCCGCCGCGCCCTCCATCGTGAACCGGTCGCGCACCCGGACCAGATGACGGCGCATCCCTGCCAGATCGAGGTCCCGTATCGCATCGGCGAACCCGCCCACGTCGGCGAGGACGACGCCCGTCCCCTCCTCCGTCACCCAGCGGGCGAGAGCCCGGTGCGGAAGCGTCAGCACGGGCAGCCCGCACCCGACGTACTCGAACGCCTTGTTGGGCAGGACGGTGGCCAGGTGTGCCGCGTTGCGGGAGTCGTTGAAACCGGCCCATCCCGCGTCGTACATGGGCAGGCGGGCCAAGAGATCCTCGGGGCGCATCGGGTCGTAGAGGGTCACGTTGGCGAACCGTTCGGCCAGCGACCGGTACTCGGGGAGCGCGGGCTGTGAGGGATGGACGTGGAGTTCCACGTCGTCCGTGCCGGCGATCGCCGCGAAGATGTCCCGCAGGTCGTAGTGGCCTCCGCCGATCGAGAGCGTCCCCTGATAGGCGATCCGCAGCGGTCCGGGCGACCGCGGCCGCAGGATCGCGTCCGCGGGGGGCAGATCCCGTTCCAGGGCGAGATTGGGGATGATCAGGCTCTCGTCGGGAACCCGGTACCGGTCCGAGATCTCGTCCATGAGCACCTGACCGACCGTCACGAGCGCGTCGGAGCCCTCCACCGCCGCGCGCTCCGCGCCCTCCGGATCGAGGATGTCGGGGAACCCGTCGTCGTAGGGGGTGTTCCGCAGACTCTGGAAGTCGTGGACGTCGTGGACGATCCCGACCGCGTCGCCCACCACGTCCCGTGCGATGACGGTCAGGACGTCCGGGAGGTTGTGCGAATGGATGACGTCCGGGCGGAAGTCGTCGACGGCGGCGGCGATGCCGTCGCGCGGATCGAGACCGACGGGATACCAGGCGTCGAACAGCTCGTCACCGGAACCATAGAACCCGCTGAGGGTCCTCCCCTGATACGCGTACGCGAGGTCGACGCCACCGTGGTTCCGGAGGGCGACGCCGTACTTGAGGGTCCGGATGCACGGCTGTCGGTGGAGGAAGAGAACCCGCATCAGCGGCGGGA
Source organism: uncultured Bifidobacteriaceae bacterium (assembly GCA_964406645.1). Lineage (GTDB taxonomy): Bacteria > Actinomycetota > Thermoleophilia > Miltoncostaeales > Miltoncostaeaceae > CALMEC01. The sequence goes on along the minus strand of CAYOSM010000044.1, from coordinate 10,001 downwards.
CTTGATGGTCTTCGCCGGGTTGCCGACGTTCACGCTGTACGGCTCGAGGTCCTTCACCACGACCGCACCCGCCCCGATGATGGACCCGTCGCCGATGGTGACTCCGGGGAGGATCAGCACGTTCATCGCGATCCAGCAGTTCTTCCCGATCGTGACGGGCTGGGTCTTCCACCCCTGGTCCGTGATGGACTCGTCCACCTCGTCCGTGATGTGGTTGGCCGTGTGGATCATGGTGTGGGGCCCGATGATGGTGCCGTCACCGATGGTGAGGCCGCCGTAGCCGTTGACCCAGCATCCGGAGTTGAAGCCGACCTTCTCGCCGATCTCGATGTGGTCACCGTTCAGCCAGGTGATGGTGTCGATGTAGAAGGAGCCGTCGCCCACCTTCTTCGCGTCGTGCTTCCGGAAGGGGATCACCCTCTTCGAGAGGTCCGTGATCATCATGGCGTCAGTCCTTTCCGCACCCTCGGCGGAGCGCAGTCTGCAGGGTCGACCAATGATGTCCTATTCCCGGGGCCCCGTTTGAGCCGGGTATGCGCCGGAGCGGCCCGTGTCCGCGGCCACTCGAGCACACATCCTCGGAAAGGACGGGTCCGTCCTCGCCGTGACCTGCCAGACTGCACCTCCGTGAGCGACCAGTCACCGCCGCCCCTCATCGGTCTCACCAGCTATGCGGAACCCGCGCGATGGGCCGTCTGGGAGGGCAAGGCCGCCGTCGTCGGATGGGTCTACGTCGAGGCCATCCACCGGGCCGGTGGACGCGTGATCCTGATCCCGCCCGCCGATCACGGGCAGGACCGCATCCTGGACGTCATCGACGGATTCGTGCTCGCCGGCGGCCAGGACATCGACCCCGGCCGTTACGACGCCGACCGCCATCCGTCCACCGAGAACCCCCAGCACGGGCGGGACGACGCGGAGCTCGCGCTGACGGCGGCGGCGATGGACCGGGGAATCCCCGTCCTCGGCATCTGCCGGGGCATCCAGGTGATGAACGTGGCACGCGGCGGATCCCTCATCCAGCACCTGCCCGACCACATCGCGAGCACCGGTCACCGCGAGACGGTGGGCGTCTTCTCGGAACACCCCGTCTCCGTGGAGCCCGGCAGCCGCCTGCAGGCCATCCTCGGCGACAGCGCCCCCGTCCTCTCGCACCATCACCAGGCGACCGATCGGGTGGGCGACGGCCTCACGGCGGTCGCGTGGTCCGACGACGGGACGATCGAGGCGCTGGAGGCGGCCGGCGACGAGTTCGCGGTGGGCGTGCAGTGGCATCCCGAGGAGGGCGAGGATCTCTCCCTGTTCACCGCGCTGGTGGACGCCGCCCGGCGCTACCGCGACGCGCGCTGAGGCACGGCGCGTGACCGCCCGGCGGGCCCGAATCACCCATCGTGTACCGTGACATCGTGGATTCCCCGCTCATCCAATGGGTCGCCGAGCGCCCCTCCGACCTCCCCTCACCGATCCTGATCGCCGCCTTCGGCGGCTGGAACGACGCCGGTGAGGCCGCGACCGGTGCGGTCACCTATCTGGCCGAGAACTTCGACGCCACCTGCGTGGCCCGGGCGGACGCCGAGCAGATCTTCGACTTCCAGAGCCATCGGCCACGGGTCGAGATCGCCGACGGATCCATCGCGGGCCCGGTCGTCCTTCCCCACCTCGAGCTGTGGGCGACACCGCCCGGGACGACCCCCGGACTGCTCCTCGTGCGCGGTATCGAGCCGTCCATGCGCTGGCCGAGCATCTGCAACTGGATCCTGGACGTCGCCCAGGACCTCCACGCGACCCACCTCATCACGCTGGGCGCCCTCATCGCCGACGTGCCCCACACGCGGCCGGTCCGAGTGAGCGCGATCTCCACGCCGCCCGAGCTCACCGAGGCCCTCAATCCGCGCCGTCCCGACTACGAGGGCCCCGCCGGCATCACCAGCATGCTCCACGCCGCCGCCGTCGAGCGGGGCATCCCGGGCATGTCGCTCTGGGCGGCCATCCCGCATTACATCGGCGGCGGCCAGAATCCCGACGCGTCGCTGACCCTCCTCCACGCCCTCAACACGCTGGTCGGCATCCGGCCCGACTACTCCGACATGGAGCAGAACGTCGCCGACTACCGCCGGCAGATCGAGGACGCCGTGGCGTCGAGCCCGCAGGCGTCCGCGATGATCGACGAGCTGGAGCGCGTCTACGACGAGCAGGCCGACCAGACCGATGCGTTCGGCCAGATCCCGAGCGGCGACGCCATCGCGGCCGAGTTCGAGCGCTTCCTTCGCGAGCAATCCCCCGGGGACGATCCCTCAGCCTGAGCCGGATCCCGAGCGCCCGGATGCAGGACACGCTCTCAGAGGTCCGAACGGCACCGAGTGCGGGCTGACCAGAGATACCGCGCGACGAGCATCGTGTGCCCGCGTGGAG
>CAYOSM010000044.1:4271-7489 GCA_964406645.1 uncultured Bifidobacteriaceae bacterium | reverse complement strand
TCACCTCGTGGCCGACGGACGCCGACGCGAAGACCGACCCGGTGATCGTCAGGGATCGGACGTCGCCGATGTACAGGTTGTGCGAGTAGCCGTCGCCGGCCCCGCCGCCGACGAAGCGCGAGTCGCGGATGACGATGTCGCTCCGCGGATTGGCGCCGGCCAGGATTCCATTCTCGTTGTCGCGGAAGATCGACCGCGTGACCACCAGCCCCGCGCCTTCCTGACGGATGCCCGCACCGTTCTTATCCGGCACCCGGGCGCCGCTGAATTCGATCCCCTCCACCCGGGTCCGGTCGCCCGCGATCACCCAGATGGCCTTGCCCTGTGCGTTCTTCCCTCGCGCGGGCAGCCGCACCCATCCGCCGGCCGCCCGGAGTGTGAGGCCGTTCCTCGTCCAGGTCGCGACGTCTCCGGGATAGGTGCCCGGGTCGATCAGGACCGTGTCGCCGTCGCGCACGACGGCGGCCGCCGCGCTCGGCGTCCGGAGCGTCCTCGTCGGACCGACGCGAAGGACCCGCGCATGCGGGGTCGCCGCGCCCGTCGCCGGGCCGCCCGATGACGTGTCCTCCCGCGCATCGGCACCGGCGGTCGCGGACCCCGCGAGGCACGCCATGACCATGACCGTGACCGTGGCGACACCGGCCACCCTGAGACGCCGCGTGGACATCCCGGCGCCGGACCCGCGATCGGTGTGCGTGGATGTCGGCGATCCGTGCATGCGTCTCAGCCTATCCCGCGAGTGATCCCCGGCCGCGGTGGCCCTGGCGGCTCACCCGGCCGATGCGCTTGGCTCCGCCGCCCCATCGGGGCGCGGCCACGGGATCGAGGAACGGGACCGTGGTGCCTGGCACCCGAGTCCCGTTACGATCAGCACAAGGTACGAAAACAGCCTGCATTTGCGGCCAACGCGTGGTCCCACAACGCCTCCACACCCCCTTTCACGGGATCTGGGTGCCTGGCACCTGAGTCCCGTTGGCGCGCAAACGCAAGGCGTCGAGGCCGTCACCCTCGCGTCGTGAGAACATCCCGATGTGTCGCCCGCCCGCCGCACCGCGCTCGTCTCGGTCTTCGCCGCGGCGTTCCTCATCGCGCTCAAGCTCACCGTCGGTCTCGCGGCCAACAGCCTGGGATTCGTCTCCGAGGCGCTGCACTCCGGGACGGACCTCGTCGCCGCGCTCCTGACTCTCTTCGCCCTCGGGGTGGCGGTGCGACCCGCGGACCGCACGCACCCCTGGGGGCACGGCAAGGCGGAGCACCTCTCGGCCCTCGCCGAGTGCGTGATCCTGGCACTCGCCAGCATCATCATCGGATACGCCGCGATCCGGCGGCTCCTGGCCGACGAGCCCCCTCACGTCAGCACGCAGTGGTGGACGTTCGCGGTGCTCGGCATCGTCATCGTCGTGGATCTCATGCGGATGGTGATCTCACATCGGGCGGCGAAGCGCCACAAGAGCGCCGCCCTCACCGCCAACGCGCTCCACTTCGCCAGCGACCTCGCGGGAACCCTCGCCGTCCTCATCGGGCTCCTGCTGACCCGCGCCGGATACACCTGGGCGGACGCCGGGGCGGCCCTCCTGGTCGCCGTCCTCGTCCTCGTCGCCGCGGTGCGCATGGTGCACGTCAACATCGACGTGCTCATGGACCGGTCCGACGAGACGGCCGAGGAGGCGGCGCGGACGGCCATCGCGGACCTCGGGTCCGACATCACCCTCGAGCGTCTGCGGGTCCGGGTCGCCGGCGGACATCCGTACGCCGACGCGGTGATCTCGGTCTCCCCCTCCGCGGCCCTCGCCGAAGGTCACGCCGCGGCGGACCTGGTGGAGGACGCCATCCAGCGCGCGTTGCCCGGATCGGACGTCGTCGTCCACGTGGAGCCCGGTGCCGCGCCGGACGACCTCCGTGAGCGCGCGCTCGCCGCCGCCCTGCAGGTGCCCGGCGTGCGGGAGATCCACAACGTGCGGGTCATCCACCCGTCCGACCGCACCGAGATCACGCTGCACGCGAAGCTTCCGCCCGACATGCCGCTCGCCCAGGCGCACGACATCGCCGACACCATCGAGGCGACCATCCTGGAGCGGATCCCGGGGGTCGACCGCGCGACGACGCACCTGGAGCCGCTCGACACCGAACTCGTGGGGGAGCAGCCGGATCCGTCGACGGTCACGGAGCTCACGGCCGCCGTCGATCACGCGGTCCGGGATCTCACCGGTCGCCCGCCGACCTCACTCCGGTTCGTGCGGAGCGAGGAGGGCCTCATCGCCTACGTCGCACTGGGGCTCCCCGCCGACACCCGGTTGGAGGCGGCCCACCAGATCGGCGGCACCGTGCGCTCCCGCCTGCGCCGCAACGTCGCCGATCTGGACGACGTCTTCGTGCACACCGAGCCGGCTCAGGACTCCACGGGGCGCGACCGCGACCAGAACACGTCCGTGCGGTAGGGGATCTCGATCCTCCGCGGGTCGAGATCCGCGTCCGCCACCACCGCGACGGCCGCATCCAGCATGCGGGTCCGCTCCGGCTCCGGCGCCGCCGCGATGAAGCTGACGGATGAGACGCGCGAACGGAGCCCGGCGAGGTCGACGACCTGGACGTTGCGGAAGTCCTCGTGCCGGAGGGGATCGAAGAGCGGGGACGCCTCGAAGGCCGCACGCCACGCGTGCCCGGCGTACCAGGGGTTGTCGCCCCGCCAGGTGTGGATGAGCGACTGGAGGTGGTCCACCCACGCGACGTCACGGTCCATGACGTTCCAGAGCAGTCCGAGCGCTCCCCCGGGTTCGAGCACGCGGTGGATCTCGGCGATCGCCCGGTCCGCATCGAACCAGTGGAAGGCCTGCGCGACGCAGACCGCTGAGAAGGAGGCGTCCGCCACCGGGATCTCCTCGGCGCACCCATCGAGGACGGCCACCCCTGGGACGGCCCGGACGAGCGCCTCGCGCATGCCCTCGGTGGGGTCGACGGCGGTGACGGCCGCGCCGCGCTCCATAAGATGCCGCGTCAGCTTCCCGGAGCCCGCCGCCAGATCGAGGGTGCGCGTGCCGGAGCCGATGCCGCAGTGGCGGCAGAGGGCGTCGACCGCATCCGCCGGGTAGTCGGGACGGGCGCGATCGTAGCGATCTCCGTCCGCGAATCCGGTCCTCGCGCGGTCGAGGTTCTCCCTCACCGGGAGAGCGACTCGTGCGGTAAGAACGCGTCGCGGAAGATCCGCAGGGCGTACCGGT
>CAYOSM010000044.1:0-4171 GCA_964406645.1 uncultured Bifidobacteriaceae bacterium | reverse complement strand
GAGAGCGACTCGTGCGGTAAGAACGCGTCGCGGAAGATCCGCAGGGCGTACCGGTCCGTCATCCCGGACACGTGGTCCGTGACGCGCGTGACCGGGTCCGCTTCGCTGGACTCGGGGAGCAGCTCCGGTCGTGACATGAAGTGGTCGAAGAGCGCGTGCACCACCCCGCGGGCGCGCTCCGCCTCGTCGCTGTTGGGCGGGGCGAGGTACACCCGCTGGAACATGAACGCCCGGAGGCTGCGGAACACCTCTGCCGCCTCGTCACTCTGACGAATGGTGTCACCGTCACGGCTGGACGAGACGATGTCCTGGATGAGGAACGTGAGGCGTGCCGTGGTGGTGTCGCCGAGCATCGCGATCTCGCGCTCCGGTAGCTCGTCCGGATGCAGCATGCCCGCCCTGATGGCGTCCTCGATGTCGTGATTGACGTACGCGACGCGATCCACCAGGCGGACGATCTGCCCCTCCAGGCTCCGCGGCACGCCGGTCCCGGTGTGGTTGAGGATGCCGTCGCGGACGCCCACGGTGAGGTTGAGCCCCGCCCCGTCCCGTTCGACCTTCTCCACGATGCGGAGGCTCTGCTCGTTGTGCAGGAACGGCCGGCCGTACCTCTCGCGAAGGATCTCGTCCAGCGCCTGCTCGCCCGCGTGACCGAAGGGCGCGTGCCCCAGATCGTGCCCCATGGCGATGGCCTCGACGAGGTCCTCGTTCAGGTCGAGCGCCCGGCCCACGGTGCGGGCGAGGCCCGAGACCTCAAGGGTGTGCGTCAGCCGCGTGCGGTAGTGGTCGCCCTCGGGCGAGATGAAGACCTGTGTCTTGTGCTTCAGCCGGCGGAACGGCTTGGTGTGGATGATGCGGTCGCGGTCGCGCTGGTACGCGTTGCGGAAGGGATCGGGCTCCTCGGGCGCCTCCCGCTCCTCGGCCCAGGCACCCGCGGCGAACGGCGACGACGCCCTCATCAGCCGAGGCCCGGAGTCGGGAGCACGACCGGGAACACCCACGGCCCGAGGTGGCCGTCGGGGCCGGAGGCGCCCAGGGTGCCGATGGTGACGGTGAGCGCGGTGACGTCGCGAGGGATGCCGGGGGTCAGGGCGATCACGCCCTCCAGGCGGCTTCCGGCCCGTTCGACGCCGACGGACGCCGATCGATAGCGCCGCCCGACGTTGTCCACGACGAGGACGTCCAGGGCCGCGAGCGACCCGCGGCTCATGTTGCCCACGGTGTGCGCCAGATAGCGGACGCGGGAGAAGGAGCGGTAGCGTTCGATGGAGAGCACGGCCACGGTGACGCCCTCGATGGTCTCGACCTGGCCGAGGCCGATCACGTCCACGAGTTCGGTGGGCTGCACGTCCATCGGCAGGTCCGCCGGATCGAGGACGTGTCCCCATTCCGCCGGTCCGCGCGTCGACTCGGACTCGATCTGCTCCTTGAGGCGCTGCCGGACGGCCTCGGCCGTGCGGTGCTTCCAGATCCGCGGTGACTGACGGAAGATCTCGACGAGCCCCCGGTGCGAGAGGGTCCGCTCGTCGTCCGGGATGTAGATCCCCCGGAGGCCGCTGTCGGGCCGCCGCAAGATCACGAACGCCGCCGCGCTGTCGACCTCCATGCCGGGATCGCCGCACACGTCCCCGTAGTGGAGGTGGACGATCTCCCACCCGTCGATGACCAGCTGGATGAGATCTCCGAGACTCCCCCGCCGGTAGCGATCCACGTCGGTCATCCGCTCACGTCCCGCATCGCACCCTCCGTTGGCTCGGCGATTGGCTCAGCGCCGCCTCCGACGTTTCGGACGCAGCATTCCAAAAATACCCCGCACGACCTCGCGCGCGAGCGGCGATTGGAGGACCTCTCCGAACTGCTCGGCGAGGGAGTCGTCGTCGCGCGGCTGCTGCGGGCGTTCCGGCGCGGGCTCGGCACGCTGGATGGCCTCGTCGACGGCGAGACGGTCACCGTCCAGCCGGGCCGAGAGGATCTCCTCGGCGCTCTCCCGGTTGACCCGCTGCCCGTACTTCGGGGCGAGCGGACTCGCGGAGATGACGGCGGTGCGCTCCTCGGCGGTGAGCACTCCCATCCGGGAAGACGGCGGATAGATGCGGGTGGAGGCCACCGGCGTGGGCACGCCGCGCTTGTCGAGCACGGTGACGGCGGCCTCACCGACCCCGAGCGACTGCAGGGTCTCCGCCAGGTCGGAGTAGTGATCGGTGATCGGGAACGTCTGGACGGCCGCCTTCAGCGCCTTGGCGTCCTTCGGCGTGAACGCCCGTACCGCGTGCTGCACGCGGTGGCCCAGCTGGCTGAGCACGTCACTGGGGATGTCCGTCGGAAGTTGGGTGACGAAGAAGACCGCGACGCCCTTCGACCGGATCAGGCGCACCGTCTGCGTGACGGCCTCGAGGAACGCCTTGCTGGCGTCGGCGAAGAGCAGGTGCGCCTCGTCGAAGAAGAAAGCGAGCGTCGGCTTCTCCGGATCGCCGACCTCGGGCAGTTCCTCGAACAGCTCGGACAGGAGCCACATGAGGAAGGTGGAGAACACCTTCGGCTTGGTCGCCACGGACGGAAGCGACAGAACCGTCGCGACACCCCGCCCGTCGGGTGCGGTGCGTACGAGGTCGAGGATGTCGAATCCCGGCTCGCCGAAGAAGATGTCCCCGCCGTCGGCCTCGAGCTGTGAGACCTTGCGCTGCAGGACGCCGACCGTCGCCGTGGAGAGCCCGCCGAGACCCGCGAGGTCCTTCTTGCCGGGCCCCACGAGGTAGGCGAGCGCGGCTCGCAGGTCCACGAGGTCGATGAGGTGGAGCTCCCGTTCCTCGCAGAAGCGGAAGACGAGCGCGAGGCTCGACTCCTGGGTCTCGTTGAGGTCGAGGACCTTGGAGAGAAGCGTCGGGCCGAACTGGGTGAGCGACGCGCGGATGGGGACGCCGTCCTCGCCGGTGAGCGACACGATCTCGACGGGGATGCCGACCGCCGCCCAGTCGTAGGCGAGCGTCGTGGCCCGCTCCTCGATGGCCGGGGAGGCGTCACCGGGGGCGCCGAGTCCCGCCACGTCACCCTTCATGTCCGGGGCGAACACCGGGCATCCGGCCGCGGAGAGCTGCTCGGCGATGAGCTGGAGGGTCTTGGTCTTCCCGGTCCCGGTCGCGCCAGCGATGAGCCCGTGCCGGTTGACTAGGTTGAGCGGGATGCGGACGTCCACCTCGGTCACCGGAGCCGCCGGATCGACGAACGGTCGTCCCAGCCGCACACCCGGCCCCTCGAACGAGTACGCCTGCATGAGATCAGCCGCGAAGTCGCCCATCCATCTCCCTCGTCCGCGACGGGTGCACGTCCGGCCCCCGCCCGCTCTGTCCGCATGTCGTGTCGGCGTCCGAACCGGTCGGCGCCACCCGGGGAGTAAAGCAGCCGACGGCTCGCCGCATCGGCCTCACAGAGCCACGCCGGATCGCAGTCGTACGCCGAGGTGCTCCTGGAGGACGGCTCCGATCATCCGCTCGATCCCATCGGCCACACCGGCGGGGAACGGGTGGATCTCGGAATCCGCCAGCGGGCGTCCCACGAGTTCCACGAGCCCCTGGAACACCTCCGGGCGCACCGGTTCGCCGAGATGGGCGCACTCGGCGCACAGCGCGCCTCCGGTCCTCGCCGAGAACGCGGTGAACGGGCCGTCGGATCCGCAGCCGGTACACGCCGCCAGGCGCGGAAGGATGCCGGCGACGACCAGGAGCTTCGCATGGACGCCGAGGACGATCGGATCATGGCGCGGAGGACGGTCGCTCGGCTCCGCGCGACTGAGGTGGGCCAGCCCGCGGCAGAGCACGTTGAAGGCCCCCTCGTTCGGTTCCTCCTCCATGAGGATGCGCGCGGCCGCCTCGAGGATGGAGCTGGACGCGCGCAGGCGATACCCCTCCACCCACAGCCCCGCGTGGGCGTCGATCACCTGCGCGTGACGGACGGTGCAGAGGTCGCCGCGCCCCTGGTGGAGGCCGAGGTGCACGAGCACGGAGGGCTGGAGCCGGCCGCCGAGCTTGGACGTCGCCTTCCGCGTGCCCTTGGCGATGGCCGAGAGCCGTCCACGCTCACGCGTGTACAGCGTGAGGACGCTGTCCGCCTCTCCGTAGCGGATCGCCCGCAGGACGATGGCGTCGGTCTCGATCACCCCCGGAGTTTGGCAGCC
>CAYOSM010000043.1:0-17121 GCA_964406645.1 uncultured Bifidobacteriaceae bacterium | reverse complement strand
CCGCCCTTCGTCATTTCGGGGCCTTACCGCAGGCCGTCGGATGCTTGTGCGTCCGCGTAACGGGACTCAGGTGCCAGGCACCACGGTCCCGTTGACAGAGGCGCGTGGACAAGAAGTACCTGCTAATCGGGCCTTTCGTCTCGGCTCGTCTCAGAGGGCGAGACGTTGGTGCCTGGCACCTGAGTCCCGTTGGGCGCCGTCGAGCCTCGCGGCGAATCGTGACCTCACAGGTGGAGTCGAAGACCCGGCGACCGGCGCCGCGGGGGTTCTACCCCGCGGTCATCAGGAGCTCGGCCGTCGTCCGGATCCGCGAGGGATCGGCCGATCGGGCCAGGCTCATGCGGCACGAGATCCCCGGCGCCGCGATCGGGTCAATGGTCTCGGTGGCGAAGCGACGTAGCTCGGGCAGGTCGTGGCGGTACATGAACGAGCCGGCGCCCCCGCAGCAGCCCGCGCCGCTGTCGGTCGTCGAATAGCCCACCGCCGTGAGGAGTTCCGTGACGGCGTCCGCCGCGCCGAGCGCCCGCTGGTGGCAGTGCGGCTGCACGACGACGGGTCCGCGGTCCGGGAGTGCGAGGGACTCCGGCACGCCGAGATCGAGGACGGCCCGCTCGAAGGTGGTCACCCGCTCGGCCACGGATGCGACCCGGTCGTCGTCGGTGATCGTGGCCGCGTCGTCGACGAGCATCGACCAGACCGACGGTTCAAGTACGACGATCGGCACGCCGCGGCGGGCATGGGGTGCGAGCCGGTCGAGCGAGCGCAGGAGCTGCCGGCGAGCCAGATCGACACGGCCCTCGGCGTGGGCCGGCCGTCCGCAGTCGCCGGCGTCCACCACCGTCACCCGCGCGCCGCAGGCTTCGAGCGCCGCGACCGCGGCGTCCCCGGACTCGGGATGCAGGAACCGCGTGAACGTGTCGGCCAGCACGACGACCTCCGGTCCGGTGCCGGATCCCGGATGCGGACGCCACGCCGATCGTACCCGCGGGGGGCGGAATCCCAGTGCCGGTCGCGCCAGCCGGGCGGCCAGGTTCGCCACCGGCGGAGCGAGCGAACCCATCCGCAGGAGCGCGTGCGTGCGGGCGATGGCCCGGGTCATCAGGGGAACGCCGTGGGCGCGGTGCCGCTGCGCGAGCGCCTCCACCTTGAGTCGGGCCATGTCCACACCGGCTGGGCACTCCGAGGTACACGCCTTGCACCCGAGGCACATGTCGAGGGCGCGGTGCAGGTCGTCGTTGGCGAGCCCGCCGTCCAGCCGCCCCTCGAACGCCGCGCGCAGGAGTGTCGCCCGGCCCCGGGTCGAATGCTCCTCGCGTCCGGTCGCCTGGTACGGCGGGCACATGGCGACGGTGCGCTTGCGGCAGGCGCCGTTCGCGTTGCACGCCTCGAGCGCCGCCGGAAGACCGCCCTCCCGGGAGAAGCTCACGGAGGTCCGCGCCGCCGGGGCGTCGGGGGAGACGTCGATCCGCATCCCCTCGTCCATGCGGTCGGCATCGACGATCACCCCGGGATTGAGGATGCCGTCGGGATCCAGGCGCCGCTTGAGATCGGCGAACGCCCGGATGGTCGCCTCGGGGTACATCCGCGGAAGGAACTCGCTGCGGGCACGCCCGTCGCCGTGCTCACCCGAGAGCGATCCGCCGTATCCGACGACGAGGTCCGCGGTGGCCTCCGCGATGCGCCGCACCTGGGCTCGGGCGCCGGGGGCGCGGAGGTCGATGAACGGCCGCACGTGCAGACATCCGACGCTTGCGTGCCCGTACCAGGCGGCATCGACTTGCTCATCGTCAAGTACGCGCCGGAAGCCGCGGGCGAACTCCGTCAGGCGCTCGGGCGGTACGGCCGGATCCTCCACGAACGGGATGGGCTTCCGCCGGCCCCGCCCCGCGCCCACCGCGCGGGCGATGCCGGCCCGCCGGAGCGCCCAGACCGCCTCCTGCTCCGCCACCTCGCGCACCACCCTGCCCTCGCGCTCCGCGGACAGGCGCTCCTCCACCTCGTCGGGGTCACCCTGGTACTCGACGATGAGCAGAGCCCGGCCCCCGAGCCCCAGGCGCTCGACGGTCGCGCCGATCCCCGTGCGACTCCGGGGATCGAGCATGGCCCGGTCGAGCAGCTCGACCGCAGAGGGTCCGCTCTCCAGGATCTCCGGAACGGCGTCGAGCGCCGCGTCGGTGTCCGGATAGGTGCGGAGCACCAGACCACGCCGATCCGGTCGTGGCAGCAGACGCAGGTGGGCCCGCACGACCACGGCGAGCGTGCCCTCGGATCCGCAGACCACCTCGTGCCAGCGGGGAGCGTCCCCGCCGAGCGCATCGAGCCGGTAGCCGCTGACGCGCCTCAGGAGCCCCGGTGGGCGGAAGCCGTCCGCCAGGTGGCGTGCCGCCGCCAGCGCCGGCGGGGGAGGGGCGTCGCGCGAGAGCCGCGCCGAGGTGCCGTCGGCGAGGATGACGTCGAGGGCGATCACGTTGTCGCTCGTCATGCCGTACGCGATGGACCGGGCACCGGCCGAGTTGTTGGCCACCATGCCGCCGATCGTCGCCCGGTTGGCCGTGGCCACGTCGGGACCGAAGACGAGGCCGTGCGCCCCGGCGGCGAGGTTGACGTCGTCGAGGACGGCTCCGGGCTCGACCACCGCCGTGCGCGCATCCGGATCGATCGTGATCCGCCGAAGGCCCGAGGTGTCGACGACGAGGCCGCCGCCCACCGTCTGCCCGGCCAGGCTGGTGCCGGCTCCGCGCATGGTGAGGGGCGCTCCGAACTCCCTGCACAGGCCCACTGCGAATGCCAGGTCATCGGTGTTCCTGGCACGCAGGACGGCGGCCGGAAGACGGCGGTAGAGGCTGGCGTCGACGGCGTAGAGCTCACGGTCGGCGACCCCGGAGAGACCGGCCTCTCCGGTCAGGCGAGCGAGCTCTGAGCGCAGTCCGGCCGGATCCATTCTCCGATGCTAGTCTGCCCGGTCCCGATGGGCTCACGGATTGCCGAATCCGCGGTCCCCAGAGGGGTTGCAGCACTCCGCGGTTGTGTTATCCTCCGCGGGCTTTGCAGACAACCACACGTCTGCGCATGGCGGGTGCGCCGGAGCGCTGCCCGTCAACGGTGTTCCCCGCAACTCTACGACCGACACCCGACGGCGTCGGTTGGAAAGCGTCTCGATAAGGAGTCATTGAGCATGTCCAAAGAGAAGTTCGACAGGTCGAAGCCACACGTGAACGTCGGCACCATCGGCCACGTCGATCACGGCAAGACAACGCTCACGGCCGCCATCACCAAGGTTCTCGCCGAGGCTCAGGGTGGAGAGGTCCGCTCGTTCGACTCGATCGACAACGCTCCGGAGGAGCGGGAGCGCGGTATCACCATCGCCACCTCGCACGTCGAGTACCAGACCGACAACCGCCACTACGCGCACGTCGACTGTCCTGGTCACGCCGACTACATCAAGAACATGATCACCGGTGCCGCTCAGATGGACGGCGCCATCCTCGTGGTATCGGCCGCCGACGGCCCCATGCCGCAGACCCGTGAGCACATCCTGCTCGCCCGTCAGGTCGGCGTGCCGTACATCGTCGTGGCCCTCAACAAGTCCGACACCGTCGACGACGAGGAGCTCCTCGAGCTCGTCGAGATGGAAGTCCGCGAGCTGCTCTCCAGCTACGAGTTCCCGGGTGACGACATCCCGGTCGTCCGCGTGTCCGCGCTCAACGCCCTCAACGGCGACGCCGACGCGGTCAACGGGATCCTCGAGCTCATGCAGGCCGTCGACGACTACGTCCCGGTCCCGGAGCGCGACGTCGACAAGCCGTTCCTGATGCCGGTCGAGGACGTCTTCTCGATCACCGGTCGTGGCACCGTCGCCACCGGCCGTGTCGAGCGTGGGGTCATCAAGGTCGGCGAGACCATCGACATCGTCGGCATGAAGCCCGAGATCGAGCAGACCGTCGTCACCGGCGTCGAGATGTTCCGCAAGCTCCTCGACGAGGGACGCGCGGGCGACAACATCGGTGCCCTCCTTCGTGGCCTCAAGCGTGAGGAGATCGCGCGCGGCCAGGTCCTCGCGGCCCCGGGCTCGATCACCCCGCACACCAAGTTCACCGCGAACGTGTACGTCCTCTCCAAGGACGAGGGCGGCCGTCACACGCCGTTCTTCGCGAACTACCGCCCGCAGTTCTACTTCCGGACGACCGACGTCACCGGCACCATCACGCTCGCCGACGGCGTCGAGATGATCATGCCCGGCGACAACGCCGTCATGGAAGTCGAGCTCATCCAGCCGATCGCCATGGAAGAGGGACTCCGCTTCGCGATCCGTGAAGGTGGCCGCACCGTCGGCGCCGGCGTCGTCGACAAGATCATCGCTTAGACAAACCCGGTAGGGTTCCCCGCCCGTCGCCCCCCAGCCGGGAGGCGGCGGGCTTTTCATTCTCAGGACGTACAGGTGCAGCAGAACAAGATCCGCATCAGACTCAAGGCCTACGATCACGAGCTCATCGACAAGAGCGCCGCGTCGATCGTCGAGACCGCGCAGCGCTCTGGAGCGACGATCTCCGGACCCGTTCCGCTGCCGACCGAAAAGAACGTGTACTGCGTCATCAAGGGCCCGTTCAAGGACAAGGACTCGCGCGAGCACTTCGAGATCCGCACGCACAAGCGTCTGATCGACATCTACTCGCCCACCCCGCGCACCGTCGACTCGCTCATGCGTCTCGACCTGCCCGCCGGTGTCGACATCGAGATCAAGGCGTAGGTGGGGTAGTGGCAGCGATCATCGGCAAGAAGCTCGGCATGACTCAGATCTTCGCCGAGGACGGCAAGCGCGTCACGGTCACCGTGATCGAGGCCGGCCCGTGTCCCGTCGTCCAGGTGAAGACGCCTGAGAACGACGGCTACTCGGCCGTCCAGCTGGCCTTCGGCCAGGTCCGTCCGGACAAGATCTCCGGCCCCGAGCTCGGTCACCTCAAGCGTGCCGGCGCGGGTGCCCACAAGCACCTGGTCGAGTTCGACCCGGAGGAGCTCGGCGGCGATCTCGCCGTGGGCGACGTCGTCACCGTCGACGCCTTCTCCTCGGGAGAGTTCGTCCGCGTCATCGGTACGTCCAAGGGTAAGGGCTACCAGGGAACGATCAAGCGTCACAACTTCAAGCGCGGACCCAAGAGCCACGGCTCGCACAACATCCGGCAGCCCGGCTCCATCGGTGCCGCCGCGTACCCCGCCCGCGTCATGAAGGGCGTCCGCATGAGCGGCCGCATGGGCAACGAGCGTGTCACGCAGCGCGGCCTGCAGATCATCGACGCCGATCCCGAGCGCAACCTGCTTCTCGTGCAGGGCTCGGTCCCCGGTGGCGTCAACGGAATCGTGATCGTGAGGCCCGGATGAGCATCCCCGTACTGAACGCCGAAGGGCTTCCCACCGGCGCCGCCGACTTCACCGGTCGCGTCGCCGAGCAGGAGATCAAGCCGCACCTCATCCATGAGACGGTCGTCGCCGAGCTCGCGGCCCGCCGTGCCGGGACCCACTCCACGAAGAACCGTGGCGAGGTCTCCGGTGGTGGACGCAAGCCGTGGCGCCAGAAGGGCACCGGCCGTGCCCGTCAGGGCTCCATCCGCGCGCCGCACTGGCGTGGCGGTGGAGTGACCTTCGGTCCCACGCCGCGCAGCCACGGTGGCAAGGTCAACCGCAAGGTCCGCGCCCAGGCGTTCCGCGCCGCGCTCCGTGCGCACGCCGATCGCGGCAGCATCGCCGTGATGGACGCCACCGGCTGGGACACCCCCTCGTCCAAGCGTGCCGCCGAGTACCTGTACCAGGCACCGGAGGGCATCGAGGCCCGTCCGCTCCTCGTCGTCCTCGAGGACCCGGAGAGCGTCGAGGGTCTCTCGTTCCGCAACCTCCGCGACGTCTACGTCCTGACCTCACTCGAGATCGAGGTCGTCGACATCATGGCCGCGCGCAGCATCCTGGTGCACCGCGCCGTCTGGGAGAAGTGGACCGGCGGCGAGCTCGAGATCAGCACGACCGAGGCCACGGCCAAGGCCGCCCCCGAGCGCACCGCTCCGCCGGAGCCCAAGAAGATCACTCGCAAGTCCGCTTCCGACAAGCCGAAGCGCGGTCGCAAGAAGTCCGACGATGACGACGACGCCTCGTCGTCCGTCTCGCTGCCTCCGGTGGAGGACGACGTCGAGGGTGACGTCGAGACCGATCCCGCCACGGCCTACGACGCCCCCGCCGCCGACGACGCCGAGATCGCCGTCGAGGGCGAGGAGGAGGCCGCCGCCGCAGCCGAGGCCGCAGCGGAGGAGACCGAGGACGCCGACGTCGAGGCCGACGAGGACGCCCAGACCGATGAGGAGGATCGCGCATGAGCGAGCGTGAGGACATCCGCAAGGTGGTGGTCCGCCCGGTCATCTCCGAAAAGGCGTTCCAGCTTGCGCAGCGTCACAACCAGTACACCTTCGAGGTGCTGGCCGACGCGCACAAGATCCAGATCCGTCAGGCCGTCGAGGACATCTTCGACGTGCTCGTGACGGACGTCCGGATCGTCAAGGTTCAGAGCAAGCCCAAGCGACGTGGCTACACGCGTGGTCGGCGCCCGGGGTTCAAGAAGGCGATCGTCGAGCTCGCGCCCGAAGATCGCATCGAGCTGTTCGAAGGGGTCTGATCGCGTCTATGGGCATCAAGAAGTACAAGCCGACATCGCCGGGCCGCCGGTTCGTCACCACCTCGGACTTCGAGGAGATCACGACGACCACCCCCGAGAAGTCCCTTCTCGGCAAGGTCAACAAGACCGGTGGGCGCAACAACAACGGCCGCATCACCACCCGTCACAAGGGTGGCGGGCACAAGCGCCGCTACCGCATCATCGACTTCAAGCGCCGCAAGGACGGGATCCCCGCCAAGGTCGCCACGATCGAGTACGACCCCAACCGGTCGGCACGCATCGCGCTGCTCCACTACGCGGACGGCGAGAAGGCGTACATCCTCGCGCCGGTGCGCCTGAAGGTCGGCGACACGGTCATGAGCGGTCCCGGTGCGGACATCAAGCCGGGTAACACGCTCCCGCTCCGGGACATCCCGACGGGTACGACCATCCACAACATCGAGCTGCAGGCGGGCCGCGGCGGCCAGATCGTCCGCTCCGCCGGCGTCAGCGCCCAGCTCATGGCGAAGGAGGGCGACTACGCGACCGTCCGCCTTCCGTCCACCGAGATGCGGATGATCCACCTCGAGTGCCGTGCCACGATCGGCCAGGTCGGCAACACGACGCACGAGAACCTCTCGGGCGGCAAGGCCGGCCGCTCGCGCTGGAAGGGCGTCCGCCCGACGGTCCGTGGTTCCGCGATGAACCCGGTCGACCACCCGCACGGTGGTGGTGAGGGCAAGAGCAACTCGGGTCGTCACCCGGTCACCCCGTGGGGCAAGCCCACCAAGGGTGCGCGTACGCGCAACACCAAGAAGGCCAGTCAGAAGATGATCGTCCGTCCGCGCAAGCGCGGGAAGCACTCGGGGGGAAACTAGGTGGGTCGTAGCCTCAAAAAGGGCCCGTTCGTGGCCGAGAAGCTCATGCGCCGCATCGAAGAGATGAACGCGGCCAACGAGAAGCGGATGATCCGTACGTGGTCCCGCTCCTCGACCATCTTCCCGGAGATGGTCGGCCACACCATCGCCGTGCACGACGGGCGTAAGCACGTCCCCGTGTTCATCAGCGAGAGCATGGTCGGGCACAAGCTCGGCGAGTTCGCGCCCACCCGCACCTACCGCGGCCACGCCGGCTCCGACCGAACGGCGAAGATGCGATGAACAACGCAGCGACCAAGGATCTCGTCAGCGCGACGGCCAAGTTCGTGCGCGTGTCACCCCGCAAGGCGCGGCTCGTGGCGGACCTCGTCCGCGGCAAGTCGGTCACCGACGCGCGGGCCATCCTCGCGTTCTCGACGCGCGACGCCGCCGTCCCGGTGCGCAAGGTGCTCGAGTCCGCGGCGGCCAACGCCGACCACAACCACGGCCTCAAGTCGGACGAGCTCGTGTTGACCCACGTGACGGTCGACCCGGGACCCACCATCAAGCGCTTCCGCCCGCGGGCGCGAGGATCGGCGTCGCCCATCCTCAAGCGCACGAGTCACATCACCATCGGACTGGCTGAGCCCGCCGCGGGCGCAGCACGGAAGGGGCGCTAGGTTGGGTCAGAAAGTCCACCCCGGAGGGTTCCGGCTCGGGGTCATCTCCGACTGGAAGAGCAACTGGTTCGCCCAGCGCGACTTCGCGGCCGCGCTCGACGAGGACCGCGCCATCCGTGATCACATCTACGGCAAGCTCGCGCACGCCAGCCTCTCGGACATCCACGTCCGCAAGGACCCGGCCAAGCTCACCGTCGACATCTTCACCGCACGCCCCGGCATCGTGATCGGCAAGAGCGGCCAGGAGGTCGACGCGCTGCGCCGCGATCTGCACAGCATCACCAACAAGCAGATCCAGATCAACATCAACGAGGTCAAGCGCCCCGAGCTGGACGCCACCCTCGTCGCGCAGTCGATCGCCGAGCAGCTCCAGAACCGCGTCAGCTTCCGTCGCGCCATGAAGCGCGCGCTCACCTCCGCCATGCGCTCCGGCGCCCAGGGCGTCAAGGTGCAGTGCAGCGGGCGCCTCGGCGGAACCGAGATGTCGCGCTCCGAGCACTACTCGGAGGGTCGCGTCCCGCTCCACACGCTCCGCGCCGACATCGACTACGGCTTCGTCGAGGCGAAGACGACCTACGGTCGCATCGGCGTCAAGGTCTGGATCAACCGCGGCGAGGTCCTGCCGGAGGGCGTCACCGACGCCCGCGGCCGTGTCGACTTCGACGCTCCGCAGCCCGCCCGTCGTCAGCGCCGTGAGCGCGGCGACCGTCAGGGCAACCGTGGCGGCGGTGGAGGCGGGCGCAACCGCGGTCGCGGTGGCGGCGGTCCCGGCGGCCCCGGTGGCGGTGGCGGTCCCCGCGGCGGCGGTGGCGGTCCCCGCGGTCCCCGTCCGGGTGGCCAGGGAGGAGGTGCTTCCTAATGCTGATGCCGAAGCGGATCAAGCACCGCAAGCACCACCGCGGTCGTCGTCAGGGTCTCTCCAAGGGGAACACCCAGCTCAACTTCGGTCAGTACGGCCTGAAGTCGCTCGAGGCGGCGTGGATCACCAATCGCCAGATCGAAGCCGCGCGTATCGCGATCACCCGTCGCATCAAGCGTGGCGGAAAGGTCTGGATCAACATCTTCCCCCACCTCCCGGTGACGAAGAAGCCGGCCGAGACCCGCATGGGTTCCGGTAAGGGCTCACCGGAGGCCTGGGTCGCCGTCGTCAAGCCGGGCACCGTGATGTTCGAGCTGTCGGGGGTTCCGGAGGAGCTCGCGAAGGAGGCCATGCGCCTCGCCGCGATGAAGCTTCCGGTGAAGTGCAAGTTCGTGACGAGGGATGACTTCTAGTGGCCCAACGTAGTGCACAAGAACTGCGGGAGCTCAACGACGAGCGCCTCTCCTCCCTTCTCCGGGAGGCCCGTGAGGCTCTCTTCAACCTGCGCTTCCAGCATGCGTCCGGATCCTTGGAGACGACCTCCGAGATCGGGCTGCGCCGGCGTGAGATCGCTCGGCTTTTGACAGTGATCAGCGAGCGTGAGCAGGAGGTTGCCGGTGCCTGAGCAGAAGACACCGCAGGAGTCCGTCGCAGGACGGAAGAGTCGCCAGGGAATCGTCACCAGCGACGCGCGTGACAAGACGATCACCGTGCGCATCGACAGCGCGCGGCCGCACCGTGTGTACGGCAAGACCGTCCGCCGCTCCTCGAAGCTGCACGTTCACGATGAGTCCAATGAGGCCCACGTCGGCGACACCGTCCGGATCGTCGAGTGCCGACCGCTGTCGGCCCAGAAGCGGTGGCGCCTCGTCGAGGTTGTGGAGCGTGCCAAGTGATCCAACAGGAATCCCGACTCCGCGTCGCCGACAACACCGGCGCACGCGAGATCCTCTGCATCCGTGTCATCGGTGGTCACCATCGTCGCTACGCGCACGTCGGTGACGTCATCGTCGGCACGGTCAAGCAGGCGACGCCGAACGGATCCGTCAAGAAGGGCGACGTCGTCAAGGCCGTCGTCGTGCGCACCCGCAAGTCGCGCCCCCGTGACGACGGAACGTTCATCGCATTCGACGAGAACGCGGCCGTCATCATCGACGCCGCGATGAACCCCCGCGGCACGCGCATCTTCGGGCCGGTGGCCCGTGAGCTGCGCGAGAAGAACTTCATGAAGATCATCTCACTGGCACCCGAGGTGCTTTAGGTATGGCGGCACGTATCAAGAAGGGCGACGAGGTCGTCATCATCGCGGGCAAGGACAAGGGCAAGACCGGTACGGTTCTTGAGGTCCTCCCGGCTGAGGAGCGCGTCGTGATCGAGGGGCTCAACCTCGTGAAGCGGCACACGCGTCCCCGCCCGCCGAGCGAGCCGGGTGGCGTCATCGAGAAGCCGGCGCCGCTCCACTGGTCCAACGTGTCCCTCATCGACCCCAAGCTCCACCTGCCCACGCGGGTGCGCTTCGTCGAGGAGGACGATAAGAAGGTGCGGGTCGCCGCGCGAAGCGGAGAGAAGCTTGACTGACGAGAACACAACCCAGACCATCGAGGCCGCGGCGCCGCCGCGGCTCCTCGAGCGCTACCAGGACGAGGTCCGGCCGAAGCTCCAGGAGGAGTTCGGCTACACGTCGGCCATGCAGCACCCCAAGATCGAGAAGATCGTTCTCAACATGGGTGTCGGCGAGGCGAAGACCAACTCCAAGCTCCTGGACCAGGCGCTCGAGCAGCTGGCCATCATCGCCGGGCAGCGGCCCGTCATGACCCGGGCACGCAAGTCCATCGCCCAGTTCAAGCTGCGTGAGGGCATGCCCATCGGCTGCAAGGTCACCCTTCGCGGGGCCCGTATGTGGGAGTTCTACGACCGGCTCACGTCGGTGGCGCTCCCCCGTATCCGTGACTTCCGCGGGGTCAACCCCGACAGCTTCGACGGACGTGGCAACTACGCGCTGGGCATCCGCGAGCAGACGATCTTCCCCGAGATCGACTACGACCGCATCGACCAGGTTCGGGGACTGGACGTGATCATCACCACCACCGCCGAGACGGACGACGAGGGACGCGCACTCCTGCGCCACCTCGGCATGCCGTTCCGTGCCGATGGATACACCGCTGAGGAACGGGCCGCGCGTCGTCGACGCAAGCAGCGCTCCCGGTCCCGTAGCCGTTCGAAGAAGCGTTAAGGAGCAAAGTGGCGAAGACGAGTCTGCGCGTCAAGGCGGCGCGCCCATCCAAGTACAAGACGCGGGAGTACTCCCGCTGTCACCGCTGCGGTCGCTCCCGCGCGTACTACCGCAAGTTCGGCCTGTGCCGCATCTGCCTGCGCGAAGAGGCACACGCGGGCGTGATCCCCGGCATGACGAAGTCGTCCTGGTAAGGGGGGTGAGCGCACGATGATGACCGATCCTTTCGCGGACATGCTGACCCGCATCCGCAACGCAGCGCTGGCCATGCACGACCACGCGACCCTTCCCGCGAGCAAGCTCAAGATCGAGTTCGCGAAGCTTCTCGAGGACGAGGGCTACATCAGCGGCTGGAGCACGGAGGGCGAGGGGCGTGACCACATGCTCACCGTCAACCTGAAGTACGATAAGAACCGTCGTCAGGTCATCTCCGGCCTCCGCCGCGTCAGCAAGCCTGGTCGCCGCGTGTACGTCGGTCGGGGCGAGGTGCCCAAGGTGCTCGGTGGCATGGGTGTCGCCGTCATCTCCACCTCACAGGGCCTGTTGAGCGGTCAGGAGGCGCGTCGCCGCGGTATCGGCGGCGAGGTCCTCTGCGAAGTCTGGTAACCGGAGCGATACGAGTATGAGCAGAATTGGACGCGCGCCGATCCCCGTCCCCGACGGTGTGACGGTCGACATCACAGGTCAGAACATCACGGTCAAGGGACCGAAGGGCGAGCTCGCCCAGACGATCAGCGCCCCCATCTCGGTGGCCCAGGAGGACGGCACCATCACGGTGACCCGTCCCACGGACCGCGCGCCGCACCGTGCGCTCCACGGCCTCTCGCGCACCCTCGTGGCCAACATGGTCGAGGGCGTGACGGAGGGCTTCGAGAAGCGACTCGAGCTGGTCGGCGTCGGGTACCGCGCCCAGATGAAGGGCAAGGACCTCGAGATCGCCGCCGGGTTCTCGCACCCGGTCGTCGTGACGCCCCCCGAGGGCATCAGCTTCGAGACCCCGCAGCCCACGGAGATCGTGGTCTCGGGCATCGACAAGCAGGCCGTCGGCCAGGTCGCGGCCGACATTCGCAAGGTCCGTCCGCCGGAGCCCTACAAGGGCAAGGGCATCAAGTACGCGGACGAGCAGATTCGCAGGAAGGTCGGAAAGCGGGCATGAGGCACATCTCCCAGACGGCTCCGGGCCGGGATCGTCGACGCAAGCGCATTCGCGGCAAGGTGCACGGCACCGTCGAGCGTCCGCGCGTCTCCGTCTTCCGTTCCAACGCACGGATCTACGCACAGGTCATCAACGACGTCGACGGTCGCACCCTCGCGGCCGCGTCGTCGATCGAGCCCGCACTCCGCGGTGCCTCCAAGACCGAAGCCGCCGCCAAGGTCGGCCAGCTGCTCGCCGAGCGGGCCAAGGCGGCCGGTGTCACGAAGGTCGTCTTCGACCGGGGCGGTTACCTTTACCATGGGCGTGTGAAGGCACTCGCCGACGGGGCCCGCGAGGGCGGGCTCGAGTTCTAGAGGATCGAGAGGAACGAGTTGTCTGACGTACGTCGAGAGCGCATCAATGCCGCCAGCCTGGAGTTGGCGGAGCGCGTGGTGGAGGTCAACCGCGTTGCGAAGGTCGTCAAGGGTGGACGGCGCTTCTCGTTCTCCGCGCTTGTGGTCGTCGGTGACATGAACGATGTCGTCGGCATCGGTCACGGCAAGGCGCGTGAGGTTCCGCTCGCCATCCAGAAGGCCATCGAGGACGCGAAGAAGAACCTCTTCCGGGTCCCGAAGCACAACAACACGATCACCCACCAGATCCTGGGGCGCCACGGCGCCGGCCGCGTGCTCCTGAAGCCGGCCTCGCCGGGTACCGGGGTCATCGCGGGTGGTCCGGTGCGTGCCGTGCTGGAGCTCGCCGGCATCCACGACATCCTCAGCAAGTCGCTGGGCAGCAGCAACCCGATGAACCTCCTGCCGGCCACCGTCGCCGCGCTCAAGGGCCTTCGCCGTCCCGAGGACGTCGCGGAGCGCCGTGGCAAGAGCGTCGCCCAGATGTTCGGTCTCGCCGAGAACCAGCGTGAGCGCACGCTCGAGGACGCCGAGACCCCGGCGGCCGAGCCCGTCGCCGTCGCCGTGGGCGAGACGACCGGCGAAGGAAGTGATGCCTCGTGATCAAGGTCACCCAGGTTCGCTCGGCCATCGGCACCAAGCAGGAGCACCGCGGCACGCTGCGGGCGCTCGGCCTGGGCCGCATCGGCCAGAGCCGTGAGCACAAGGAAACCCCGGAGCTCGAGGGGCGTCTCCGCAAGGTCGCACACCTCATCCGTGTTGAGGAGGTGTCTCAGTGACAGACGAAACCACCGTCGACCCGAACGACGTTCGGCTCGAGAATCTGGCGCCGCTCCCCGGCGCGCGGCGTTCGCGCAAGCGCATCGGCCGCGGACCGGGATCCGGGACCGGCAAGACGTCCGGTCGTGGCCAGAAGGGCCAGGGCGCCCGCTCCGGCAAGGGGCCCATCGAGACCTACCAGGGCGGCCAGGTGCCGATCCACATGCGGATGGGCAAGCTCCGCGGACCCAACCACAAGAAGTCGATGCCCATCGGCCCGTTCCGGACGCACACCGTGCCGGTCAACGTCGGTCGGCTCGATGTCTTCGAGGCCGGCAGCGTCGTCGACGTCGCCGCTCTCGAGGAGCGCGGCATCGTCAAGGGCAACGCCAACCGTGGATGGCCGGTCAAGATCCTCGCCAAGGGCGAGATCGACCGTGCGCTCACCGTGAAGGCCCACGCCTTCTCGGAGGGTGCCCGTCAGAAGATCGAGGCTGCGGGTGGCACCGTGGAGATCGTTCCGCTCCGCACGGTGTCGACAGACGCCTAACGCGAGACCGGACGTCGTGACCATCGAAGGAGGAGTCGGCGAGTGCTGAAGGCCGTGCTGAACGCGTTCCGCTCGCCGGAGCTTCGCAAGAAGATCCTCTTCACCTTCGCGATCCTCGCGATCTACCGGTTCGGCACCTTCGTGCCGATCCCGGGCGCGAACTCCCACGACATCGAGGGGGCGATCGGCAGCCAGGGTGCCGCCAACGTCCTCCAGTTCCTGAACCTCTTCTCCGGTGGAGCGCTCACGCGCTTCTCCGTGTTCGCGCTCGGCATCATGCCGTACATCACCGCGAGCATCGTGATCCAGCTGATGACCGTGGTCATCCCCAGTCTGGAGTCGCTGCAGAAGGAGGGTGAGGCCGGTCAGGCCAAGATCACCCAGTACACGCGGTACCTCACCGTCGTCCTGGCCTTCCTGCAGTCGTTCGCCTACGTCCTGTTCTTCCGATCCGTCGGCGGACTCCAGGACGTCAACGCCGGGCGCTTCTACCTCATCGTCATCTCGCTGACCGCGGGAACCGTGCTCGTGATGTGGCTGGGAGAACTGATCACCCAGCGCGGCATCGGCAACGGGATCTCGCTCATGATCTTCGCGAGCATCGTGGCGTCCATCCCCGCCGGTCTGCGCCACTGGTGGCAGCTCGAGCCGGTCACCAAGATCATCGTCGGCGTCATCGCACTCGCGGTCGTCGTCGGCGTGGTCTTCGTCAACGAGGGGCAGCGCCGCATCCCGATCCAGTACGCCAAGCGCGTCGTGGGCCGGAAGATGACGCAGGGCGGAACCACCTACATGCCGCTTCGCGTCAACATGGCCGGCGTCATCCCGGTCATCTTCGCGTCGTCGATCGTCATCCTGCCGTCGCTCATGGCGACGCTCATCGGCGGATCGTTCTTCAAGCGGCTCGGTGAACTGCTCGGCACGAACTCCTGGTTCTTCATCATCTTCCAGGCGATCCTGATCATCCTCTTCACGTACTTCTACACGGCCGTCCAGTTCAATCCGGTCGACCAGGCGGAGAACCTGAAGAAGTACGGCGGGTTCATCCCGGGCGTGCGTCCCGGCCGTCCCACCGCGGTCTACCTCGACCGCGTCATGACGCGCCTCACGCTCCCCGGTGCCGTCTACCTCGCCGCCGTGGCCAGCCTGCCGTCCATCGTCTTCAAGTACCTGCCCGGCGTGAACTTCACGATCGGTGGTACGTCGCTTCTCATCGTGGTCGGCGTCGCCATCGATACCATGCGCCAGCTGGAGGCACAGCTCATCCAACGTCAGTACGGAGGATTCTTGTAGTGCCCTCCATCAGAGGCATCGCGGCAGTTCCCGGCTGCATCTCATCGCGAGCCGGCGTCCTCGACCGCCGAAATATTCCCAATATTCCGGAGGATCTGCGTCCTTGCCTCGCGGGAGATTCGCTCGGCAACTGCATACGAACCTCTGAAGGAGGACACTACTAATGGCACGCCTCGCCCTCTTCGGGCCCCCCGGTGCCGGCAAGGGCACCCAGGCGGAGCGCCTCAAGGCGGACCTCGGCCTCCTGCACCTCGCCACCGGCGACCTCCTGCGCGCGCAGGTCGGCGCGGGCACGCCGCTCGGCCTCGAGGCGAAGAAGCACATGGACGCCGGCGGACTCGTTCCCGACGAGGTCGTCATCGGGATGATCCGCGAGGCGCTCTCAAGCCAGTCGGACTCCTTCCTCCTCGATGGCTTCCCGCGAACCGTGGCACAGGCCGAGTCACTCGGCGTCATGCTGGGCGAACTCGATGCGCCGCTCGACGCCGTCATCTCGCTTGAGGTTCCGACGGATGAACTCACCCGCCGGCTCGGCGGCCGGTGGATCTGTCGTCGCTGCGGGCGCTCGTTCCACGAGACGTCCAATCCGTACGACGACTCGGCATGCCCCGAGGGTGACGGCACCGCGTCGTGCGACCTCTACCAGCGTGACGACGACCGGCCCGAGGCCGTGGCGGCACGTCTCCAGACCTACGCCGACCAGACCGCGCCCGTCGCGGAGTACTACCGGTCCGCCGGTCTCCTCCGCGAGGTCGACGGGACCGGAGCGCTCGACGAGGTCTACGCCCGGATCCAAGCCGCCGTCTGATGGCTCGACGTAAGCGCCGTCCGGCGGGCCCCGTGCTCAAGAGCGCGGGAGAGATCGAGGCGATGGCGGCCGCGGGTGCGGCCCTGTCCGAGTGCCTCGACCTGATCGTCGCCGCCGTCAAGCCCGGCGTCAGCCTTCTGGAGCTCGACGCGATCGCCGAGTCGGCGATCCGCGACCGGGACGCCATCCCCGCGTTCCTCGGATACCCCGGAGCGCCGGGTGCCGTCGACTTCCCGGGGTCCATCTGCTCGTCGCTCAACGATGTGGTCGTACACGGCATCCCCTCGCCGGTCACCCTCGCCGACGGCGACATCCTCGCGGTGGACTGCGGACTCGTCCTCGACGGGTGGGTCGCCGACAGCGCGCGCACCGTGCCCGTCGGTTCCATCACCGCGAAGGCCGCCGAGCTCATCTCGGTCACGGAGGCCGCCCTCCACCAGGGCATCCAGGCCGCCCGGCCGGGCAACACCATCGGCGACATCGGTCACGCCGTCCAGACCGAGGTGGAGGCGGCCGGATTCAGCGTCGTCCGCAGCCTCGTGGGTCACGGCGTCGGCCGGTCCATGCACGAGGACCCGAGCGTTCCGAACTTCGGCCGGCCGGGTGAGGGGATCACCATCGAGCCGGGACTCGTCATCGCCATCGAGCCCATGGTCAACGCCGGTGACTACGACGTCACGATCGACGCCGACAAATGGACGATCCGCACGAAGGACGGGACGTTGTCCGCCCACGCCGAGCACACGGTCGCCGTCACGGATGCGGGACCGCGGATCCTCACCACCGCGTGATGGCATTACGTGCTAAGGTGCGGGGCCCTGCGCGGCGGCCTCGCCGCGTCCGGATACGCACGCATCGGGCGACGCCCTTCGGGGCATGAGAGGAGTCTGTGGCCCAGAA
>CAYOSM010000042.1:0-17307 GCA_964406645.1 uncultured Bifidobacteriaceae bacterium | reverse complement strand
TCCGCATCGGGCTGGCGAGTCCCCGCCAGATCCGTCAGTGGTCCTCGGGCGAGGTGACAAAGCCCGAGACCATCAACTACCGAACCCTGAAGCCCGAGAAGGACGGCCTCTTCTGCGAGAAGATCTTCGGTCCCACCAAGGACTGGGAGTGCTACTGCGGTAAGTACAAGCGCGTCCGCTACAAGGGCATCATCTGTGAGCGCTGCGGCGTCGAGGTGACCCGCGCCAAGGTCCGCCGCGAGCGCATGGGCCACATCGACCTGGCGGCCCCCGTCAGCCACATCTGGTTCTTCAAGGGCGTCCCCAGCCGCATCGGGTACATCCTCGACCTCGCTCCCAAGGAGCTCGAGAAGGTCCTCTACTTCGCCGCCTCGGTGATCACCGCCGTGGACGAGGAGCGTCGCGAGGCCGACCTCGACCGTCTGCAGGAGCAGGTGGACGAGGCCGTCGAGCAGTACCAGCAGGACCGCGAGGAGCGCCTGGCGGATCTCGCCGAGCGCCTCGAGCGCCGCGTCGCGTGGCTTCGCGAGGGCACGACCGAGGGCTTCGACGACGAGGACATCTTCTGGCTCGAGGAGCTGGAGCGCGACCGTGCCGCCGAGGGCGGCGCCCGCAAGCGCACCCTCACCGACGCCGACAAGAAGCAGGCCGAGACGGATCTCCGCAAGGAGACCGACATGGCGATCAAGGACGTCGAGCGGTACGCCGAGGAGGCCAGCCAGCGTCTGCGCGACGCCTGGGACACCTTCCGCACCATCTCGGTCCGCCAGATCATCGGCGACGAGCAGCTCTTCCGCGAGATGCGCGAGCGGTTCGGTTCGCAGTACGGCTTCGGCGAGTACTTCCGCGGCGGCATGGGCGCCTCCGCGATCCGCGACCTCCTCGACGAGTTCGACCTCGAGGCCGAGGCCGTCTCGCTCCGCGAGACCATCGCGACCTCCAAGGGGCAGCGTCACGCCAAGGCGCTCAAGCGCCTGCGCGTCGTCTCGGCGTTCGTCCGCAGTGACAACAAGCCGTCCTGGATGATCCTCGAGGTCGTCCCGGTCATCCCGCCGGAGCTCCGCCCGATGGTGCAGCTCGACGGTGGCCGCTTCGCGACCAGCGACCTCAACGACCTCTACCGCCGCGTCATCAACCGGAACAACCGCCTCAAGCGGCTGCTCGACCTCGGCGCGCCGGAGATCATCGTCAACAACGAGAAGCGCATGCTCCAGGAGGCGGTCGACGCCCTCCTCGACAACGGCCGTCGCGGCCGTGCCGTCACGGGACCGGGCAACCGCCCGCTGAAGTCCCTCTCGGACATGCTCAAGGGCAAGCAGGGCCGCTTCCGTCAGAACCTGCTCGGTAAGCGCGTGGACTACTCCGGCCGTTCGGTGATCGTCGCCGGACCGGAGCTGCGCCTGCACCAGTGCGGTCTGCCGAAGCTGATGGCGCTCGAGCTGTTCAAGCCGTTCATCATGAGCCGCCTGGTCGAGCGCAACCAGGTCCAGAACATCAAGGCGGCCAAGAAGCTCGTCGACAGCATGATCCCCGAGGTCTGGGACGTGCTCGAGGAGGTCATCTCCGAGCACCCGGTGCTGCTCAACCGCGCGCCGACGCTCCACCGCCTCGGCATCCAGGCCTTCGAGCCGATCCTCGTCGAGGGCAAGGCCATCCAGATCCACCCGCTCGTCTGCACGGCGTTCAACGCCGACTTCGACGGTGACCAGATGGCCGTCCACCTCCCGCTGTCGGTGGAGGCGCAGTCCGAGGCGCGCATCCTGATGCTGTCGTCCAACAACATCCTGTCACCGGCCCACGGTCGCCCGATCGCGGTGCCCAGCCAGGACATGGTGCTGGGGCTCTACTACCTGACCTACGCGCGTACGCTCGACGTACGTGAGGGCAAGGACGGGAAGCCCCGCGAGGTCGAGGTCTCCGAGCTGTTCGACCGCGAGACGCGCAAGTGGACCCTGGGCAAGGGCACCGAGGCGCACATCGAGGGTCACGACGACTGGACGAAGGACCCGTTCAAGGAACTCGGTCTGACCGCTCCCCCGCGCGTGTTCGGCAACCAGATCGAGGTCGAGGCAGCCCTCGACGGCGGCGCCGTCCGGCTGCAGGAGATCATCGAATACCGTGGTTTCGACGAGCCGATCGTCACCACCCCGGGCCGGATCATCTTCAACGCGACCATTCGCGAGGCGCTCGCCGAGGCGGTCGACGCCGAGGAGTTCGAGCTGCGCCCGTTCCCGTACCAGAACCGCGTCTTCGTCAAGCGCGACCTCGGTGACTTCATCGAGCACCTGGTCCACCTCTACGGTGCGACGTCGGTCTCGTCGGCCCTCGACGCGTTCAAGGCGCTCGGGTTCCGGTTCGCCAGCCGTTCCGGCATCACGATCTCGAAGAACGACGTGGTCATCCCTCCCACCAAGGAGGCGATCATCGCGCGATACGAGGATCAGGTCGAGGAGATCCAGGGCTTCTTCGATCGCGGCGAGATGAGCGAGGAGGAGCGCAAGCAGGCCGTCGTCGACCTGTGGGAGCAGGCGACCGACGAGGTGGCCGACGCCATGCGCGAGCACCTCTTCCGACTCAACCCGATCTACATGATGGCCAACTCGGGTGCACGTGGCTCCTTCAAGCAGATTCGTCAGCTCGCCGGTATGCGTGGCTGCATGACGAACCCGAAGGGTGAGACCATCGAGCGGCCGATCAAGAGCAACTTCATGGAGGGGCTCTCGGTCCTCGAGTACTTCATCTCGACCCACGGTGCCCGCAAGGGTCTCGCCGACACCGCCCTCAAGACCGCCGACTCGGGTTACCTGACCCGTCGTCTGGTCGACGTCTCGCAGGACGTGATCGTCCGCGAGCGTGACTGCGGCACCGACGAGGGCATCGAGCTGCCGCTCGTGCGTGACGGCGACGACGGCTCGCTCAACCCGAACCTGTCGGGACGCGTCCTGTGCGGACCGATCGTCGACACGGAGACCGGCGAGATCGTCGCCGACCTCCGCGGCGCGAAGCCCGACGAGGACGACGCCGAGGGGATGGAGGCCTGGACCTCGCGCATGCTCGGTACGCCGGACCTCGACGAGCTGAACCGCCTCGCGGCGGCGCACCCCAAGGCGGAGATCTCCGTCCGGTCGCCGCTCAAGTGCCGCAGCGCCGTCGGGATCTGCGCGCACTGTTACGGCCGCAACCTCGGTTCCGGTGAGCTCTGCGAGCCCGGTGACGCGCTCGGCATCATCGCCGCCCAGTCGATCGGTGAGCCGGGGACCCAGCTCACCATGCGTACCTTCCACACCGGTGGCGTCGCGGGAGCCGACATCACGCAGGGTCTCCCGCGTGTCGTCGAGCTCTTCGAGGCCCGCCGCCCGAAGGCCCTCGCGCAGGTCGCGCTGGTCGACGGATGGATCCGCATCGAGGACGACGACACCCGCCCGGGCACGGCACGCATCGTGCTGGTCGAGCCGGTGTTCGTCGAGTCGGACGACGCCGGGGTCGGCAAGCAGCGGGGCTCGGTCGGTGAGCACCCGTACGACTACGTCAAGCGGACCCAGATCACCGTCAGCGACGGCCAGTGGGTCGAGGCCGGCGACCTGCTCACGATCGGTTCGGCATTCCCGCCGGACATCCTCGAGGCCACCTCGGGCGTCTTCCTCCGTGCGGAGGGACGCGTCAAGAAGGTGACCGCCGAGAAGGGCAACGAGGGCTGGTTCAAGGTCGACATCGACACGCCGGACGGCAAAGAGACCAAGTGGGTCCACGTTCCCGCCGGTCGGGCCGCATGGCTCCCGGTGGCGGGCATGGACGTCCACGAGGACTTCCCCGTGTTCCCCTCGGGCATCAAGCGTGAACGCTCCACGAAGACCGAGCTGTACCTGGTCTCGGGTGTGCAGGACGTGTACCGCAGCCAGGGTGTGGACATCAACGACAAGCACATCGAGCTGATCGTGCGTCAGATGCTCCGCAAGGTCCGCATCACCGAGGCCGGTGAGACGCACTTCCTGCCCGGGCAGCTGGTGGACAAGCCGGTGCTCTACCGGGAGAACGCACGCGTCGGCCTCGAGAAGCGCGAGAGCCTTCTCGCCGACGGGTTCTCGGGCTCGGAGCACGAGCTCGAGTCGGAGATCGAACTTGCCCAGGCACGGTTCGAGCCGCTCATCCTCGGTATCACCAAGGCATCGCTCGCGACCGAGTCGTTCCTCTCGGCGGCCTCCTTCCAGGAGACCACGAAGGTGCTCACCGACGCCGCTCTCGAGGGCAAGGTGGACCACCTCCGCGGCCTCAAGGAGAACGTCATCATCGGAAAGCTCATCCCGGCCGCGACGGGGCTCCGCCGCTACCGTCAGCTGGAGATCGAGCCGGTCCGCCGGGCCCCGGCGCTGCTGGAGTTCGACCTCGACACGCCGTTCTCGATGGTGGACGACGGCGACGACGACGGGTTCCTCCTCACCGACGGCGAGGGTGGCACCTACACGTTCGAGCCGGACTTCGGTCTGGAGCGGGCGGGCGACGAGGCCGAGGTCGACGACTAGGCATCTCGTCGGAGACGTCAGAGGTACTGCGGGGCCCGGGAGACCGGGCCCCGCGTCATTTCCGGGGTGATGTGATGTCCGGCGCTACCCGCGCCGCCTCAGTCGGTCGGCGAGGACTCGTCGGGCAGACGCGTCACCCACTCCTCGACCCGGTCCAGCCAGCGGAGCGAGGCCTCACGGTCCTCCATGGCGTGCTCGGCCTGTTCCACCGCGAGATCGAAGTCGTCACCCTCGGCGAAGATGTCGGTCTCGTGGGAGACCCAGGTGTCGATGATGTGGAGGATCATCAGGTAGATCAGATACGTCGGTACGAGCGGGCGCCACCGGATCGCGGCCTGCAGGGCCGAGGCGATTGGGACGACGTCGGCGTGGACGTACCGGAGGCGGACCTCCGGACTGTCGTCCGACTCGATGTCCTCCAGTCGTGACAGGAGCGCGTCGAGCGCCTGGTCGGCGTTGAGGATCACGCCGATCCGAAGTGCGAACGACACCTCCACGGTGGAGTGGCCGGCGATGGCCGCGTCGATGGCGGCGATCCGCGCGACGAGGGGATCCGGGAGGGTGACGTCGGTGACCGGCGTCCGTCCCATCCCGTCCGGCAGCGTGGCGGGCCCGAACAGGAAAGCCGCGGTGATGCGCTCCGGGGAGCGGCTGCGGCGCGCGTTGATGATCGCGTCGTGCGTCAGGTCGGTGGCCGCGCGGGCCTCGTGTCCCTCCCAGTCCTCGTCGATCGTGACCCGGCCGCTGATCCGTCCGACGACGTCGGCGGCGGGGAGGGGATCGCCGGGGAAGCCGATCTGGCCCAGCAGGCGCGTCCAGTCGACGATGTCCGCGATCGCGGCGGCCCGCCGGTCGTCACCGCGTGTCCCGAGGTACCGCGCGATGCGGCTCGCGAGGCCCCGGCCCAGCATGAAGATCCGCAGACGGGCGACCTGGTCGGCGTCGACCCGCCTGATCTCGTCTCGGTCCGTCATATCCGTCGGCCGCATCCGGAGCGCCGGCGGGGCGCGGACATGCGCGCCCCGCCGGTGGCACTCCTACGTGAGGTCGTTCCTTTCCAGGAAGTCCGCGGCGACGACGTCGGGGTCCTCCTTGTCGAGTTCGACCTCCTTGTTCATCCGCCGCACCTCGTCATCGGTGAGCTTTGCGCTCACGGCGTTGACCGTGTCGGCGAACGCGGCGGGGGCCGCGTCCAGGAACGCCTGCGAGACGACCGGGATCCCCTGGTAGGGGGCGCCGCCGAAGAGTCCCTTGTCGTCCTCGAGGACAACAAGGTTGTTGGCGGCGATCTTCGCGTCCGTGCCGAACGCGTAGACGCAGTCGGCGTCACCGTCCTCGATCGGGCGGTAGCGCAGGCTGATGTCCACCTTGATGACCCTCTTGAACTTGACGCCGTACTCGCTCTCGAGGAGCGGGAGCCCGTCGGCGCGGGTGGTGTGCTCCGGGTTGGCGGAGTAGACGAGCTGTGAGGACGCCTTGCCGAGATCCGACAGGGTCTTCAGCGAGTGCGCGTCCACCGCGGCCTTCGTGCAGGCGACCTGGTTGTCGTTGTTGAACGGCGCGACGTCCAGGACGGTGAGCCCCCTGTCGGCGAAGGCCTCGCGGATCTTGGTGACCTGCTCGTCCACGTCGGTCGGAGGGTTCTCGACCTTGAGCACGTCCGTGAGGAGCGTCGTCGTGTAGTCGGGGTAGATGTCGATGTCGCCCTTGCGGATCGCGGCGTCCGCGACGGCCGTCGACGTGAGCGGCTTCAGGGTGACCGGGAATCCCTCATCCTCCAGCGCCTGCTTGTAGGCCTCGGCGATGACGTTGCTCTCCGCGAAGCCCTTGTTTGCGATGGTCACGGCCGGCTTGTCCGAATCGGCCGAGTCATCACCCCCGCATCCGGCGGCGATGGTGCCCGCGGCGAGACACGCGGTGAGTCCGATGATGAACCGACGCTTTCGAATCACGCTCGTTCCCCTTTTATCTGAGCCTGACGACGCAGGCCGGTTGGTGTGAGAAGCCGTTCGATGAGAAGCAGACAGCCCTCGGCCGCCAGAGCCAAGAGCGTAACGGGGATCGCCCCCGCGAGTAGGACGTCGGTCTGCCCGTTCGAGAATCCGGCGACGATGGTGACCCCGAGGCCACCCGATCCGATGGCCCCGGCGAGTGCGGCGGTCGCCACGACCATGACGGAGGCGGTTCGCACCCCGGTCATGATGTACGGCAGTGCGAGCGGCAGCTCGACGCGGCCGAGCAGCTGGGTGCGGGTGAATCCGACGCCGCGGGCGGCGTCCACGGCCGCGGCATCGGCCTGGCGGATCCCCGTGGCCGTGCTCAGCAGGATCGTCGGGACGGCGAGCAGCACGAGCCCCACCGCCGCGGGCCCGAATCCGATGGAGGTGGCCGACATGATGAGCGCCATGGCCGCGAACGTGGGGACCATCCGACCGATGAACGCCGCTGACTGGATCGAGAAGGTGCCGAGCCACGAACTCTTGGCGGCCGCGACGCCGAGGGCGATGCCGATGACGGACGCGATGGCGAGCGGGATCACCGACAGGCGGATGTGCTCCCCGACCCGCTGCCAGCCCTCGTTGTCCTGGAAGGCGGTCCAGGTGTCGGAGAGGAGGCTCACACGCGTCCCACCCGTTGCCACCGGGTGACGGCCCGCTGGGCGGCGAGGAGCGCCACATCCAGGACGACGGCCATGGCGATCGCGATGACCGTGCCGGTGAGGATCGGGGTGAAGTAGAGATCGCGCTGGATGCCGTCGGTGTAGATCAACCCGCCCAGCCCTCCGCCGGCGACGAAGACCGCGATGGTGGCGATGGCGACCGTCTCGATCGTGGCGAGCCGCACTCCGGTGAGGATCCCCGGGAGGGCCAGCGGCATCTCGACCCGCCAGAGGATCTGACGACGGGTCATGCCCATGCCGCGGGCGGCGTCGACGGGGGCGGTGGGGACGGTGCGCAGGCCGGTCAGCGCGCTTCGCAGCAGGACGCCGGTCGCGTAGGCGGCCAGGCCGATCACCGCGGTCGTCCGTCCGATGCCCACGATGCTCACGAGGATCGCGAAGAGAGCCAGGCTCGGGATGGTGTAGACGATGGTGGTGATGCCGACGGACGCCGTCGCACCGATCCGGTGGTGGCGCACGAGGATCGCGAGCGGGATGGCGATGCAGGCAGCGGCGGCGACGGACAGCCCGACGAGGACGAGGTGCTCGACGGTGGCCTGCCAGATGTCGTCGAGATGACGATCGATCCAGGACCAACGGATGTCAGGCATCGCCGTCCGGCCGATCGGTGGCGGCGGCCGCGAGGAGGGCCTCGAGCGGAACGACGCCACCGGGATCGCCGTCCACCCCGATCTCCGGCTCGCCACGTTCCAGGGCGAGGGAGAGGGCGTCGCGCACCGAGGTCTCCGGCGGTACGGTCAGGGGCGGCCGACCCGTCCCGTTCCGTGCGACGGCGAGGTCCCCGACGCGCATCAGCGCCAGGCGTTTGAGCGCACGATCCGCGCCCACGAAGTCGCGGACGAACGGATCCACGGGATTGGCGAGCAGATCGTCGGGCGTCGCGTACTGGACGAGCTCGCCGTCGCGCATCACGGCGATGCGGTCACCCATGCGCACGGCCTCGTCGATGTCATGGGTGACGAACACCACGGTCTTCGCCACCGTCTCCTGGAGGGCGAGGAAGTCCGCCTGGAGGCGCAGCCGGGTGATGGGGTCCACGGCCGAGAACGGCTCGTCCATCAGCATCACCGGGGGATCGGCGGCGAGTGCGCGGGCCAGGCCGACGCGTTGCTGCTGGCCTCCGGAGAGCTCCGCGGGGTAGCGGGATCCGAACTCGTCCGGTGGAAGTCCGATGAGCTCGAGCATCTCGGCCACCCGTGTGCGGATGCGGTCCGCGTCCCACTTCAGAAGGCGCGGGACGGTGGCCACGTTCGCGGCCACGGTGAGGTGGGGAAGGAGCCCCACCTGCTGGATGACGTATCCGATGGTGCGGCGGAGATCCGGCGGTGAGAGGGCGGTGACCGGGGTCCCCCCGATCGTGATGACCCCGCGCGTCGGCTCGATCAGGCGGTTGATCATGC
This sequence comes from uncultured Bifidobacteriaceae bacterium, assembly GCA_964406645.1. GTDB lineage: Bacteria > Actinomycetota > Thermoleophilia > Miltoncostaeales > Miltoncostaeaceae > CALMEC01. Next base: position 8,707 of record CAYOSM010000042.1, on the reverse strand, counting down.
GCAGCGCCGTCGTCTTGCCGCATCCGGACGGGCCGATGAGGACCGTCACCTCGCCCGGCGCCACATCCAGCGTGAGGTCGTCGACGGCCGGCGCTCCGGACGGGCCGTACCGCTTGGTGACGCCGTCGAAGTGAAGCGCGGCTGCGGTGTGAGAGGGACCGCCCACGCGGCGGACAATAGACCGCGACCTCCGACGCCGCTTCCGGCGGCGGTGTCGGGCGGCGGCGGTGCGGCCGCCGGACACGAGGATCGGATATGGCGCCGCTCGGTACGAGGAGGTGAGTGTCGCGAGGTTGACACAACGGACGTCGTGGGGGCGAGCGACGGGGGCGTCGACCCCTCGTACCTTGACTTCAAGGTCAATTCCACCCCACACCAAGGAGCTTCAGATGACCACCTCACGCCCCATCATCAGCCGCCGCTTCCGCCGCCTCGCCATCCTCTCGGCGGGTGCCACCGCCCTCGCCGCCGCCGGAACCGCGTCGGCCCTTCCCCTGATCAACATCCCGCCGCGGGCGAGCTTCACGGCGACGCCGTCTCTCGCCCTGGTCGGTCAGAGCGTCGTCTTCAACGGCAGCGCGTCGACGGACTTCGACGGATCGATCGCCAAGTACGAGTGGGACCTCGACAACAACGGCACCTACGAGGTGCGGTCGTCCAGCATCGCCAGCACGTCCCGCTCCTTCCCGACCGCGGGCGCCCACACGGTCAAGCTGCGGGTCACCGACAACCGCGGCGCCACCAACGTCATGAGCCGCTCGATCACGGTGCACCGCCGTCCGGTCGCCCTGCTCACCGCCGATCGCGCGGTGCCGAACGTCGGGGACGTCGTCGGCTACCGGGCCACCGGGTCGTACGATCCCGACGGCGACGCCATCACCGGCTACTACTGGGATCTGGACGGCAACGGCACCTACGAGCGCTTCGGCCCGAGCCCCTACGTCCAGACCAGCTTCCCGACTCCCGGCATGCACCGCCTCAGCGTGATCGCGCGTGACAGCCGCGGGGCCAACTCACTCGCCACGACGCTCAACGTCCGCGTCAACGAGCGTCCGACGGCCGTCATCTCCGCCACACCCAACCCGGCCGTCGTCAATCAGCTCGTCCAGCTGAGCGGTTCGCTCTCGAGCGACGATCGCGGCATCGTCAAGTACGAGTGGGACCTCGACGGCAACGGCACCTACGAGACCAGCACCGGCACGAGCCCTCAGACCAGCACGATGTTCACCACGCTCGGCACGGCGAGGATCGGTCTGCAGGTCACCGACACCGACGGAGCCGTCGACCGGTCCACGGCGACGATCACCGTCAAGCCGGCACCCGTGCGCGACACCAGCAAGCCCCTCGTCCGGATCACGCCCCTCACCGTGCGGATGCGCAGTGGCTACGCGACCTTCAAGGTCACCTGCCCGGTCACCGAGATGAGCTGCGCCACGAAGCTCACCGTCAAGGGTCGCTCCGGCAAGCTCCACGGCCAGGTCGTCGGCCGCGCCGCCAAGATCGTGCCCGGTGGCCGGACCCTCGCCGTCCACGTCCGGCTCACCCCGAAGGCCGTCCGCGCCATCCGTCGCAACGGCCGGATCCCGGCAACCGTCACCGCGGTCGCGAAGGACACAGCGGGCAACGTCGGCACCACGAACACGAAGGTCACGATCCGCAGGTAACCGTCACCACATCCTCCGGTCCACAGGAGGCGGACCAGAGCGCGGGGCCGGCATGCCGGCCCCGCGGCCATGCCCGGCCGGTGACGATCGGGCCGGGCACTCTCACGCTGAATGCCCGGCATCAGGTGCGTGACGTCGGCCCGTGTGACGATGGAGAGTCCGTCCCTCTCCGCGACCTGTCGGTCTCCCGCGTCGCGCGATGGATCAGCCGGCGTCGACCTCGGCTTCGCCCAGTGTCCACACCGACGCCGGCACCTGTTTGCCGCGCACGTCGAGGGCGCCGATCGCGACGAGGTCCGGTGCCGGCGCGGTGAGGGCGGCACGGGTGGCGTCGGATACGAGCACCGTGCGGGACGTGTCCTTCGAGAGCGCCTGAAGGCGGGCGGCCGCGTTCGTCGTATCGCCGACGGTCGTGTACTCCAGCCGGCGCATCGAGCCGACCGTGCCGCTCATGACCGGTCCGCTCGCCACGCCGATGCCGACGGAGAACGGCGCGGCGACCCCGTTCGCCGTCGCCCAGGTGTTGAAGGCGGGGAGGCGGTGGTCGCGGATGTCGCGGACGGCGGCGAGGGCCCGGTCGGCGTGGTCGGCCTGCTCCACGGGAGCGCCGAACACGGCCATCACGCCGTCCCCCTGATAGGAGACCACCGTGCCCCCGGCGTCGAGGACGGCATCGGCGACCTCGCCCAGATAGCGATTCAGGAGCTCGATGACGGTCTCCGGGGGCAGGGTCTCGGCGGCCGTCGTGAAGCCCCGGAGATCGGCGAAGACGACCGTCGCGTAGCGGCGCTCACCCGCCAGCCCCTGATCCGCCTCCGCGCGTGCCACCACCTGATCGACGAGCGACGGCGGCAGGAAGCGGCCGAACGCCGTGCGGATGCGGCGGCGATCCCGGATCACCGTGGCGGTGTTCACCCCGAGCGCCCCGACCAGGGCGACGAGGCCCGCGAGCACCGGTGCAGCGAGCGCGACGACGTGGCCGCCGTTGAAGGCGACCTGCACCGCGACGAGGAGCAGGATCACCAGTGCGGCACCCACCGCCGCGCCGACGAGCGGTCGCAGTCTCCACGCCGCGATGGTGACACCGGCTCCCATCAGGAGTGTGAGCGCGGCGGTGATCCATCCGGGCGTGTCGCGCAGGGGTGTGCCGTTGAGGAGACTCGCCACCGCCTGGGCGTTGATCTCCGCTCCGGGGCGGGTGCTGCCCCATGGAGTGCTGTGCACGTCGCCGAATCGGCTCGCGGTGGCTCCGACGATCACGACCTTGCCGCGCACGCGGTCGGCGTCGAATGATCCGCCGACGACGTCGGAGAACGGGATGACCGGAAGGCTGCGCTGCGTGTAGTCGATCGGCGCGCGCCCGTCGCGGAAGCCCGCCTCGGAGACGCGCTCGCCCGTCGCGCGCTCGGCGACGGCGACCGGGAACGACGGCACGCCGTCGAGGGTCAGCGGCAGCCGGCGAAACGCGGTGTCAACGGCCCAGGCCGTGTTGCCGTAGGTGGCCTCCGCGGCGGCCAGGTCCTCGTCCAGGAACACGATGTTCGGTTCGAGCGTTCCGTCCGTCGACGGACGGAACTCATTGGCGGCCAGCACCACCCGCTTGGAACGCGTGATGGCATCGAGCAGCGCTATGTCGTTGTCTTCGGCGGCAACCGCCGCCGCCTCCGTCTCGTCGAACGGCGTCGTCGGCTCGGCGAAGGTGATGTCGTAGGCGATGACCTTTGCGCCGGCCGCCGTGAGCACGTCGATGGCGCGTGCGTGCAGTGAACGGGGGAAGGGCCATTGCAGGTTCAGCGCGTTCAGGGTGGTGTCGTCGACGGCCACGACGACCACGTCGTCGCGAGCCGCGCGCTCGCCGCGGATGGCGAGGCGGGTGTCGAAGCTCGCGTCGTCCACGCGCGAGAGCGCGCCGGTCCAGCTGAGGAGCGCGGCGATGGCGACGGCGAGAACCGCGACGGCCGTCAGGAGGACCCCACGTGAGAGGTGTCGCGTCACAGCGGCAGCCTAGTCGGAGCTGATGCCGCGCTGGACGCGGACGAGCCCGTGACGGAGAGTCCGCACCCTTCGTATCATGTCGCCGACATCCGGGGTGTCACCGGCGTGACGGACGGGCCCGCGGAGAGGGCGTAGGGTCTCCTCCATGCGACGGCGACCTCGATACCGGACACTCGCCGCAGCGGCGCTCGCCGCCGCCTGCACGCTTCCGCTCGTCGCGCACGGAGCCGACGGCATCATCACCACCTTCGCCGGCACCGTCCCCGGATTCGCCGGCGACGGGGAGCCGGCGACCGGCGCCCTCCTCAACGCGCCGCAGGGCATGGGGCTCACGCCGGGCGGCGTGGTCCTCATCGCGGACACGGCGAACAACCGGGTGCGGCGCGTCGGAACGGACGGCGTGATCACCACCGTGGTCGCGCAGGCCGGAGGTGCCGGATTCGACGGCGATGGCGGACCCGCCGTCGGCGCGACGCTCAACCGGCCCACGGATGTGCTCGCCGCGCCCGACGGCGGATTCTGGATCGCCGACTCCGCGAACAACCGCATCCGGCGGGTCCTGCCCGACGGCACGATCACGACGGTGGCGGGAGACGGCACCGCCGGCCTGAGCGGCGACGGCGGCCCGGCTGCGCTCGCTCGCCTGAACGCCCCCCGGGAGTTCAGCATGCTGGCCGACGGATCGATCCTGATCGCCGACACCGGCAACCACCGCATCCGCCGCCTCGCACCCGACGGCACGATCACGACGGTCGCCGGAACCGGGCAGGGCTTCGCGGGCGACGGCGGCCCGGCGACGAGCGCGAGCCTGAACGCGCCGACCGGCACCACTCCGCTCCCGGACGGGTCGATCCTGATCGCCGACACCGGCAACGACCGCGTGCGGCGTATCGCGCCCAACGGGGTGATCGCCACGGTCGCCGGTGGCGTCCGCGGATTCTCCGGCGATGGCGATCCGGCGCGCCGCGCCCGTCTCGCCGCGCCGGCCGACGTGCAGGCCATCGGGCCGAACGGCGGATACCTGGTCATCGACTCGGCCAATGACCGTGTTCGTCGCGTGACGCCCCTCGGGGCCATCTTCACCGTGTCCGGCGGCTCCCCGGGGCTCCAGGGTGACAACGGTCCCGCCAGTCGTGGGCTCCTCAATGCCCCCACGGCGATCCAGTCGGCCCCCGGCGGCGGCGTGCTCGTCGCCGACACCGGCAACAGCCGTGTCCGTCGGCTGAGCGATGTCGGCGCCCTGCCCGCGCCCGTTCGCGGCCGGTCGCTCCTGGTGACTCCGGCGGCGGGTGCGGTCCGCGTCCAGCCGATCGGAACGCCGGCATCCATCGCCCTCCGCGAGCCGGACATCGCACCGCACCGTTCTGAGGTCGACGCCCGCTCGGGCCGACTCTCGATCGGGGTGCTCGATCACGCGCGCAGGCCGGCGAACGCCCAGGTCTCGGGCGGCCTGTTCCGGATGGACTCGCCGCCGACCGGCACGGTGATCGCCGATCTCCGTCTGAACGAGCCGATCTCCTGTGCCAAGGCGTCCACCAAGGCGAAGGTGACGAAGAAGAAGGTCCGGCGGTTGCGCATCCGCGTCAAGGGACGCTTCCGCACGATCGGCACCTACGCCTCCGCGGTGGCGAGCGGAACGGCGTGGACCATCACCGACACCTGCGACCGCACGGTGATCCGCGTGACCGAGGGCAGGGTCGTCGTCCGCAACCGCCGCACGGGGAAGGCCTTCACGGTCAGAGCCGGACAGCGGTGGACGATCCTGAAGTCCGGCCGCCGGGTCAGGGGCTGAGCGCCGGCACGGACGCGGTCAGATCCGGCAGCGTGCCTCGATGCCGTCCCGGTCGCAGACGACGACACGGCCACGGGCGAGCCGAAGGGCTCCCCGACCCTCCTCCTCCCGCAGCACCCGGTTGACGGTGGCGCGGGACGTACCGGCGAGGCCGGCGAGGTCCTCCTGCCGGAGGGGGATGGTCACCTCTCCGTCGCCGCCGTCGCCGTAGACGGCCACCAGCTCGAGCAGCCTCCGCCGCACACGGCTGTCGACGCCGACGTAGAGGGCGTCGAGCAGGTGTCGCGAGAGTCGGGTCACCTCACCGACGAGGATGGCGATGAGCACCTCGTTGACGCCGGGATGGCGGCGGCGGAGGGCATGGAAGTCATCGTGCAGGATCGAGCGGGTCTCACCGGTCTCGAGCGATTCGACGGTCGCGGTGCGCCGCCCGTCCGGTCCGAGCAGTGCGAGCTCACCGAAGAGGTCGCCCGGTCCGAGGACCGTGAGCACCGCCGTGTCGCCATACGGAGTCTGCACCCGCACCGCGAAGCGCCCGCGCTCGATCAGGTGGATCGTGTCGGCGGGGTCCTGCGCGTGGAAGACCACCTCGCCCTTCGCGAAGCGGCGTCGCCTGGCGATGGCGAGCACCTGCTGCACGTCCGCGTCGGCGACCCCGTCGAAGATGGCCCACTGCATGTCGGGAGGCTAACCGACATCCCACGGGGATCCCGCTGACCGGCCTCCGCGGGCCGCGCCGTACGTGATGCGGTCAGGCGCCGGAGTCGCGGACGTTCCGTTCGCCGAGCGTCCCTTCGTCCGGACCGCGCGTCACCGGGACGCATGGTTTGCGTCGTTCCAACGCTTCCGGGGTGTGGCTCGGCGATCCCCTGTGAGTGGATCCGCCGGAGGACGCCTAGGGAAGCGTCGGGGTCTGACGCCACCGCCGCCGGAGTGCGAGGTTGACGACGAAGAGAATCGCGAGCGCCGCACCGAGCCCCGGTTGCCCGGCCAGCGCGAACGCCGCCACGCCGGCGCCGAACCACAGCACCTCGAGCGTCACCCGCGCCCAGCCGTTCGCCGGACGTATCGCCCGCGGTGCTCCGAAGAGGGCCCAGACGGTTGCGAGTCCGACGAAGAGCCCGATGGCGATGAGGGCTCGCAGGACTCCGTTCAGCGGGAGTGAGACCGCCAGCCAGACGGCGGCGACGTAGACGGCCATCTCCAGCACGAACATCAGGAGCATGTTGGCTCCGCGTACTCCCGGCTCGATGGGAGGGATGTCCGGCGGGGTGCGGGCGCGGTCGGTCATACGGTCATCCTGTCATCGCGTCCGGCGACGGTCGTCGGTGCCCGTGGCGGTACGCGGCCGCGTGCGGCATACTCAGTGCGTCCCCGACGATGGAGGGTTGCCCGATGTTCGAGCCTGCTTCCTCCCAGCCGCGCCCCGCGTGGTCCGTCGGTCACTGCTTGTCGTAACACCGCTGACGGACCTCTCGCGACGGGCGCGGCACACGCGTCCCGTATCCCGTGATGAGAGGAACCCATCATCGTGTTCGACCTCACCTCCCTCGGCTGGGATGACCCCCGCGCCGAGGAGTTCCGATCCCATGCCCGTGTCGGCCTGACACCCGGGCGCGTCTCCGTGCAGCATCGCGGCGTGTGGGACGTCCTCACCGCCGGCGGCGCTCTTCGCTGCGACCTCGCCGGCCGGCTCTACGACACGCACCGTCCGGAGGACCATCCGGCCGTCGGCGACTGGGTCGCCGTCGCAGCCCGCCCGGATGAACGGGCGGGAACCATCCAGGCCGTGCTGCCACGCCGCACCGAGTTCTCACGGAAGGCCGCCGGCCGCGTCACGGAGGCGCAGGTCGTCGCCGCGAACGTCGACGTCGTCTTCATCGTCAGCTCGCTCAACGAGGACCTGAACCTCCGCCGCCTCGAGCGGTATCTGACCCTCGCGTGGGAGAGCGCCGCGCAGCCGGTGCTCGTCCTCACGAAGTCCGACCTGTGTCATGACATCCCCTCGGCGGTGGCCGAGGTCGAGTCCATCGCGTTCGGCGTTCCCGTCCATACGGTGAGCACCGTCACCGGCGATGGCATCGACGAGCTCCGCCGTCACCTCGCCCCCGGGGTGACGGGTGCACTGCTCGGCTCGTCGGGTGTCGGCAAGTCCACCCTCGTCAACGCGCTCGTCGGGCGGGAGATCCTCGCGACCGGTGACATCCGTGAGGACGACGGCCGGGGACGGCACACGACGACCCGTCGTCAGCTCGTGCCGCTTCCGGGCGGAGGCCTCGTCATCGACACGCCCGGAATGCGCGAGTTGCAGCTCTGGGGCGTCGACCAGGGTCTCGACGATGCGTTCGCCGACGTCACCGACCTCTTCGGCCGGTGTCGCTTCTCGGACTGCGCCCACCGGACCGAACCCGACTGCGCGGTCAGGCTGGCGCTCGACGCCGGAGAACTTTCATCGGATCGGTGGGAGGCGTACCTCAAGCTGCAGCGCGAACTCGGCCATCTCGAACGGCGTGTCGACAAGCGGGCGGCGGCCGTCGAGCGGCAGAGGTGGCGGACCATCACGAGGGACGCCCGGGAGATCGGCCGGGCCAAGCGCCGAGGGTGACCGGCGGCCTCCCGGCTCGGGAGGTCGCGCCGCGCGCGGAGGTCGGACGGGTGGATGGCCCGTCCGACCCCCGGCCGGTCATGCGTCGGGGCGAAGGGCGTAGGTGAGCATGGCGTTCCCGACCCCGGTGGAGACCGCGTCGACCAGCGCCAGCCGGGTGACCGGGACGTCGTCCTCGAACAGGCGGCGTCCCTGCGCCACGACCGGATGGGTCGTCAGGGTGAGCGTGTCGACGACCCCGGCGAGGAACAGGGTGCGGATGGTCTCGATACCGCCGGCGATCGAGATCTGCCCGTCGCCGGTGGCGCGCAGGTCGCGCAGGTACTCCACCGGGTCGCCGTCGATCGCGGTGCTGTTCCACGGAAGGTCGCCCGAGAGGGTCGAGGACACCACGTGCTTGGGCACCGCGTTGATCCACTGCGCGAACGGGTCGTCCGGCTGGGCGGCCGGCCAGTACTCGGACCACTCCTCCCAGAGTTTCCGGCCGATGATCACGTCGGTGACGGGCGCGATGGCCGCACCCATGGCCTCACCCTCCTCGGGGCCGAAGGCGTCGAACTGCCACAGGTGGGGGTTCTCGACGACGCCGTTCACGGAGGAGAAGAGGTGCGCGACGGTGGTGCGTGTCATGGCGATGCCTTTCGTCGGGGG
>CAYOSM010000041.1:0-17485 GCA_964406645.1 uncultured Bifidobacteriaceae bacterium | reverse complement strand
GGGCTCACGCCCGAACCCATCGACGCCGGGGGGCTCGTGGTCGTCCTCCCGTCGGACGCGCGCGGGGGCTTCCCCGTCGAGATCCGCCGCACCGAACGCGCCGTCGCCCTCCGAGGGTTCCTCATGCGCCGCCCGGATCGCCACCATCTCGACGTGTACGCCCGCCTGCTGCGGAAGAACTTCGACGCCCGCGACTGGCGCTTCGCGGTCGACGATCACGGCGACGTCTTCATCACCGCGTACGTCGCCCCCGACACGGTCGCCGGTGACGGGCTCGACGGGCTCCTCGGTGCGGCCTGCGCACTCGTGGACGCCGTGTTCGAGGGCATCGCCCGGACAGGGTTCGACATCCCGCCGGAGATGTCGCTGCGTCCGCCTCCGCCCGCCGATGGCGGCGGGGCTACCTGACGAGGTCCGAGCCGAAGACCTCCGCCAGGCGGTAGTGGCGGAAGGCCGCCGAACGCTCCCCGAGACGGTCGAGCGCGCGGCCGAGCCCGTAGTGGGCGTAGTGGTCCGTGGGATGGACGGCGACGATGGCGGCGAACTCGTCGGCCGCCGAGCGATCGCGCCGCATGGCGAGATACGCACGTCCGAGCGTCTCGCGGATGGAGGTGCTCTGGGGCTCCAGCTCTCTCGCCCGCTCGAGCGCCACGGCCGCCGCGTGGGCGTCACCGGAGGCGAGAAGCGACGACCCGCGTGTGTAGCAGTCGTATGCCTCGAACTCGGAACCCATGACGAGGACTCTAGCTTCGGGAGCGGGGTCGGCGGAGCGAACGGGTGCGCATGTCGGCCATCACGCGCGTGCCCCACGGCAGCCCTCCCCGGACCCGGTCGACCTCGCGCCACGCGTCGGCGGCGTCCTGATCGGTGGGCGTGCCCGGCGCGAAGCGCGCCTGCCGGGCCAGCCGGTAGATGCGTGCCGCGTCGATCCCGAGGTCGCGGCGTGCCGCCGAGATGCGTTCGTCCGCCGTCGCCGACGGATCCGGCGGGGCGCCGAGATCGGCCATGAGCCCCTCGATCTCCTCCGCGGCCCCGAGCACCCGTGCGCGCGGGTCACCCCGGCGACGGCGACGCCGTCGGACGCGTTTGACGACGGGGACCGCGGCGAGGCCTCCGACGACCAGGAGCGCTCCGCCGACCGCCCCCCAGATCCACGGCCCGGCGCCCCGGCCGTCGTCCGGAGTCGCCGCGGGCTCCGGCCCGGGATCGGCCTCGACGTCGGGCGCGGGAGCCGAGTCGTCCGGCGCGACCGGGGCCTCGGCGATGTCGGTCGTCGGATCCGGGTCGGTGGCCGGGGGGGCGTAGTCGGAGTCCGAGACCGACGCGCTGTTCGGCGCCGACCGCCCACTGGTGGGGTCGAAGGGAAGCCAGTCCTGTCCCGGGAGCTTGACCTCGACCCATGCGTGGACGTCGCGGTCGGTGACGAGATAGGTGCCGGAGGAGACGTCGTAACCCGACCCGGACACGTTGAGCCCGACGGCGACGCGCGCCGGGATGCCGTTCATCCGCAGCATCAGGGCGAGGGAGCCGGCGAACTGCTGGCAGTACCCCCTGTGGGACTGCAGCAGGAAGTACGCGAGGTCAGGGGTCCCGTCGTCCGGTCGTTCCACGTCCGTGTCGTAGGTGTAGAGCGCCGGATCCCGGAGATGACGCTCCAGCCGGTTGACCGCGACGTAGGGCGACGCGGCGTTTCCGATGATCTCGCGCGAGCGCCGGTAGACATCCGCGTAGGGACCGAAGCGGCCGGGATCGAGTGCGGTGTCCGAGGTGCCGAAGACCGGTGCGGTGACGGAGTCGTGTCCCGGGCCGACGTCGAGGGTGAGGTCGTCGTCGTCCACCTCACCCGCCGAATAGCGGCGTGCCTGCATCAGCGTCGCGACCCCCGGTTCGGGGAGTACCGCCTCGAACCGGTACGTGCTGCCGCGGGGGAGGATCGGGCTCACCCGGAAGGTGCCGTCGTCCAGGGTCTCCACCCGGCGCGTTCCGATCCCCGCGACGCTCCGGACGACGCCCGAGGTGAGGATCCATTCCGATCGGAGCCCGGTCATCTCGACCGTCTCCGTGACCGGGGTCCCGCCGGCGGGGGCCGTCCGCCCGGCCCGGAACGCGCCGTCGACGACCTCCACGTCCGATCTCCTCAGGCGCTCCGTGAAACTGGTCCCGTCGAATCGGCCGAGCGTGTTCTGGCGGAGTGCCGTCGGACGGTCGGTCGTCACCCGGGCCACGACGACGGGGTCGCCCTCGTATCTGAGCGGCCCGTAGCTCTGAGAGGACGACACCGTGAGGGTCTCGCCGGACCGCGTGCCCCAGGACCAGTTGCGCCAGTCCCACCAGGCACCCTGCCCCCACCCCGCGCTCGCGATCAGCGCCGCCAGCGCGAGCACCACGCCGCCGCTGGCGACGAGGCGCACGGGATTGCGGGCGCGCCGGACCGGGCCGATGCGGATGAGCGAGAGGACCGCGAGGATCGCGACCACGACGATGAGGCCGTCGCGCAGCGGCGCCTCCGGCGGGACCAGTGTCCAGCGGTACGCCACGGCGATGACGAGGCCGACGACGCCCGCGACGGGCCGGCGCGCGACGAACACGAGCGCCACGAGCGCCGACGTCGTCGTGGCGATCACGATGAGCAGGAGAGCGGTGATGGGACGGTTCTCCGTCCCGGCCAGCGGGATCGTGACGGACGCGGCCGTCGAGAACCCCTCCTCGATCAGCGCGCGGACCGACGACCACGCCGAGCGCTGCAGGCGCAGGAGCGCCGTGATGCTGACATCCGTGGCCGTCCCGATGACGATGACGAGGGACGCGGCCCAGGCGACGGCGAGCCCGACGCGCGGCCAGAGGCCCCGGTCGACGACGATGGCGATCGCCGGGAGCGCGCCGCACGCCGCGACGATGAGCATCCGCCCGACCGGTGCGTCGGTCCAGAGGTCCGCCCACGACCAGAGCACGACGCCGATGACGATGAGCGTCGCAAGGCCGGCGAGGACGGTGTCGCGACGGATGATGCGCCGGTCAGCGTCGCCCATGGACGCCTCCCGCGTTGAGTGCCGCCTCGAGTGTGTCGGGGCCCGGTACGTACGTGGCCACGATGCCCCGTGATCGGATCTCGTCGAGGCCGGCGGCGGCCCGGCCGACCAGGACGCACGTGGCCGGGACGCCGCGCGCCTGCAGCCGGGCAAGTGCCGGGGCGAGCCCCGGATCGGGCACCGACGTGATCGCGACGACGAGCCGGGAGCCGTCCGCCGTGTGCGCCGCGCGTGTGAGGGCGTCGGCGACGCCGGGTCGCCCGCCGGGCTGCACGGTGGCGAGCCGCCGGACGACCGCCCCGGCGTCCGGTCCGGGTTCGATGGCCTCCGTATCCGGGGATGCATCGGTGTAGCCGACGGCCGAACCGTGGGCGACGCACCCCTCGGCGAGGCTCGCGGCGGCGGAGACCGCCGTCTCGAACTCCCACCGGTCTCCGCCGGAACGCAGATCGAGGACGATGACGACGGAGGCCGTCCTGGCGCTTCCTCCGTGGAGCTCCTTGGTCTGGAGGCTCCCCCGGCGCGCCGTCTGCCCCCAGTGGATGATGGAGAGCGGATCACCGGGCTCGTAGTCGCGGACGCCCGCGAGTTCGAAGCGGCCGCGGACGACCCCGGCGACCTCGCCGGGCCGTCTCGCCCCGTCGATCTCCCAGAAGGGCAGCCGGATGGGAACCGTGCGGGGAAGCACCAGGATGCTCTGACGGGTCCGGGTGGCGCGCCGCACGCGGACGAGCCCGAAGGCGTCGGAGAGCGACACGCCGGGGATCTCGAGGGCGTGGTCGCCGCGCCCGAGTCCGCGCAGCTCGATTGACTGGGTGAGGACCCGGCCGTGGCGGACCACCGGTCCCCGCCGCTCGCGGACACCGGCCGGCGCACCGGTCACGAAACCCCAGTCGAGCAGGTGGACGACACGGGAGGTCACCGCCGGACCCGCGATGGTCATCTCCGCACTGACCGGATCCCCCGCGTGGATGACGTCGCGGCCGAGCGTGCGCTGCACACGGATGCCGCGTGCAGCGCCCTCGACGAGCGCGATCGCCCCCAGCCCGAGTACGAGGAAGGCGACCCCGACGGGACGGAGGCTCGACGTCCCGAATCCGAGGGCCGCGACGATCGCGAGGATCCCGAGCAGTGCCATGCCCACCCCTCGGCGGTGGAGGGCGAGTCGCCGGACGAACCTGGGGTGCTGGCGCGTGCCGCCCGGCCCGTGACGAGAACCGTCGCGCGACCGGAGACGCCGGATCACGTCACCCGTACCCGGGTGTCGGAACCGAGTAGAGGGCCTCCGCGACGATCTCACCGCCGGTGACGCCCCCGAGGCGGGCGTCGGGTCCGAGGACGAGGCGGTGCGCGAGGACGACCTCCGCGACCCGCTTGACGTGCTCGGGGACGACGTAGCCCACCCCCTCGATGAGGGCCGTCGCCTTCGCGATCCGCAGGAGGGTGAGTCCCGCGCGCGGACTCGCCCCGAGGACGAGCCGCCGGTCGGACCGGGTGGCCGCGACGATCTCCGCCACGTAGCGGGCCATCGCCGGATCGACGTGGACGCTCTCGACGGCGTGGCGTGCGGCGCGGAGCGACGCCTCGTCGGCGACGACGTCGATGCTCGCGACCGGGTCGCGGGATGCGAGGTCGAGGAGCATGTCCGACTCCTGCTCCAGGCTGGGGTACCCCATGGCCAGCCGGACGGCGAACCGGTCCAACTGGGCCTCCGGCAAGGAGAAGGTGCCCTCGTACTCGACCGGGTTCATCGTGGCGATCACCATGAACGGCGTCGGGAGGCTGAGCGTGTGCCCGTCGACCGTGACCTGGTGCTCCTCCATCGCCTCCAGGAGGGCCGACTGCGTCTTGGGCGAGGCGCGGTTGATCTCGTCGGCGAGCAGGATGTTCGCGAAGACCGGTCCCGGCCGGAACTCGAACGTCTGGCTCCGCTGATCGTAGATGTGGACGCCGGTGACGTCCGACGGCAGGAGGTCCGCCGTGCACTGGAGCCGGGAGAAGCCACAGCCCGCGGCGCGCGCGAGGCTCTTGGCGAGGACGGTCTTGCCGACGCCGGGGACGTCCTCGATGAGGATGTGACCGCCCGCGAGCATGCAGGCGACGGCGGAGGTGAGCGTCGCGCCGGGGGCGCGGACCGAGACGGCGAGCGCATCAACCAGCGAGGATGCAAGGGCCGACGCCGAACCGATGGGATCGGACGTGGGGTCCGCGGAGAGGTCCCGGCGGTCGTCGGCTGACACGGCATGGAGGCGATCCACGCGCCAGACCGTAGCAGGCCAAAAGTGGGGTCCTGTGGAACCTCGGTCAGGCCTCGGCAAAGACGCTCGCGGAGCCCCGCGACGCCCGGTGCGGAGGATGCTCCGGCGCTCGGCGCGCGCCCTCTCCGACGCTCACCGCGGCCGCGTCCCGCCGTGTGAGATCGCACACCGGGGCACCCCACCGACACCCGGCGTATGCCAGCGGGGTCAGTGGCCGGGAAGGAGCCCCTCGACGGCGTCGATGATGGCCACGGCGCATTCCCGCTTGGTGGTGCGCCCCGTGGAGGTCTCACCCTCGGCACCGATGATCGTGACGGCGTTGTCGGCGCCCTCGAAGCCGATGCCCGGAACGGACACGTCGTTGTGGACGATGAGGTCGACCCGCTTGCGGATGCGCTTCTCGCGTGCCCGTTCGAGGCCCGCCTTGCCGTGTTCGGCGGCGAACCCGACGAGGACCTGGTCCGGGCCCCGGACCCCGCCGAGCGTGGCGAGGATGTCGGTGGTGGGCTCGAGCGTGACGACAAGGCCGTCGTGGGCGGACTTGTCGATCTTCCCGTCCTCGGCTCCGACCGGACGGAAGTCGGCGACGGCGGCGGCCATGATCAGGACGTCGGACGACGGGAAGGCGGCCTGCGTCACCTCCAGCAGCTGATCGGCGCGCTCCACGCGCACCACCTCGACCCCGGCGGGGTCCGGAAGGTCGACGTTGGCGGCGATGAGCGTGACACGGGCGCCGCGCGCGGCCGCCACCTCGGCGACCGCGTAGCCCATGCGGCCGCTGGAGCGGTTTCCGACGTACCGGACGGAGTCGATCGGCTCGCGCGTTCCACCGGCGGTGACGAGGACGTCCCGGCCGGTGAGGGGACCGGCGGGCGGTGCCGCCGCCTCGAGCGCGGTGCGGATGATGTCGGGGACGTCGGCAAGGCGTCCCGGACCCACGTCGCCGTCCGCGAGCAGTCCCTCACCGGGCGGGACGATCCGGACGCCCCGGGACGCGAGCGTGGCGAGGTTCACCTGGGTCGCCGGGTGGCGCCACATGCGGGTGTTCATGGCCGGGGCGATGACGACGGGCCCGTCGTAGGCCAGATAGGACGCCGTGAGCAGGTCGTCGGCGAGCCCGTGGGCGAGCCGGGCGATCGTGTTGGCCGTCGCCGGCGCGATGAGCATGACGTCCGCGGCGCGACCCAGATCGAGATGACGGTAGTCCGGCTGCCGCTCGTCCTCGAACACCGACTGGCCGACGAGGTTCCCCGAGAGCGAGGCGAAGGACGCCGCGCCCACGAACCGCTCGGCCGACCGGGTCATGACGACGTGCACGTCGTGACCGTCGTGGCGCAGAAGCCGGGTGATGTCGATGGCCTTGTAGGCGGCCACGCCGCCGCTGACACCGAGCAGGACGGTTGTCATCGCGTCGTTCCCTCCGTTGCACTCCTGATGATGGCCGCGAGGTCGTCGGTCGCGACCTCGACGTCGGCGTTCACGACACGGTGATCGAATTCGTGGACGGCGGCGAGCTCACGCTCACCGACCTCGAGCCGGGCCGCGATCTCGTCCGCGGAGTCCGTCCGGCGGTTCTGGAGGCGCTCCTCCAGCTCCGCCATCGACGGCGGCTCGATGAACACCGTGACGGCGTCCGGGAGCATCGACCGGATGGCGCGGGCGCCCTCCAGCTCGATCTCCACGATGACGGATCGCCCCTCGGCGAGATGGCGGTCCACCTCGCTCCTGAGCGTGCCGTACCGGTTGCCCGCGTACTCGACGTGCTCGAGGAACTCACCGCCCGCGACGGCGGCCTCGAACGCCTCACGCGTCATGAAGTGGTACTCGACCCCGTCCGTCTCTCCGGGACGCTGTGCACGGGTCGTCGCCGACGTCGCCACCGTCAGGTTGGAGAAGCGGGGAAGGATCCGCTGGATCAGCGTTCCCTTCCCCGCCCCGGAAGGCCCTGAGATGACGAGGACGCGAGCCTGGCCGGCTATCGGCTCAGGAGGTCGACGAGCTCGTTGCGTTGACGTTCCGACAACCCTCCGACGGTCTTCCCCTGCGAGATGCGACAGTGGTTGATGAATCGCGTGGCCTTGACCTTGCCGTACTTGGGTACGGCGAGAAGCATGTCATAGACCTTCGCGGTGAGAACGTAGTCGGGTGGTTCGGCGATGATGTCACGCATGTTGACCTGACCGCTCTTCAGGTCCTTTTTGAGTTGCGCTCTGGCGGAACGGATTTCATTCGCTCGACGGAGGGCCTCCATCCGCTGGTCGAGCGATCGTTCCGGAGCCTGGTTGGGTGCTTTCAGCGTTGTGACCATCGGGCGAGATGATGTCTGTTCCGCGCTCCGATAACAAGGAGCAAAATCACCAAAATGCGGCCTGATGTTTCGCATCTAGCAGGGAAAAGCGGTTAGATGTCGGTTCACGTGGTTGAACCTCAAGTTGAGGTCGATCCACCGGTTGTGACCGGCGCCACATTCAGCATGTCCTGAAGGGCGATCGGCGTGAGACGATCCGATCGGACCGCGAGCGCCGCGGCCTCCGCCGCCTCCATGGTCGTGAGGTACGGGATGCCGGCGGCAACCGCCGCGCGACGGATCGTCGCACCGTCGTCCTGCGCGACGTCGCCGGTCGGCGTGTTGATGACGAGGTCGACCTCTCCACGACCGATGAGGGTCGGGATGTCGTCCCCGTCCTCGGCCACCTTCCCCACCGTGGCCACCTCGAGTCCCGCGGCGTGGATCGCATGCGCGGTCCCCTCGGTCGCCACGAGCGTGAAGCCGGCGCGGACGAGCCGTCCGGCGACCGCGACGGCACGCGGCTTGTCCATGGTGGCGGCCGACAGCGCGACCCGTCCGGATCGCGGCAGCGGCGCTCCCGCTCCGGCCTGTGCCTTCGCATACGCCTCGGCGAACGAACGTCCGAGACCCATGACCTCGCCCGTGGCCCGCATCTCGGGACCGAGGCGGGGATCCGCCGACGGGAAGCGCGCGAACGGCAGGACCGCCTCCTTGACCGCGACATGGCGCGTCTCGCGTCCGGCCGGGAGGTCGAGCTCGCCGAGGGACTTACCGAGCATGAGCTCGACGGCGTGGCGCACGAGCGGGACCCCGGTGGCCTTGGCCACGAAGGGCACGGTGCGCGAGGCGCGCGGGTTGGCCTCGATGATGTAGAGCGTGCCGTCCTGGTACGCATACTGGACGTTGACCAGGCCGACGGCGCCGAGCGCGACGACGAGTTCCCGGGTGCGGGTCTCGATCTCCTCGACGACGCCGGGACCGACCTCCTGGGGAGGGATCACGCACGCCGAGTCGCCGGAGTGGACGCCGGCGGCCTCCACGTGCTCCAGCACCGCGCCGATGTGGCAGTCATGGCCGTCGCCGAGCGCGTCGACGTCGAGTTCGACGGCGTTCTCGAGGAACGAGTCGATGAGGAGCGGCCAGCGCGGGCGCTCGAGGTCGAGGTACCGGTCGAGGTCGTCCTGGGTGAAGATGATGGCCATCGCGCGTCCCCCGAGGACGAACGACGGGCGCACCAGTACCGGGAAGCCGACGTCGCGGGCGGCGGCGCGGGCCTCATCCTCGCTGTGGGCGATGGCCCACGGCGGTGCCTCCAGCCCGAGCGAGGAGGCGAGGGCGGCGAAGCGCTCGCGGTCCTCGGCCAGTTCGATGGACTCCGCGGACGTGCCGAGGAGCGGGACCCCGGCCGCCTCCAGACCGCGTGCCAGTCGCAGCGGTGTCTGGCCGCCGAGGCTCGTGATCACCCCGAGGGGCTTCTCGCGCTCGCAGATGTCGAGCACGCTGCCCAGCGTGAGGGGCTCCATGTACAGCCGGTCGCTCACCCCGTGGTCCGTGGAGACCGTCTCGGGGTTGCAGTTGACCATCACTGACGCATAGCCGAGCTCACGTGCCGCGAGTGCGGCGTGGACACAGCAGTAGTCGAACTCGACCCCCTGGCCGATCCGGTTGGGGCCGGATCCGAGGACGATGATCGATTCGGGGTCGCGATCGGGCTCCGGTTCGCCGGTCGTGGCGAAGCCGGCGTAGAAGTAGGGCGTGCGCGCACGGAACTCGCCCGCGCAGGTGTCCACGGCCTGGAAGGCCGGTGTGACACCCAGCTCGCGGCGACGCGCCCACACGTCGGCCTCCGTGGAATCCGTCGCCCGGGCGATATCGGCGTCCATGAGACCGGCCCGGCGCGCGTCGCGGAGGTCGTCGGCGTCGAGCGCCCCGAGGTCGCCTCCCAGGCCGGTGGTGGCCTCGGCCAGCGCGACGATCTCGCGGCAGAACCAGGGGTGGACCTTCGTGGCCTCGGCGAGGTCCTCGGCGCTCGCGCCGTTCTCCGCGGCCCAGCCGATGAGCTGCCAGCGATCGGCGTTCGGTTCACGCAGGCGGTCCAGCGCCTCGTCCATGGTGGCGGGGACGCGGAACGGAACGTCCAGCTCCTGGCCGCCCATGGCCTTGCCGTACGCCTCGCCGAAGGTCTGCCCCATGGCAAGGACCTCGCCGACGCTCTGCATGTAGGTGGACAGCTTGCCGGTCGTCCCGTCCAGCTTTTCGAACGCGAAGCGCGGCACCTTGACCGCGACGTAGTCGAGCGAGGGCTCGAAGCTGGCCGGGGTGATCTGGGTGATCTCGTTGGGCAGCTCGTCCAGGGTGTACCCGACGGCGAGACGCGCGGCGACGCGCGCGATCGGGAAGCCGGTGGCCTTCGAGGCGAGCGCGGAGCTCCGGGAGACGCGGGGATTCATCTCGATGACCACGAGGTCCCGGGTCTCGCGGTTGTACGCGAACTGGACGTTGGACCCGCCGGTCTCGACCCCGACCGCACGGATGACGGTGATGGCCGCGTCGCGCATGGTCTGGAGCTCGTCGTCGGTGAGCGTCATCGCCGGCGCGACGGTGACCGAGTCGCCGGTGTGGACGCCCATCGGGTCCAGGTTCTCGATGGAGCAGATGATGATCGCGTTGTCGTTCCGGTCACGGATGACCTCGAGCTCGAACTCGCCCCAGCCGGTGACCGAGCGCTCGATGAGGACCTGGTCGATGGGGCTGGCCGCGATGGCGTGTGCCGCCATCACCTCGAGCTCGTCGCGGTCCTGGGCGACGCCGCCGCCCTCTCCGCCGAGGGTGAACGCCGGACGGAGGATGACCGGGAATCCGACCTGCTCGGCGGCAAGTTGCGCCTGCTCGACCGTGGTCACGGTGTGGGCCTCGAGCACCTGGAGCCCGGCGGCGATCATGGCCCGCTTGAACTCCTCCCGGTCCTCCGCGGTCCGGATGGCGTCGGCACGGGCGCCGATGAGCTCCACCCCGTACCGCTCGAGGACGCCGTTCGCGCTCAGCGACATGGCCAGGTTGAGCGCCGTCTGCCCGCCGAGGGTCGGAAGCAGCGCGTCGGGGCGCTCCCGCTCGATGACCGCCTCGACCGTCTCGGGGTCGAGCGGCTCGACGTACGTGCGGTCGGCGATGCCCGGGTCGGTCATGATCGTCGCCGGGTTGGAGTTCACGAGGACGACGCGATAGCCCTCCTCGCGCAGGGCCTGGCAGGCCTGGGTGCCGGAGTAGTCGAACTCACCGGCCTGTCCGATGACGATGGGACCGCTGCCGAGGACCAGGATCGTCTCGATGTCGGTGCGCCGTGGCATCAGCTCACCTCCGTGACGAAGTCGTGGAACGCGTAGCTCGCGTCGTGGGGCCCGGGACGTGCCTCCGGGTGGTACTGAACAGACCACGCCCGCAGCTCGGGTGCGCGGATGCCCTCCACCGACCCGTCGAAGAGGCTGGTGCGGGTGACCTCCACGCCGTTCGGGAGGGAGGACGCCGACACCGCGTACCCGTGGTTCTGCACGGTGATCTCGACGCGGTCGTCCTCGACGCGCCGCACGGGGTGGTTGGCGCCGCGGTGACCGAACGGCAGCCGCTCGGTCTCGAGCCCGAGGGCGCGCGACAGGAGCTGGTGTCCCATGCAGATGCCGAAGACCGGGATCTGTCCCAGGAGCCCTTCGATGGTGTCCACCACGTGCCCGGCGGCCGCCGGATCGCCCGGACCGTTGGAGGTGAAGAGCGCCGCGGGGTCGACGGCGAGGATCTCCTCGACGCTCGCCCCGGGCGGGAAGATCTCGAGCCGGCACCCCGCGTCCACGAGGCGGTTCGCGATGCTCTGCTTGATGCCGCAGTCGATGGCCGCGATGCGCGGCCCGTCGGTTCCGAGTGACCGCCGCGGCCCGGAGGCCTGCGTGACGAGATCACGGCCGTCGAGCACGGGATGTGCGAGGACCCGCGCGAGGAGTGCGTCACGATCGAGTTCGGTGGACACGCCGCCGCGCATCGCCCCGCGGTCCCGCAGGTGGGTGACCAGGCGGCGGGTGTCGACGTCGTCGACGGCGACGACGCCGCGCTCGGTGAGCCAGGTGTTCCAGCCGGTGGGTCCGGCGGCCCCGCCCTGGTCGCCGGAGCGGGCCATGATGACGGCCGACGTCTGTACGGAGTCGCTCTCATCGTAGCCCGGACCGGCGCCGTAGTTGCCGATCATCGGCGCGGCGAAGGTCAGGATCTGCTCGATGTAGGAGGGGTCGGTGACGGCCTCCTGGTACCCGGTCATGGAGGTGGTGAAGACCATCTCGCCGAGGGCGGTCCCGTCGGCGGCGACGGCACGTCCCTCGAGGGTGAGTCCGTCCTCCAGGACGACCCAGGCACGCCGGGTCCCGTTCCGATCCGCCATCAGCGCACCAACTTCGAGATCGCCTTGAACTCCCCGCCCCCTGCCTGCTCCAGCATCTCGAACAGGGCCGTCTCGGTGCTGGTGGAGCGTGCGCCGGCGGCGCGCATCTTCTCAAGCCCGATCGCCCGGTTCTGCGCCGTGCGCGACGAGACGGCGT
This sequence comes from uncultured Bifidobacteriaceae bacterium, assembly GCA_964406645.1. Lineage (GTDB taxonomy): Bacteria > Actinomycetota > Thermoleophilia > Miltoncostaeales > Miltoncostaeaceae > CALMEC01. The sequence continues at coordinate 5,328 of CAYOSM010000041.1, read as the reverse complement.
CTTCCGCGACGTGGACGTCGAGCCCCTGTCCGATGAGATCGAGGACCGTCTGGTTGACACAGACGTGGGTCTCGATGCCGCAGACCACCCAGCTGGTGGAGCGCGCGCGCCGGATCGCCCGGTCGAAGCCCTCGACGCCCCATCCGGAGAAGCGCATCTTCTCGACGCGGTCGGTGAACGCCGGCAGGGTCTCCTCCACCTCGGGCACGGTCCGGCCGAGCCCCTTGGGGTACTGCTCGGTCACGATGATCGGCCGTCCGAGGATGGCGAATCCCTCCGCCAGGCGGCAGACGTTCGCGACGATGTCGTCGAATCCGTCGATGACGGGGCGGAACGCCTCCTGCATGTCGATGACGATGAGGCCCGTCGCGTCCTTCTGGAGCAGGCCCGGTCCCCGCTTCACGCCGTCCATGCCAGCTGTCCTCCTGCGATCGTCATCGTGATGCGTCCGTTCAGGGTGTCCCCGAGGAACGCCGAGTTCGTCGACTTGCTCTGGAATCCGTGCTCTCCGACCACGACCTCGGCGTCGAGGTCGATGAGCGCGACGTCCGCAACCGAGCCCTCCGCCAGGGTCGGCACCGGAAGGTCCACCACCGCGGCGGCGTCGGTGCTCATCCGACGGGCGAGGAGCTCCAGGCTGATGGTGCCCGGCTTCACCAGGTGCGTGTAACAGACCGCGAACGCCGTCTCCAGGCCGGTGACGCCGAACGGCGCCTCCTCGAAGGTCCGCTCCTTCTCATGCCCGGGGTGCGGCGCGTGGTCGGTGGCGATGCAGTCGATCGTCCCGTCGATCAGCGCCTCGATGAGCGCCGTCCGGTCCCGTTCCGCCCGGAGCGGGGGGTTCATCTTGTCGCGCGCGGCGTCGAGCGCGAGCACCTTCTCGTCCGTGTGGACGAGGTGGTGCGGGGTCACCTCGGCCGTGACGGCGATGCCGCGCTCCTTGGCGCGGCGGATGACGTCGACGGTCTCGACGGCCGAGACGTGGCAGATGTGGATCCGCCCGCCCTCGTACTCCGCGAGCTCCGCGTCGCGCGCCACCTGGATGGCCTCGGAGATGCTCGGAATGCCCTGGAGGCCGAGCTTCGTGGAGACCTCGCCCTCGTGCATCACGCCGCCGGACGAGAGGTCCGCATCCTCCTCGTGGAGGACCAGCGGTAGCTTGGTGACCTGCTGGTAGCGCAGGGCGCGGCGCATCACCTCCGCGTTCGCGACCGGCACGCCGTCGTCCGAGAAGCCGACGACGCCGAGGTCGGCGAGCTCGCCCTGCTCCGTGAGGGTCTCCCCCTTCTGTCCGCGCGTGATCGCGGCGAAGAAGCCGACGCGCACGGCCGCCTGCGACTCGGCCTGCTCGAAGAGGGCGCCCACGACCGAGGCGGAGTCGACGGGCGGCTGGGTGTTCGGCATCGCGACCACCGTGACGAATCCACCCGCCGCCGCGGCGCGGCTTCCGGTGGCGATGTCCTCGGCCTCCTCACGGCCCGGCGTGCGGAAGTGCACGTGCGGGTCGACGAAGCCGGGGACGGCGACGAGCCCCGTTCCGTCCACGGTCCGGAGCCCCTCGGGGTCGCCCCCGATGCGCCCGTCACGGATGACGAGGTCGCCGACCTCGTCGATGCCCGCGGCCGGATCGAGCTTCCTGACGCCCGTGATGACGATCGAGACGGCCTCACCGTCACGCTGGATCAAACGAATGCTCACGCAGCCACCGCCGGTTCGAAGGAGGAAGGGTTGGAAATGGTCGTCGGTTCGACGAGGAGGTCGTAGAAGATCGCCATGCGGACGACGAGCCCGTTTGCGGCCTGCCGCTCGATGAGCGTTGCCGGGTCGTCCGCGAGCTCGCCGGAGATCTCGACCCCGCGGTTGATCGGCCCGGCGTGCATGACGCGCTGGCCGGGACGCAGGCGGTCGTGGGTGACCCCGTAGCGGGAGGTGTACTCGCGGAGCGACGGGACGAAGCCGCCGTCGCCCATGCGCTCGTGCTGCATGCGCAGGACGTAGACGACGTCGGCGTCCCCGATGTCCCGGAGGTCCGTGCTGGTGGTGACGCCGAGCGACTCGGCCTTCCAGGGGAGCAGCGTGGGCGGCCCGACGAGCGTGACCTTCGCGCCCATCGTGGTGAGCCCGGTGATGGCGCTCCGCGCCACCCGGGAGTGGACGACGTCGCCGACGATCGCGACGTGGAGGCCGTCGACGGGCCCGACCTCGCGCTCGATGGTGTAGAGGTCGAGCAGGGCCTGGGAGGGGTGCTGGTGCTTGCCGTCCCCGGCGTTCAGGACCGCCGCGTCGGTGAAGCGGGACGCGAGGTTGCACGCCCCGACGCCCCCGTGGCGGATGACGAAGATGTCCGGTCCGTATGCGTTGAGCGTGAGGATCGTGTCCTTGAGGCTCTCGCCCTTCTCGACGCTCGACCCGGATGCCTTGATGCTGACGACGTCGGCCGACAGGCGCTTGGCCGCCAGCTCGAAGGACGTCGCGGTGCGGGTGGATGCCTCGAAGAAGAGGTTGATCACGGTGCGGCCGCGGAGGGTCGGCACCTTCTTGTTGTCGCGGCCCATGACCTCGGTGAAGCGGCCGGCGGTCGCGAGGATGCGGACGATGTCGTCACGATCGAGGTCGTCCATCGACAGAAGCGAGCGGCGCTGGCTCATTCCTCGCCCTCCTCCAGGAGGATCTCGTCGACGCCGTCGACCTCCGCGATGTGGACGGTCACCCGCTCGGACCGCGCCGTGGGCAGGTTCTTGCCGACGTAGTCGGGACGGATCGGGAGCTCCCGATGGCCGCGGTCGACCAGCGTCGCCAGCTGGACCAGCGGCGGGCGCCCGTAGTCGAAGACGGCGTCGATCGCGGCGCGGATGGTGCGCCCGGTGTACAGGACGTCGTCCACGAGGAGGACGGCGTGCGTGGAGATGTCGAAGTCGAGTGCGGTCTCACCCACGACGGGTGTCAGGGGGCGGTGCCCCACCCCGACGTCGTCGCGGTAGAGCGCGATGTCGATGGTTCCGAGCGGCGGGGTGGTCCCCGTGAACTCGCCGATCAGCGCCTGGATGCGCGCGGCGAGGGGGACACCGTTCGTGTGGATCCCGACGACGGCCAGTGGCAGATCGGATCCCACGTGGCGTTCGACGACCTCGTGGGCGATGCGCTGCACCGTCCGGCGGAAGTGCTCTGCATCGACCAGAACCTTGGCGCTCATGGGCGCCTCCGTCCGGCCGACGGCTGCGGATACCTCATTTTGCCTCCCTTCTGACCTCACAGGGCCCGGTTAAAGGGTCAGCTCAATGTATCAAGCACGCGGCGCGGGTCGAGAGCGGACGACCTCCGAATCTCGGTGCACGCGGATGTTTCGTCGGGCCCGGAGTCCCGGCCGGGGGATGTCAATCGCCCCCGGTCGTGCCATCCTTTCCGGGCCCGGGCCCACGCCTCAAAGGAATCGCATGAAGGCAACGATGCTGCAATCGGTGTTCCCCACGGACACCAATCCCCAGGGGAATCTGTTCGGCGGACAGCTGGTGGCGTGGATGGACACCGCCGCCGGCGTCGCCGCGATGCGCCATGCGAGGGCGACCGTGGTCACGGCGCGCATCGACCACATCGACTTCAAGGTCCCCGTCTACGTGGGGAACATCGTGGAGCTGGACGCCCGGGTGACCAGGGTGGGACGTACCAGCATGGTGGTCGAGGTCATGGTCACGCGCGAGGACGTGTACGCCCAGAGCAAGCAGCTGACGACCAGGGGCCGCTTCACCATGGTCGCCATCGACAACGAGGGCCACCCGAAGCCGGTACCCGCCCTTCCCGCCGGTTCCGAGGGCACCTCCGCCGACGCGGACTGAGACCGGACCGACGAGCGACATTCGGCCCACCGGCCGCGGGGCGTCCCACGGGCCGGCGGGGCCTACAATGGGTATTCGGATGACGCGAGGGGCTCACGTTTGATGGCGATCACTCAATTCAACTCGGTCGATCCCGGCCTCTTCAGCCGGTATTCGCGTCAGGGCCCGCGGTACACGAGCTACCCGACCGCGAACCTCTTCGGCCCGGACGTGGACGAGGCCCTCTACCGGTCCGAGATCGCACGTACCGACGGGCGCCCCGGCGCGCCGCCGCTCTCGCTCTACTTCCACATCCCCTTCTGCGACACCCTCTGCTACTTCTGCGGCTGCAACATGATCGTGAGCCGCAACCGGCAGAAGATCGGGTCGTACCTCGACATGCTCATCGCGGAGATGGACATCCTCCGCCCGCTGCTCGGCTCCGACCGCGAGGTCACGCAGATCGCCTGGGGCGGCGGCACCCCCACCTCCCTCGAGCCCGATGAGATCCGCCGCCTGGCCGACGCCACGCGCGCCCGGTTCTCCGTTTCGGAGGACGCGGAGGCCGGGGTCGAGCTCGATCCCCGCGAACTCCGCCGCGAGCACGTCATGGCGCTCGCCGAGTCCGGGTTCAACCGCGTCTCGATGGGCGTCCAGGACTTCGACCCGACGGTGCAGGAGGCCGTCAACCGCGTCCAGCCGCTCGACGTCACGCTGCAGGCCCTGGAGTGGGTCGCCGAGGCGGGGATCACCAGCGTGAACCTCGATCTCATGTACGGCCTCCCGCACCAGACGATCGCGACGTTCGAGTCCACGCTCGACCGCGTCATCGAGATCTCGCCGGACCGCATCGCCGTCTTCAACTACGCGCACGTCCCGTGGATCAAGCGGCACATGGGGCTCATCAAAGAGGAGGACCTCCCGGACGCCGACGAGAAGGTCCGCATCTTCATCCGGACGCTCGAGCGCCTCAACGAGGCGGGCTACGTCTACGTGGGGATGGATCACTTCGCCAAGCCCGACAACGAACTGGCCGTGGCACAGCGTCAGGGGACGCTCTACCGCAACTTCCAGGGGTACACGACCAACGCCGGTGCCGACCTCTTCGGGCTCGGGCTCTCCGGCATCGGGCAGTTCGACCGCCTCTACGCGCAGAACACGAAGACCCTCCGGGAGTACGGCGAGCGCGTCACCCGCGGCGAGCTGCCGATCCACGCCGGATACCTGCTTTCGGACGACGACGTCATCCGGCGCGACGTGATCATGACGCTGATGTGCGACTTCCGGATCACGAAGCGCACCTTCGAGGACCGCTACGGGATCGTGTTCGACGATTACTTCCACGACGTGCCGGAGCGTCTCGGAGCGCTCGTCGATGACGGCATCGTCCGTCTCTCCGCCGCGGACGTCGACGCCCGCGGCGAGGGGATGCTCCTCATCCGTAACATCGCCATGGCCTTCGACGCGCACCTGCCGACCCCCGGCGAGAAGCAGATCTTCTCGCGCACCGTATGAC
>CAYOSM010000040.1:0-17645 GCA_964406645.1 uncultured Bifidobacteriaceae bacterium | reverse complement strand
CATGACGACCACGGGCCTCCCGAGGGAGGCCCGTGCACCCAAGTCGCCCGTGCGGGCGGGCGGCGTGAGGTCCTAACAGATCCTGTCCGGCCGCGGCACGGGCTCGGACTTGGTGCCGGCGGCGCCACCCGCCGCGTACTCCAGGCGGTAGCGCTTGGTGGAGACGGAGAGCACCTCGTGCGTCGCCGTGTCGACGATGTAGGTGGCGGTGTCGAACCCGTAGGTGCCGCCCTGATCGGTCACGACGATGCGCCGCTTCGTGCTCTTCTCCTTGCCCTTGGCCGGTCCGACGATGCGGGCCGGGCTGACGCTCACGCCGGCGAGCGGGACGAGCGGCACGTTGAGGGCCTGGCGGACGCGGAGACTCGTGTCACGGATCCAGCAGGTCGCCCCGATCGGCTTGGTGTACATGCCGGTGCGGTTGAGGATGAGGTCGACGGGGACACCGTCTCCCGTCGTGGTCTTGCCGGTGGCGTTCGCGGTCTTGCCCTTCGCGAGGCGCCAGTCGAGCTCGAGGCGGCCGGCGGGGGTGCCCGCGATGGAGCCGGTGCCCGTCACGAGGACGTTCGGGAGCTTGGCGTAGTGGGCGTTGACCTTCCTCAGCGTCGCGATGGCGGCCTTGTTGCCGGTCGTCGGGCCGGTGTGGGCCGGAAGCGACATCGCGGTCGGCACGGCGGACTGCGCGTCGTCGATCGACTGGGCGATCATCTCCTGGTCCACGAGGCCGCGCCACGTGTTGGAGAGCTTGTTGTCGCGCTGGACGACGACCACGGTCGGCGTGGACCGCACGCCGAGTGAGTCGGGGAGGTCACCCAGATCCGATGCGGACGTGATGCGGAAGGTGAGGAACGTGGTGTTGGCGTACTTCGAGCGCTTCTGGAGCGCGGCGAGACGGGATCGCACGATCTCGTCCTCGGTGACGTTCGGAAGCAGGAAGGAGATGACGACGGGCTTGTTGGCCTTGAGCGCCTTCTTGACGCTGGCGGGCGCATCCTTGCCCAGTTGGATCGCCTCGCCCGGAATGGGACCGGGAAGGTCACTCGTCTGACCGTGCGCGAGGGCCGGGGTGACCACCAGGACGCCCAGGCCGACCAGCGTCGCGCGACGCAGACGACGCGAAACCGTTCGCTTTTCAGTGCCGTTTGACACCCTCGTTTACCTCCACGTTCGCCGAAATCACCAATGGTGTCGGCAGCGGGACGCGGAGGCTTAACGGTTGGGGATCACACCGGATGGGAATCCCACGGGTCGTGGGATCATCCGTCTATGCGTCCTTCTGTTCGGGGGGCGCCGTGAGGGCCACGCCGAGGTCGCGCATCTGGCGGCCGTCCACCGGCGCGGGGGCGCCCGTGAGGGGGTCGTGACCGCCCGAGGTCTTCGGGAACGCGATGACGTCGCGGATGGAGCGCTCACCGAGGAGCAGCATCACAAGACGGTCGAAACCGAGTGCCACGCCGCCGTGCGGCGGAGCGCCGAGCCGGAGTGCCCGGAGGAGGAAGCCGAACTTGTCCTCCGCCTCGACCTCGTCCACCCCGATCATCGCGAACACCTGCTCCTGCACGGCGCGGTCGTGGATCCGGATGCTCCCGCCCCCCACCTCCAGCCCGTTGAGGACGATGTCGTAGGCCTGGGCGATCACGGCGCCGGGGTCCGACGCGAGCTTGTCCACGTCCTCCGCGCGCGGTGCGGTGAACGGATGGTGCCGAGCGTCCCAGCGCTTCTCGTCGGCGTTCCACTCGACGAGCGGGAAGTCGACGACCCAGACCGGTGCCCAGGCGTCTTCCGGGATCAGGCCGAAGCGCTCGGCCAGTCGCAGGCGAAGCCCGCCCAGGACCGCCAGCGCGGCCTCCTCCTCGTCGGCCACGATGCAGACGAGGTCGCCGGCGGACGCATCGAACGCCTCCGTCAGCCCTCCGAGGAACTCCGCCTTGACGGAGGCCCGCAGCCCGCCCTCGTCGCCGACGACGGCCCAGACGAGCCCCTTCGCCCCCAGCTCCTGGGCGAGCGGCACGAGGCCGTCGAGGTCCTTCCGGGACAGCCCCTCGCCGGCTCCGGGGATGCGGATGCCGCGGACCACGGAGCCACCTTCCACGGCCTTCGCGAAGATCCCGAGCCCCGACGTCGCGGCGGCCTCGGTCCAGTCGACGATCTCGCACCCGAAGCGGAGGTCCGGCCGGTCGGAGCCGAAGCGGGACATCGCCTCGTGGAAGCTCATCCGGGGGAACGGCGCCGTGAGCGTGACGCCGGCCTCGGTCGCCAGGGTGACGAGCAGCCGCTCGATGATGCGGATGACGTCCTCCTGCTCGACGAAGGAGGCCTCGATGTCCACCTGCGTGAACTCCGGCTGGCGGTCGGCGCGGAAGTCCTCGTCCCGGAAGCACCGGGTGATCTGGTAGTAGCGCTCGAACCCCCCGACCATCAGCAGCTGCTTGAAGAGCTGGGGACTCTGCGGGAGTGCGTACCACGAGCCCTGGTGAAGGCGGCTCGGCACGATGAAGTCGCGGGCGCCCTCCGGGGTGGAGCGGACCAGGATCGGCGTCTCGATCTCGAGGAAGCCCTCGTCGTCGAGGACCGCGCGCGTGGCACGGGCCAGACGGGCGCGCATCTCGATGGCGCGCTGCCGCCGCGGGCGCCGGGTCTCGAGGTAGCGGTACTCCAGCCGGATCTCCTCGCCGGCCTCCTGCGTCTCGTCCTCGACCGAGAACGGGAGCGGATCGGCCGCCGACAGCACCTCGACCGCGCCGACCCGTACCTCGACGTCACCCGTCGGGATGTTCGGGTTGCGGTTCTTGTCGTCGCGGGTGACGACGGTGCCGTCCACGCGGACGACGTCCTCGGGGTGGAAGCGCCCCGCGCGCTCGTGGGCCGCGGCGTCGATCTCGGGGTCGAAGACGAGCTGCACGATCCCGCTGCGGTCACGCAGGTCGATGAAGATCAGGCCGCCGTGATCCCGCCGCCGGTGGACCCATCCCGACAGCCGGACCTCCTCATTCACCGCCGATGCCGTGTCGCCACAGGTGTGGGTGCGGTAGATGGGGGATCCGATCACTTGGGAGTGCCTCCTGGATGGTTGACGTCGTACCCGTACCGGGGTCGCGGGACCTGGATCATGACCGACGAGAGTGCGTCCACGAGGTCGGCCTGCGGGACCTCGCGCTGATCGCCGGTGACCATGTCGCGCACGGTGGCGACACCGCTCTCGTGCTCGCGCGGCCCGATGATGACCACGGTGGCGGCACCGAGGGAGTCGGCGTGCTTCAGCATGGTCTTCAGCCGGCGTCCGCGCAGGTCCGTCTCGCAGCGGATGCCCGCGTCGCGGAGCCCGCGCAGGAGCGGCAGGAGCTCCAGGCGGAGCGCCTCGTCCGGGATGGCCACGTAGCAGTCGATCCCGGAGTCGGGGACCGATTCCACCGATTCGAGGGCGAGGGTGATGCGCTCCAGCCCGGTGCCGAAGCCGACGCCGGGAGTGGCCGGTCCGCCGAGCTCCTCGATGAGACCGTTGTAGCGGCCGCCGCCCCCGATCCCGGACTGCGCTCCGAGGCGGTCGCAGACGAACTCGAAGACGGTGTGGGTGTAGTAGTCGAACCCCCGGACGAGCATGGGGTCGCGCACATACGGGACACCGAGGAGGTCGAGACCGGCGCGGACGCGCTCGTCGTGCTCCCGTGCGGCGGGTCCCAGGTGGTCGACGATCTTGGGGGCGTCGGCCATGACCGCCGCCGTCGCCGCCCGCTTCGAGTCGAACAGGCGCAGCGGGTTGTCGCGCATGCGGTCCCGTTCGTCCTCGTCGAACACGTCGGCGTGGGCGTCCAGGTACTCCATGAGGGTCGGCCGGTAGGCCTCACGCGACTCCGCGTCGCCCATCGACGAGATCCGGAGCGTGACCTCCGGGACGCCCAGGCGACCGTAGAGATCCGACAGGAGCGTGATCACCTCGACGTCGACGAGCGGGTCGTCCGACCCCAGCGCCTCGACTCCGAGCTGGGTGTGCTCGCGGTAGCGCCCGGCCTGCGGAGCCTCGTAGCGGAACATCGACGCGAGGTACCAGAACTTCACCGGCAGCTGCTGCTTGTGCATGCCGTGGTCCACGAACGCGCGGGCAACGGGCGCCGTCCCCTCCGGACGGAGGGTGAGCGACCGGCCGGAGCCGTCCTCGAAGGTGTACATCTCCTTGCGCACGATGTCGGTGCTCGTGCCGACTCCGCGGACGAACACCTCCGTCTCCTCGAACGTCGGCGTCTGGATGTGGCCGTATCCGTACTCGGCGAAGATCCGTGAGGCCTCGGCGATCACGCGATCGCGGAGTCGGGCCTCCCCGGGGAGGATGTCGCGGGTTCCGCGCGGTGGCATGTGGGCCGCTACCCCCGCCCCGTGGGGCCGAAGCCGTTCTTGTCCATCCACTTCCGCATCCGGTAGCGGTGCAGCATGTTGTCGAAGAACCAGCCGAACCCCAGCAGGATGACGAACATGATGGCCGCCGAGATGATGACGTCGCCGCCGCTCGACCCCATCGCGGCGATGATCCCCCCGAAGAGGACGGTCGCGATGACGGTCCGGATGACCACGCTCCTGAAGGTCGGCTTGATCGGCGCGCCCTTCGGAAGCCGGCCCTGTTCGGATGCGGTGAGCGGCTCGCCGGACTGGCGGGCCTCGTGGCGCGCGTTCTTGATCGGAGGGGGACCGGCGTTCGGTCGCCGACGACGCTTCTTGGCGATGACTGGCTCCTTGTCTTACAGATCGATCGTTGCGAACGGACGGGGCAGCTGCGACTCGAGCACCTGCCCGGGACGGAATCCCCTCAGGCCGAGCGCTCCGGGACTCGTGCCCAGGACGGCGGCGCGCGGGATGAGCCCGACGAGTTCGCTGTCACCCGCCTCGACCCCCAGCCGCTCCGCCTCCCGGCGCACGGCCGCGATGGCGAGAGCCGGCGGTGTCCGGCGGAAGTCTTCCAGGTTCATGGACACCTGCGCCGCGCCCGCGGACGGAAGGTACAGGCCGAGCGCCCGCACGCCGGGGAGTCCTCCCCCGCTCTCGCGGACGCGGGCGGCGATGGCGCGCGCATGGTCGAGGCTTCCGTCGGCGAGCCACACGTTGAGGGCGATGAGCGGATCCCGCGCCCCCACGAGCACGGCCCCGGCCGTCGCGTGGATACGCGTGGGGCCGTCGTCCGGCACGAGGAGGCCGTCGTCGATGCGCGCGGCCAGGCCGTCCACGCCGCCGGCGCGGAAGTCGTGCGGGCGGGTCCGGGCCGGGTTGGTGGCGACCTCGCCGTAGCGGAAGACGGGGATGAGGAGCTCCCGGCCGATCCTCTGCGCGACGGCCGTTGCGAGCTCCGCCGCGAGCGGCATCTCGGACGGCTCCCGCGCCACGATGGGAAGGACGTCCAGCGCCCCCACCGTGGGGTGCACGCCCCGGATGCGGCGGACGTCGATGGCGTCCATCGAGGCGGCGGCCAGGTCGACCATGGCGTCCTGCATGCCGAGGGGGTCGCCGGCGACGGTGAACACGGTGCGCCCGTGGTCGGCGTCCGAGTGCACGTCCATGACCCGGACCCCCGGGCGCGCGATCGCGTCGGCGAGGTCTCCGATGATCCAGGCGTCCCGTCCCTCGGCGACATTGGGCACCGCGACGACGACCGGTGGTTCGACCCCCACCGGCGCTCGGTCCACGACCCCAATCTGACCAGTATCGCTATCGTTCACTGGTAATACCGTGAGAACTCTCGTCCGCCTCCTCGCATTCCTCCGACCATATCGTGTCCAGGTCGTCGTGACCGCGACCGCGGCGGCGCTCCTCATGGCGTGCTCCGCGGCGATCCCGTGGCTGACGCGGCTCATCATCGACGACGTCATCGGCGACGGGCGACGGGATCTCCTCTGGCCGCTCGTCGGCGCGATCGTCGCCGTGGGACTCGTGCGCATGGGACTCGCGGCCATCCGGCGCGTGGTCTCGGGCAACGTCAGCCTCGGCGTCGAGTTCGATCTGCGCGGCCGGATGTTCGAGCACCTGCAGGGCCAGTCGTTCCGCTACTTCGACCGCATGCCGGTCGGCCAGCTCATGTCACGGGCGACGAACGACCTGCAGATCATCCGGTTCTTCCTCGGCTACGGCCTGGTCTTCATCTTCTCCAACGCCTTCGCGCTCGTCCTCTACACCGTCCTGCTCGTCCTCATCGATCCGCTCCTGACGGCGCTCGCGCTCCTCATGGCGCCGCTCCTGGTCGCGATCGCCTGGAGGGCGAGCACGAGGACGCAGCCCCTCCTCGTGGACACCCAGCAGAAGGTCGCCGACGTCACCGAGAGCGCCGAGGAGAGCATCGTCGGCATCCGCGTGGTCAAGGCGTTCGGCCAGGAGATGCGCCAGAGCGAGCGTTTCGCCGAGACGTCCCTCACGGCCTTCCGCACCAGCATGAACGCGAACCGGGTGCAGGCCTTCTACACATCGCTCATGGGATTCCTCCCGACGATCGGCCTCGCCGTCGTCGTCATCGTCGGCGGGATCCAGACGATCGACGGAAAGCTCACGATCGGCGAGTTCGTGCAGTACTTCCAGTACCTGCTCATGCTCGTCTTCCCGCTCCGCATGGTCGGGACGCTCGTCGGGAGCGCGCAGCGCGCCGTGGCCGCGGGTGTGCGCATGTTCGAGGTCCTCGACAGCGAGCCGGATCTCACCGAGGCGCCGGACGCCCGCCCCGTCCCGCCCGGCGACGGGCACATCGCGTTCCACGGCGTGTCGTTCGGACATGAAACCCCGACGGGCCTCCTGCACGACGTCGACCTCGACATCCCGGCCGGCCGCGTGGTCGCTCTCATCGGCGCGACGGGATCCGGCAAGACGACCCTGGCCCAGCTCATCCCGCGCTACTACGACGTCACCGGCGGTTCGGTCACGCTCGACGGCGCGGACGTCCGCGACCTGCGGCTGCACGACCTGCGCCGCGCGGTCGGCGTCGTGGCCCAGGAGCCCTTCCTCTTCAGCCTCTCCGTGCGCGACAACATCGCGTACGGGCGCCCCGGCGCGACCGACGAGGAGGTGCAGGAGGCGGCGCGCGCCGCGATGGCCGACGGGTTCATCTCGGATCTGCCCGACGGCTACGACACGATGATCGGCGAGCGCGGATACACCCTCTCCGGCGGGCAGCGGCAGCGGATCGCCATCGCGCGCGCGGTCCTGACCGACCCGCGGGTGCTGATCCTGGACGAGGCGACCGCGTCCGTGGACGCCACCACCGAGCACGCCATCCAAACCGCGCTCCGCCGGGTCATGGCAGGCCGGACGACCATCATCATCGCCCACCGCCAGTCGACCATCGAGCTCGCCGACGAGATCGTGGTGATCGAGGACGGGACGATCGCGGCACGGGGGACGCACGAGACCCTGCACGGGTCGCAGGCGCTCTACCGCGAGATCCACGACGCCGGGCGTGTCGACGAGATCCCGGAGGTCGAGGCATGACCTTCGGAGGACGCCCACCCGGCGCTCCGGGCGGCACCCTGGCCGGACGTGGCGACGCGCCGAAGGAACGCGTGCCGGTCCGGAAGCTCCGCAAGCTCCTCCCCTACTTCCGCCCCTACCGCCTGCAGGTGGTGGCGACCCTCCTTCTGATGGCGCTCGTGTCGGCCGCGGGTCTCGCGTCCCCGGCCCTCGTCCAGATCGCGATCGACCACGGCATCTCCGAGGGGGACCGGTCGGTCCTCGTGATCGCCGTCACGCTCATCCTTGTCGCGGGGATCGTCGGCTGGCTGGCCGGATACGGGCAGACGTACATGGCGGCCTGGGTCGGCGAGCGCATGCTGTACGACATCCGGACACGGACCTTCTCCCACATGATGGGCCTCTCGCTGGGCCACCACGAGCGGATGCCGACGGGCGTGAGCGTCAGCCGCCTCACGAGCGACATCGAGGCGCTCCACCAGCTCGTCACCGAGGGCGTCACCACCCTGGTGGTGCAGGGGCTCACGTTCGTCGGGGTCATCGCGATCCTCTTCGCCTACGACTGGCAGCTCGCGCTCTGGGCCTTCGCGGTCTTCCCCCTCCTGATCGCCGCCACCGTCGTCTTCCGCCGGGCATCAGCCGGGGCGTACCGGCGCACGCGTGAGCGCATCGCGCATGTGCTGGCCGTGCTCCAGGAGGCCATCTCCGGCGTGCGCGTGGTCCAGGGGTTCGGCCGGGAAGAGGCCGCCCAGGCCGAGTTCCGCCGCGTCAATGCGGAGTACCGGGAGGCGAACATGCAGACGATCCGGATCTCCGCCGCCTACTTCCCCGGCGTGGAGTTCCTGACGGCCGTCGGCACCGCCCTCGTTCTCTTCTTCGGCGCGGGCCGGGTGATGGACGGCGATCTCAGCGTCGGCATCCTGGTCGCGTTCGTGGGCTACGTGGTCATCTTCTTCGACCCCATCCAGCAGCTCTCGCAGCTCTACGGCACGTACCAGTCGGCGATGGCGGCCCTCGAGAAGATCCTGAACGTCCTCGAGACCGAGCCCGACCTCGTGGACAGCCCGGGGGCGACCGATCTGCCGGCCATCCGCGGGGAGGTCGCGCTCCGCGACGTCACCTTCGCCTACGGGGAGACACCCGTCCTCCGGGACGTCGATCTCACGATCGCCGCCGGGACGACAGTGGCCCTCGTCGGCGCGACCGGAGCCGGGAAGTCGACGCTGGCCAAGCTCATCGCCCGCTTCTACGACCCGACGAGCGGCGCCGTGCTCATCGACGGACACGATCTGCGGGACGTCACCCAGGACTCGTTGCGGGCCCAGCTCGGGATCGTGCCGCAGGAGGGGTACGTCTTCCGCGGATCGGTCGCCGACAACCTCCGGTTCGCGCGGCCGGACGCGAGCGACGAGGATCTGTGGGCGGCACTGGACGCCGTCGGAGCCCGCAAGTTCGTGGAGGGCCTTCCCGAGCAACTCGACACCGAGCTGGAGGAGCGGGGATCCCGTCTGTCGGCCGGGCAGCGGCAGATCATCGCGTTCGCACGTGCCCTGGTGGCCGATCCCCGGCTCCTCATCCTGGACGAGGCCACGTCGTCCGTGGACCTCCGGACCGAGCGGGAGATCGAGGCGGCGCTCCGCCACCTCCTGACGGGGCGCACCTCCATCGTCATCGCCCACCGGCTCTCGACGGTCCGGCAGGCCGACCGGATCATCGTCGTCGACCACGGGAGGGTGGTGGAGGACGGCACGCACGACGAGCTCATCGCCCACGACGGCCGGTACGCGGACCTGTACGCCAACTGGCGGGCGTGACGACCGGGTCCCGTTCGAACGCGAACGTGTGTGCTATCCTTCGCGGTCGCCCGTATGGGGATTCCGGTGGGGGATCGTCTAGCGGTAGGACGCCGGGTTCTGGCCCCGGTAGCGGGGGTTCGAATCCTCCTCCCCCAACTCGAGTTCTCTCCATAGCGGGCAATGGCAGTGGCACCACAGGGCGCATTCGTCTAGGGGCCTAGGACGCCGGCCTCTCACGCCGGTAACACGGGTTCGAATCCCGTATGCGCTACTCCCTCGGAACCCCCGCATGCGGGGGTTCCGTCATTTCCGGGGTCGTCGAGCACCCTCGGATCGCCGACGGTGGTCAGCCGCGGTGACACCCCGACGGGTCCTGCCGCGTGCGCGGTGTACTCTCCAGCCCGTGGTTGAGGGGCCTCTACCCTCTCCCGCACCGGGGATGTGGTCGTTTCCCACGACCGCATCCCCATTGACCACACCGCGACCGAACCTCGCGCCGCGGTCCTGACGCCGACACGTCCCGACCCGCCGTGGACGCCGCCCGACGGTGCGTCAGCCGCGTGCCTGCTCGGCGAGCGCCACCGCCACCTCGCCCGCGAGCGCGGCATTGGCCACGATCAGCTCACGGTTGACCGCCGCGGTGCGTCCCTCGGTCTCCTCGTTGAGGATCCGCAGCACCTCGGGCGTGACATCCGGTCCGCGGATGCCCGCCGCACGTGCGCGTTCCACCGCCGCGTCGGTGAGCGCGGTGATGTCCTCGAGGGACCGGTCGGGAGGCCGCACGAGCAGGACCGAGCCCCCGCCGAGACCCCAATGGATGCGGGCGATCCGGGCGACCTCGGCCGGCAGCTCGACACGGGCGGAGACCGGCGGTCCGCCCCCGCGCGCGTAGAACATCGGGATGGTATCCGTCCTCCATCCGAGGACCGGCACCGCGAGCGTCTCGAGCATCTCGGCGGTTGCCGGGACGTCCAGGAGGGACTTGATCCCCGCGCTCACCGTGATGACCGGGCACGAGGAGAGGGCGGGCAGGTCCGCGGAGACGTCCGGCGGCGCCGGGAACCCCTGGTGCACCCCGCCGAGTCCGCCCGTCGCCATGACCGCGATGCCGGCCGACCGGCAGATCGTGACCGTGGCCCCGACGGTCGTCGCACCGAGTACGCCCTGGGCCGAGGCGGCGGCGATGTCACGGGGACCGCACTTGCGAACCCGGTCCGCATCGGCCCCGAACCGTTCGAGCTCACTCGGGGTGAGCCCGATGCGGATCTCGCCGTCGACGATGCCGACCGTCGCCGGCACGGCACCGCTGGCGCGCACGGCGTCCTCCGACGCCCGCGCCACCATCACGCCGTCGGGGTGCGGGAACCCGTGCGACACCAGCGTGGTCTCGAGCGCCACGATCGCGCGGCCTTCGAGGAGGGCGGCACCGATCTCCTCTCCGACGCGGATCACGGCGCTGAGGACGTGGCGGAGACCACACCTTCCCGCATGGCGGGCAGCGCCCCCGTGAGACCGCGGCACATGGTCGCGGCTCGCCGGGCGCGGACGATCGCGTCGTCCAGATCCGCTCCGAGCAGGAAGCCGGCGACGAAGGCGTCATCGGTGCCGGCGGGGTCGACCACCGCGACGTCCGGCGCGGGGATCTCGATCAGGCGCCCGCGGCGCCGGATCTGCGCGCTGTCATCGTTCCGCGTGACGACGACGACGGGCACGGACGGGAGGATGCCGAGCGCTTCGAGTGCGTCGTCGGTGCCGAACAGGACGCGCGGACGCAGCCGGAGCAGCCGCTCCGCCACCGTCTCGGCCCCTGCGTAGCGGATCATCTCCGCGCCGGGGAGGTCGGCGGAGACGAGAGCCCGTTCGTGACGCGCCATCCGGGCGGCGGCGGCCGCGAGATCCGCCATCGCCCCGCTGAGCAGTCCGTGACCCGAGATGTGGAGTGCGTCGGCGCCGACGAACCAGGACGGGTCGAGGTCGTCCGCCGTGAACGAGGCCGTGATCGGGGACGACGCGTTCCGTTCCGCCTCCCCGTACTCGGCGAGGAGGGTGGCGACGGTCCCGGCCTCTCCGGGGACGATCGGACCGTGCATGCGGACACCGCGCCGATACAGCTCGGCGGCGGCCATCCGCGCCACGATGTCGTCGCCTCGGGCACCGATCAGCCCGGCCTCACCGCCGAGGGCGCTCACCCAGGCCGCCACGGCCGCCGCACGCCCGCCGATGCCGACCGGGGTCTGGGTCGTGTCCGCGGAGGAGGCGGGTCGGCGCTGCGGGACAATGTCCAGGAGGAGGTCGCCGAGGGCGAGAACGCGCATCAATCGATCTTGACGAACTCGTCGCAGTGACACACCTACCCGATGGTCGGGGTAACGTCGAGCTTTCTTCAGCTTCAACCTCGCCCCTCGGGGGGTCTCAGCCCGTTTCACGCGTTAAGAGGCCGCTACGAGCGACTTTCGCCGTGGGGCCAGGTCACGATGAGGTGACCATGTCCCCGCGCAGAGAGATCGGCCGTATGTGACCCGCTACCCTGGCCGCATGAAGATCGGAGTGCTCACCGGGGGAGGCGACTGCCCCGGCCTCAACGCCGTCATCCGCGCCGTCGTGCGCGTCGGGGAGAACGTCCACGGGAACACCCACCTCGGTGTCCGCCACGGGTGGCGGGGTCTCCTCGAGAAGGAGACGATGCCGCTCGGCCTGCAGCAGGTCTCCGGCATCCTGCCCCGCGGCGGCACCATCCTCTCCACGTCGCGCACCAATCCGTTCAAGGACGAGACGGGCGGCGCCGTCTGTGCGGCCAACGCCCGGGAACTCGGCATCGATGCGCTCGTCGCCATCGGAGGCGAGGACACCCTCGGCGTCGCGAATCGTCTCTCCGACGAGTACGACCTCCCGTGCGTCGGCGTCCCGAAGACGATCGACAACGACCTGGACGGCACCGACTACACCTTCGGATTCTTCACCGCGGTCGACATCGCGACCGAGGCGCTGGACCGCGTGCACACGACCGCCGAATCCCACGACCGCGTGATCGTGGTCGAGGTCATGGGCCGCCACGCCGGCTGGATCGCGACCTACGCGGGGATCGCCGGAGGCGCGGACTTCATCCTCATCCCGGAGGAGCCGCAGCCGATCGAGCGGGTCTGCGACGCCGTGATCTCCCGGCACGAGAGCGGACGTCTCTTCTCCATCATCGTGGTCAGCGAGGGCTTCCAGTTCTCGGAGGACCCCGACGACGGTCCGGTCGACGAGTTCGGCCACCGCGCGCTCTCGCACGCCGGCATCGGCGCCCGGGTCGCGGACCTCATCGAGGAGCGGACCGGGTACGAGGCGCGGTCGGTCGTCCTCGGGCACACGCAGCGCGGCGGATCGCCCAACGCGTACGACCGCATCCTCGCCACCCGCTTCGGCGCGCACGCCGCCGATCTGGTCGCCGACGGGAAGTTCGGCCGGATGGTCGCGCTCCGCGGCGACGAGGTGATCGACATCCCGATCGCCGACGGTGTCGCACGGCTGAAGACGGTGCCGCCCGAGCGGTACGCCGTCGCCCGCCCCTTCTTCGGTTTCTGAGTCCCGTCCGCCGGCCGGGGCCGACGCGACCGGTCGGCATGGTGTTACCCTCGTTCCCCGAATGACGCGATCTCTCATCATCTGCGAAAAGCCGTCGGTCGCCCGTGACGTGGCCGGAGCCCTGCCGGGGAAGTTCAGCAAGGCCGGGGACTTCTACGAGGGCACGAAGTACATCGTCGCCTTCGCCGTCGGTCATCTGGTCGAGCAGATCGACCCCGACGGGTACGACCCGAAGTTCAAGAAGTGGGTCTACGAGGACCTGCCCATCGTCCCGGAGACGTTCAAGTACCACGCGCGGGACGCCCGCGCGT
Organism: uncultured Bifidobacteriaceae bacterium; assembly: GCA_964406645.1. Classification (GTDB taxonomy): domain Bacteria; phylum Actinomycetota; class Thermoleophilia; order Miltoncostaeales; family Miltoncostaeaceae; genus CALMEC01. The sequence continues at coordinate 4,537 of CAYOSM010000040.1, read as the reverse complement.
CGAAGCAGCTGAAGGCGCTCCACAAGCTGATGGCGTCCGACGACATCGACACGCTGGTCAACGCGTGCGACGCCGGGCGCGAGGGTGAGCTCATCTTCAAGCTCATCCTGGAGACGGCGCCAAAGAAGGCCCACGGCAAGCCGGTCAAGCGCGCCTGGTTCAGCTCGATGACCAAGCAGGCCATCCGCGACGCGTTCGACAACCTGCGCGACGACGCGGAGATGCAGCCGCTCGAGGCCGCAGCCCGTGCCCGTAGCGAGGCCGACTGGCTGGTCGGCATGAACGCCACCCGCGCGGCCACCACCAAGGCCGGCTCCGTGCGCAAGGTGCTCAGCCTCGGCCGGGTGCAGACGCCGACCCTGGCGCTCATCGTGGTGCGCGACCTGCAGATCCAGGCGTTCGTCCCCCAGGACTACTGGGAGGTGCACGCCACCTTCGCCACCGACGGCGGCGACGCCTACAACGGCCTGTGGCACGAGGGGTCCAAGAACCGCCTGGACGCGGCGGACGCCGCCGCCGCGATCGTCGCGGTCACGAACGGCGCGCCCGCGGTCGTCGAGAGCCTCGAGACCAAGCCGCAGACCGAGCAGGCACCGCTCCTCTACGACCTCACCACCCTCCAGCGCGAGGCCAACAGCCGCTTCGGCTTCGCGGCCCAGCGCACGCTGTCGACGGCCCAGGCGCTCTACGACCAGCACAAGCTGCTCACCTACCCGCGTACCAACTCGCGCTTCCTGTCCGGCGACATGGTGGGCGACCTGAAGTCGATCGCGGCGAACGTCGGATCGGCCGCACCCGTGTACGCCGACTCCGCCCGGTTCGTGCTGGCCCTCGAGAAGCTGCCGCTCGGGAAGGTCATCAACGACGCGAAGGTCACCGACCACCACGCCATCATCCCGACGAACGCCGACCACGACCTGTCGCGCCTCAACAACGACGAGCGGCGCATCTACGACATGGTCGCCCGGAGGTTCCTCGCGGTGTTCCACCCGGCCGCGAAGTTCGAGAACACGGTCGTCGAGACGCGCTGCGCCGAGCACCTGTTCCGCAGCCGCGGCAAGGTCATGATCGAGGCCGGATGGCGCGCCGTCTACGGCGAGGAGGCCGACGTCCCCTCCACGTCCGCCAAGGGCAAGGACGAGTCCGAGAAGGACCAGAAGCTGCCGCAGCTCACCCAGGGCCAGGCGGTGACCTGCACGGAGTCCGAGTCGCTCGCGAAGCAGACCAAGCCGCCGGCGCGCTACTCGGAAGGCACGCTCCTGCGTGCCATGGAGACGGCCGGCAAGCTGGTCGACGACGACGAGGCGGCCGAGGCCATGAAGGACGCCGGGCTGGGCACCCCCGCCACCCGCGCCGCCACCATCGAGCGCCTGATCGACGCCGACTACGTCGAGCGCGACGGCCGCAGTCTGCGCGCCACGGAGAAGGGCATCGGCCTCATCCAGATGCTCGGGGACCACGCGCTGACCAAGGCGGAGCTCACGGGCCGCTGGGAGCAGCGCCTCAACCGGATCCAGCGCGGTGAGGAGACCCACGGCGACTTCCGCCGCGACGTCGAGGCCTTCACCGGCGACGTCGTCACGTGGTTCGCCGACAAGGACCGCGAGGACCTGCGCGTCGAGCGCCGCGAGCTGGCCAAGTGCCCCACCCCCGGGTGCGAGGGCATGATCGTGGAGTACCCCAAGAGCTACGGCTGCAACAGCTACAAGAGCAAGGACGAGCCCGGCTGCGGCTACACGCTCTGGAAGCGCCAGAACGGGAAGACCATCTCCTTCGACCAGGCGATGGAGTACATCGCCGAGGGCAAGTCCAGCAAGGACCTGCAGGAGGAGCGGGAGATCATCGGCCCGTGCCCGACCCCGGACTGCGGCGGCGAGATCATCGAGCGCACACGTAGCTACGGGTGCACCAGCTGGAAGAGCCGCACCGAGACCGGATGCGGATTCGTCATCTGGAAGAAGGTGCGCGGCCAGAAGGGCGAGGTCGACGTCGAGACGGCCAAGCGGATGGTGGCGGCCGGCGAGACCAACGCGGCACCGTCCCCGTCCAAGGAGCCGGTCGGCGAGTGCCCCACCCCCGGGTGCGGCGGCTCGATCGTCGAGAACTCCCGGGCCTACGGCTGCACCAGCTGGAAGAGCCGGAAGAACCCCGGCTGCGGGTTCGTCATCTGGAAGCGGGAGAAGGGCCACGACGTCACCCGCGAGGAGGCGGCGGAGCGGATCGCCGAGGCGAAGAACGCCGCGGGCACGCCGGACGCCGCTCCGGAGCCCACCGCCGCGTCATGACGCCGGACGAGGTGACCGCCCACCTGCTGGCGCGGTCATCCCTCTTCTATTCGCGCGCGTCGGGCCCCGGCGGCCAGCACCGCGACCACACCGAGAACCGCGCCGAGCTGATCGTCGGCGTGGACGCGCTCGTGGGCCTGCCGGCGCCCGTCGCGACCGCACTTCGTCGTGGACTGCGGCTTGATCGCCGTCCGCTGCGCATCGCCTCGCAACGCGACCGGTCGCGTGAGCGCAACCGGCGCATCGTCGAGGACACCCTCCTCCGGCGCGTGGAGAGCGCGCTGACCCCACGCCGCGCACGGGTCGCCACACGGCCGTCCGGCGCGTCCGTGGCACGGCGGCTGGACCAGAAGGCGCGACGCTCGCAGACGAAGGCGCTGCGCCGGCGTCCTCCGGACGACTGACCCCGCGCGTGCAAGCCTGGTGTCAGGCACTTAACGTGACGTGAGGGTTTGTCGAGGCTTTATGTCGCCTCCGCCGACGGCCCGGCGACACGCTGTCGCGCACCGCTGGTGACACGCCCGCCATCCGGCGGGAGACCATCGGCCGCACCCCACGTCGTGGCACTCAGCTCCGCCGGGCGAACACCATGTGGATGATGCCGCTCGGCGAGGTCACCGATTCGATGCGGAAGCGCTGCTCGAGCCCTTCCAGTCCGTCCCAGAGCCGTTCGCCCCGGCCGAGGATGACCGGCACGACCACGATGTGCATCTCGTCGATCAGGTCGGCCTGCAGGAACTCGCGGACGGTCGTGGTGCCCCCGCCGATGCGGACGTCGAGACCACCCGCCAGCTCACGGGCCCGCACGAGCGCCTCGGCGGGCTCCGCGTCGACGAAATGGAAGCTGTTCCCGCCTGCAAGCTCTAGCGGAGGGCGCGGATGATGCGTGAGGACGACCACCGGCGTGTGGAAGGGAGGGTTGTCGCCCCACCAGCCCTGCCAGTCCTCATCCGGCCACGGCCCCGGCTTGGGCGCGAACTTGTTGCGCCCCATGATCTCCGCGCCGATGCCGGTGTTCCAGCGGCTCGCGAAGACGTCGTCGATGCCGGCGGAGCCCTCCTGCTCGCCGTGGAAGCCCATGTCCGTGAAGGTGCGGGTGGGAAAGGCCCATTCGAGCAGCCGGGTTCCGGCGTGCCCGAACGGGGCGTCCCGTCGTTGATCCTCACCGGTGCCGAAGCCGTCGAGTGAGATGGAGAAGTTGTGAACGCGAACGAGTGACACCATGCCTCCCGGCTATCCGTTGGTGGTCGCGATTTCGGTGACGTGGTCCGCCAGCTTGCGCAGCGTCTGCCGGGCGCCCTCGATCGCGCGGTACCGCTCCACTGCTTCATCTCGAAGTTCCTTCGTGGGGAACACCGTGCGCATCACGACCCGGGTGCCCTCCCCCGCCCGCTCGAAGCTCAGGGATGATTCGAAGGCGTCGGGATCGTCGCGGAACGCGCCGTGCACGAGGACGATCCCCTCCGGCGGGACGATCTCCCGCCACCTGATCCACTCCGGATAGTGGGTGCCGTCCGGCCCGTGCATCGTGAAGTCCCACTCCCCGCCGACGCGGAACTCGAATGATCGGGTCGTCGTACTGAATCCCTGCGGCCCCCACCAACGGGAGAGATGCCGGACGTCGGTGAAGGCCTCGAAGACCAGCTCCCGCGGGGCGTCGATGACATGCGAGACCACGATCTCGCGCTCGGTCGTCCCGGTCATGGACTATTCCTCCTGTCGCGTCCGGTTCATGGTCTGCACGTAGTCGCCCAGGCGGTCGAAGCTCCCGCGCCAGAACTGCTCGAAGCCGCCCAGCCACTCCTGCACCGGCAGGAGGGCGCTCGCGTCCAGGTCGTACAGCCGTCGCCGGCCGGCGCCGCGCACCCGCACCAGTCCGACCTCGCGGAGCACTCTCAGGTGCTTGGACGCCTGCGGCTGGGTCATGCCGAGCTCGTGTGCCAGCTCACCCACCGCCTGTTCGCCACTCCGCAGCAACACCAGGATCTCCCGGCGCTGCGGCTCGGCGATCGCGTTGAACGCATCGGACGTCGTCGCTGCTCGTGGCATGGTGCGATCATATTCTTATATCGGCATATGTCAACCGGCCATGGCCCTGTCCCGCCATGGCATGGGGCGGCCGCCGAGTGGACCGGACCCGTCCTCGACAGCCGTCACGCCTGGTGCCCGGCGCCGGAGATGACACGCAATCCCGCGTCAAGCCTGGTGTCAGGCACTTAACGTGACGTGAGGGTTTGTCGAGGCTTGTGTCG
>CAYOSM010000039.1:13990-18030 GCA_964406645.1 uncultured Bifidobacteriaceae bacterium | reverse complement strand
CGATTGCGGGCCATTGCAAGCTTGGGGGAACGAGGGGGCCCGTGCGCTATCATCGCCCGCGCCGGCATGCCGGCGATCCTGGTGAACGTAGCTCAGTTGGTAGAGCACCTGGTTGTGGTCCAGGTGGCCGAGGGTTCGAGTCCCTCCGTTCACCCCTCCGGGGGTCGGCACACCTCGCGGGTGTGGCGGAATCGGCAGACGCGCTAGGTTTAGGTCCTAGTGGGGCAACCCGTGGAGGTTCAAATCCTCTCACCCGCATTGAGGCTATGGCGATAACTACTGAGGTTGTTTCACTGGAGGAGAACCGCGTCCGACTTGAGGTCGCCGTTCCCAAGGACGACGTCGACCGCAAGATGCAGCGGACGCTGAAGCGGCTCGGCCGCGACCTCCGGGTCCCCGGCTTCCGTCCGGGTAAGGCGCCCACCAACGTGGTCCTGCAGCGCTTCGGCCGCGACGCGGTGGTCGAGGAGACGCTCCGCGACTCGCTCGGCGAGTGGTACGGGGCGGCGGTGGCCGACTCCGGGGTCCAGCCCGTGGCCGACCCCGAGATCGACTTCGAGGAGGCCCCCGGCGACGAGGGCTTCGCGTTCACCGCGACGGTACACACCCGGCCCAAGGCCACGCTCGGCGACTACAAGGGACTCGAGGTCGCCCAGGGCTCGCCGGAGGTCCCCGAGGACGGCGTCGACACCGAGATCGACCGTCTCCGCGGGCTCGCCGCGCGTCTGGAGGACGTCGACCGCACCGCGGCCGCCGGTGACTACGTCACCATCGACTTCGACGGCTCCATCGACGGCGAACTGCTGCCCAGTGCCAGTGCGCGCGACTACCTGGTCGAGGTCGGCGGACCGCGCCTCGTCGCCGCGTTCTCCGACCGCCTCGTGGGCATGGCGGCGGGCGACACCACGACCTTCCCGATCGACTACCCGGACTCCGACGGCCGCGGCGAGCTGGCGGGCAAGACCGTCGACTACACGGTCACCATGAAGGGTGTCCAGGAGAAGGTCCTCCCCGATCTCACCGACGACCTCGCGATGGAGGTCTCCGAGTTCGACACCGTCGACGAGCTTCGCGCATCCATCCAGGAGCGCCTCGAGAAGTCGGCTCAGGACGAGGTCGACGAGCTCTTCCGCCGCATGGTCATCGACGCCGCGGTGGCGGGCGCGACGGTCGATATCCCGGACGTCATGGTCCGGAACCGGGTGGACGCCATCCTCCACGAGACCTCGCACCGCCTTCCGCAGGGCATCACCCTCGAGCAGTACCTCCAGATGTCCGGGAAGACCCTCGACCAGGCGCGTGAGGAGCTCGCTCCCGACGCCGAAATGGCAATACGTCGTGAGCTCGTGGTCGAGGCCGTTGCAGAAGTCGAGAACGTCACCGTCACTGACGAGGAAGTCGAAGCTCAGGTCCGAACTGATGCTGAGGCGTCCGGACGTGACGCCGATGAGCTCATCCGCGAACTGCGGAGGCTCGATGGGGTGGAGACGCTCCGCGACGACATGGTCATGCGAAAGACGGTGGACCTCCTGATCGAGAACAGCACGGCGATTCCGGTGGCGCTCAAGGAAGCACGCGAGCAGCTGTGGACGCCCGAGAAGGACGCGCCGAAACCGTCCGAAGGACTGTGGACACCCGACTCTCCCACGAGCAAGGAGTCTTAGGCTCATGAGCCCGCTCATCCCGATGGTGGTCGAGCAAACCTCGCGCGGCGAGCGTTCGTTCGACATCTACTCCCGGCTCCTCAACGAGCGCATCATCTTCCTCGGCACCCCGGTGGACGACCAGATCGCCAACCTGGTCATCGCGCAGCTCCTGCACCTCGCGAGCGAGGACCCGGACAAGGAGATCTCGCTCTACATCAACTCGCCGGGTGGCTCGGTGTACGCCGGTCTCGCCATCTACGACACGATGCAGTTCATCAAGCCGGACGTGCAGACCATCTGCGTCGGCATCGCCATGAGCATGGGCGCGTTCCTCCTCGCGGGCGGTGCGAAGGGCAAGCGCATGGCGCTCCCCAACTCGAAGATCCTCATCCATCAGGTGTCGAGTGGTTTCTCGGGACAGGCATCCGACATCGAGATCCACGCGCGCGAGATCATCACCCTGCGCAAGCGCCTCGACGAGATCCTCGCCGAGAACACCGGTCAGGACATCGAGAAGGTGGCGCGTGACACCGAGCGTGACTACTTCATGAGCGCCGACGAGGCGAAGGACTACGGGATCATCGACACCGTGATCCAGCCGAGCTGAGGGGAGGGACCGCCAGACATGGGACGACCGACCGATTCCACGGAGCAGCTCCTCTGCAGCTTCTGCGGCAAGTCACAGCGACAGGTCAAGAAGCTGATCGCCGGACCCGGCGTGTACATCTGCGACGAGTGCATCGACCTCTGCAACGAGATCATCGACGAGGAGCTCGTCGCCCCGGCGACCTTCGACGCGGACAGCCTTCCGCGTCCCCGTGAGATCTGGTCCGTCCTGAACGACTACGTGGTGGGGCAGGAGGAGGCCAAGCGCACGCTGGCCGTCGCCGTCTACAACCACTACAAGCGCGTCAACATGATGACGGCGGGCGACGCCGACATCGAGCTTCAGAAGAGCAACATCCTGCTTCTCGGTCCCACCGGTTGCGGGAAGACCCTGCTCGCCCAGACGCTCGCGCGCATCCTCAACGTCCCGTTCGCCATCGCGGACGCCACGGCCCTGACCGAGGCGGGCTACGTCGGCGAGGACGTGGAGAACATCCTCCTCAAGCTCATCCAGGCCGCCGACTTCGACGTGAAGCGCGCGGAGACCGGGATCATCTACATCGACGAGGTCGACAAGATCGCGCGCAAGGCGGACAACCCGTCCATCACGCGCGACGTGTCGGGTGAGGGCGTGCAGCAGGCGCTTCTCAAGATCCTCGAGGGCACCGTCGCGTCCGTGCCGCCGCAGGGGGGACGCAAGCACCCCCATCAGGAGTTTCTGTCGATCGACACGACGAACATCCTGTTCATCTGCGGTGGGGCGTTCGGCAGCCTCGACTCCATCATCGAGCGGCGCACCGGCACGCAGGGCATCGGGTTCACGGCCGACCAGCGCAGCAAGAACGAGCGCGACGTCCACGACCTCTTCAGTCAGGTCCTCCCCGAGGACCTCAGCACGTTCGGGCTCATCCCCGAGTTCATCGGACGCCTCCCCGTGGTCACCGCTGTCCATCAGCTCACCGACGGCGACCTCATCGAGATCCTCACCGAGCCGCGCAACGCGCTCGTGAAGCAGTACAAGCGCTTCTTCTCGTTCGACAACGTCGAGCTCGTCTTCTCGGACGACTCGCTCATCGCGATCGCCCAGAAGGCGCTCGAGCGCGAGACGGGAGCCCGTGGTCTTCGCTCCATCATCGAGTCGGCCCTCATGGACGTCATGTTCGAGCTGCCGTCCCGCGACGACGTCCGCAAGTGCGTCGTGACGCGCGAGACCATCGAGAAGGATCGTCCGCCGACCCTCGTGACCGAGGCCGCGCGCGACGAGGAGGAGCCGCCGGCCGCCGCGGCCGCGGGCTCCTAGGCACTCGCCCGGCGCTTCGGCGCCTCATCGTCGGTCAGCCTCTCCGCTCATCGCGGCCGGATGCGCATGCCTCCGCGCCGTTTGTGTAGGGCGCGTGTCGTGGCTTCGTGGGTGTGCCAACGGGACTCAGGTGCCAGGCACCACGGTCCCGTGATTTCGTCGACGTCCGCACGATCCTCCTGCAAATGGCCATGTGCGGGCGACGATTCCACGCGTGAGCGGGACTCGGGTGCCTGGCACCTGAGTCCCGTTGGATGGACCATCGAGCGCCGTCAGAGGTACGCGGCATCCGTCCAGAGATGCAGCAGGGCGTAGGAGCGGTACGGCGCCCATGAGCGGGCGCGTTCGGCCGCCGCCGTCCCGTCGAGTCCGAGTGCGCGACGCACGACGAGGTCTCCCGGCACAAATGTGTCCGGATGCCGCATCGCCCGGATCAGGAGGATGTCCGCCGTCCACGGTCCGATGCCGGGAATCGCGAGCAGCCACCG
>CAYOSM010000039.1:9643-13890 GCA_964406645.1 uncultured Bifidobacteriaceae bacterium | reverse complement strand
CCGGGGTTCCGCGTCTGCGTCGGCCGAGTGACGTCGTCGGTTGCTCATCGTCCGGTGTCTCCCGATCGTTCACGGGGTGAGGGCATTCTGTCCGCTGAGGACGATCACCGGAGCGTGATCGTGAGGTCGGTCGCCACAGGAGCTCCCGGCACCCGCCTCAGACGTGCGTCCCGGCGGCGGGCCCCGTCCACCTCAGCGGCGGAGCGGCGCCTCAGGGGAGCCGCGAGGCGAGACCGTCCAGGATCAGGTCGAGGCCCAGCGTGAACAGCCGCTCGTCGGGCGTGGTCGCGATCGAGCGGACCAGGCGGGCCAGCGGATCGTCCGCCCGCTCCACCTCGGCGACCTCCTGGGTGGGCCGGGCCGTTCCGGCCGTGGCGGTCTCGATCAGGCTGTAGCCGATGACGTAGCGGATGGCGGTGCGCTCGGCGCCGATCGCGGTCTCCTCGTCGAACCCGGCCGCGAGAAGCGAGAGGAGGACGGCCGTCGCGACCTCCCGGCCGTGCGCCCATGCCTTCTCGGCGCCCGTGGCGAGCAGGGGAAACGCGTTCGGGTGGGCCAGCGCCACCTCGCGGTAACAGACGGCGAACGTCTGGAGGTGCTCCCTCCAGTCGTCGCTCGGCCCGGCGGAGGCCAGTCGCTCCGCGAACTCCTCGACGAGCAGATGGCGCACGGCGTCCAGGATCTCGTCCTTGTTCACGAAGTGCCGGTAGAGCGCCATGCCCTGGACGCCGAGCTCGCCGCCGAGCCGCCGCATCGACAGTGCGTCGAGGCCGTGTTCGTCGATCAGCGTGAGGGCGGTGTCCGCGATCCGTCCGGCGTCGAGTGGCGGAGGGGAGGGCGGATCCTTCGAAGGCTGGGGCGCGGGTCTTGACATGGCAGAGGGGTGAGCGTACTCTCGTGGCGCGTTTACGGTGTAAACACGCTCCCGATCGACAGGAGAGGCCGGACCCATGGACTTCACACGATCCGACGAGCAGCGGATGGTTCAGGAGACCGCGCGGCAGTTCGCCCAGGAGGTCATCGCGCCTCAGGCCGCGGACATCGATCGGGAGCACCGCCATCCGGCGGAGATCGTCACACAACTCGGTGAGCTGGGGCTCATGGGGATCGCGGTCCCCGAGGCGCTCGGCGGAGCCGGTCTCGACAACGTGTCGTACGTGCTCGCCATGGAGGAGATCGCCCGGGTCTGCGCCTCCACGGCGGTCATCATGAGCGTCAACAACTCCCTCGTCTGCGATCCGATCCTGCGATACGGCACCGATGATCAGCACGCGCGCTGGCTGGCCCCGCTCGCGAACGGGTCCATGCTCGGGTGCTTCGGGCTCTCCGAGCCCGAAGCCGGGTCCGATGCGGCCGCGCAGCGGACCACGGCGGTCCGCGACGGCGACGGGTGGGTGATCAACGGAACCAAGAACTGGATCACCAACGCGCCGGTGGCCGACGTCTCGGTTCTCTTCACCATGACGGACCGGGAGGCCGGTGTACGCGGCATCACGGCCTTCATCGTGCCGATGGATGCTCCGGGCGTCTCGACCAGCCCTCCGGACGAGAAGCTCGGCATCCGCGGTTCGCAGACCTCCCAGATCATGCTGGAGGACGTCCGTCTTCCCGGTGACGCCCTCCTCGGCGAGGTCGGCGGTGGCTTCAGGGTCGCCATGACCACCCTCGACGGGGGCCGCATCGGTATCGCCGCCCAGGCGCTGGGGATCGCGCGGGCCGCCCTCGAGGACTCACTGGAGTACGCGTGCAACAGGCGTGCCTTCGGATCCGAGATCATCAAGCACCAGGCCGTGGGGTTCAAGCTGGCCGACATGGCCACGCGCCTCGACGGGGCACGGCTCCTCACACTGCGGGCGGCGTGGCTGAAGGACAGCGGCGGCTCCTACCAGCGCGAGGCGGCCATGGCCAAGGTGACCGCATCCGAGCTCGCGAACGACGCGGCGCGCGACGGCATCCAGATCTTCGGCGGCAACGGCTACGTCACCGAGAACGCCGTCGAGCGGTACTTCCGGGATGCGAAGATCACCGAGATCTATGAGGGGACCAGTGAGATCCAGCGGGTCGTCATTGCGGCCGCGCTCGCCCGTGACGGCGTCGGTCGCGGGGTCGACTGACCCACGCCGCGGCCGGAGGGCATTGCACCCAAAGTCGTTAGGACCCAATGGGTGCAAATCGGACATAGATGTCGTCTGGGCGCTAGTGTGGGTCACCGCCCCGTGTAAGACGGATCCGGCCGTGACCATGAGGGTCCGGTGAGCCGGGTCGATTCCAATCGGGCTCCGGACGCCGGCGGTGCGGTGGTTTGGGCGTCGGAGGAACATCGACATGAGGAGGGGCTGGGCATGGCAGCAGACACACGCGTGGGACGAGAGGTCGTCATCGTCGGAGCGGCTCGCACGGCGATCGGCACGTTCATGGGCGCGCTGTCAGGCGTACCGGCACCCACCCTGGGGGCGACGGTCATCCGCGCCGCCGTGGAGCGCGCCGGAGTCGGTGCTGAGGACGTCGGTCTCGTCAACATGGGATGTGTCCTGCAGGCGGGGACCAAGCAGGCGCCCGCACGTCAGGCCTGTCGCCAGGCGGGCCTCGCCGACCGTACCCCGACCGTCACCACCCACAAGGTCTGCGGCTCCGGCCTGGAGAGCATCGTCGCCACCGCTCGCGTCATCGCGCTCGGAGAAGCCGACATCGCCGTCGCCGGCGGTATGGAGAACATGTCGGCCAGTCCCCACCTCTCCCACCTGCGGAATGGCGCGAAGCTCGGAAACGTCACCCTCGCGGACGCCATGCTCCACGACGGCCTGCTCGATCCCGAGACGGGGCAGCACATGGGTACGTTCGCCGACCTCTGCGCCGTCGAGAACGAGATCTCCCGTGAGGACCAGGACGCCTTCGCCACCGAGAGCTACCGGCGCGCGCAGGCGGCCCAGGCCGCGGGTGAGTTCGCCGAGGAGATCGTGCCCGTGACGATCTCCGGTCGCAAGGGCGACACCGTCGTCGACACCGACGAGGAGCCGCCGCGCGGTGACCCCAGCCGCTTCGCGGGTCTGAAGCCGGCATTCGACCGCGACGGCACCGTCACCGCGGCGAACGCCTCGTCCCTCAACGACGGAGCCGCGGCGATCGTCCTGATGTCGGCCGACGAGGCCGAGCGACGCGGCGCCCCCGTCCTCGCCAGGATCACCGGGTGGGGCGTCCACGCGCAGGCGCCGCCGCAGTTCCCGATCGCGCCGTCCGGCGCCATGGAGAACGCCGCGGCCTCCGCGGGGATCACCGTCGGCGACGTCGATCTCTGGGAGATCAACGAGGCCTTCTCGGTGGTCGCGCTCGCGAACATGCGCCGCCTGGGTCTCACGCACGACAACGTGAACGTCCGTGGCGGTGCGGTGGCCCTCGGTCACCCCATCGGCGCGTCGGGCACGCGCATCGTCGTCACCCTGCTCTCCGCCATGGCGGCGCGCGGCGCCACCACCGGCGGCGCGTCGCTCTGCATCGGCGGTGGCGAGGGGATCGCCATCACCGTCGCGCGCGACGCCTGATCGACGTCCTGGAGGCGCACCCGCGCCCCTGAGCAGCACCGTGTGCCGGGCCCGTGTCCGGCACACACCCATCGTCGCCGGGGCGCCCACGCTCCCGCGCGAATCGGCGTTCGGAACGCCTGGCGTCAGACACCGGACGTGCCGGCGGAATGCGCTGGTCGGGAGAATCCCTGCACACCCGGTGATTCCTCGGAGATGGCGAACGCCTTTGGCAGGTCAAGTGCCTGACACCAGGCGTGAACGTCCTGTTCGTTCCGCGCCATGACAGGACGAACCGGCCCGTCGAACGGGGTCCGGGCACGCCCGGCGCGTATCGCGTGAGCCGTCCGGGCCGGCTCGCAAGACTGCACCGCATGGCCGAGCCCGTCCCGCACCGATCGCACCTCATGCCGCACGGTCTCCGCCGGATGGTCGGCCGCGATCCCGGCGAGCACGAGCGCGCGTCGACGCCGCTCGAGCTCCTCTACGACCTCACGATCGTGGTCGCGTTCTCGATCTCCGGGTCGAACTTCGCCCATGCGGTGGCGGAGGGGCATATCGGGTCGGGCATCGTCGCATTCCTCTTCTCCGCGTTCGCCGTCGTGTGGGCGTGGGTGGGGTTCACCTGGTTCGCCTCGGCGTACGACACCGACGACTGGCTCATGCGGGCGCTGACGCTCCTCCAGATGGTGGGGGTCGTCGTCCTGTCGCTCGGCCTCGCGGACGTCT
>CAYOSM010000039.1:0-9543 GCA_964406645.1 uncultured Bifidobacteriaceae bacterium | reverse complement strand
TCTACTCCGAGCACCGTGCCGGAACGCCGTGGCACCCGGGGCACATCGCCGAGCGCTACAGCCTCCTCGTGATCATCAGCCTCGGCGAGATCGTCCTGGGCACGACCGTCGCCGTCGAGGCCGTCGTCGGAGAGGTGGGATGGTCCGTGCAGGCCGTGGTGATCGTGGCCGCCGGCGTCTCGCTCGCGTTCGGCATCTGGTGGGCCTACTTCGCGCTGCCATGGGCGGAGGCCCTCCGGCTCCGCCCGAGCGCGTCCTTCCTCTTCGGCTACGGGCACCTTCCGCTCTATCCGGCGATCGCCGCCATCGGCGCGGGACTCCACGTGGCGGCGTACTACATCGACGAGGTCACCGACGTCCGGGAGACCGTCGTGATGGAGGTCATGGCCGTCCCGGTCCTCGTCTTCATCCTCGTCCTGTTCGGACTCGCGCGCCTGATGCTGCCGGGACGCGACCGGTTCCACGCCGTCCTTCTGGCCGTCTCGGTCGCGCTGTCGGCGGCGTCCGTCCTCATGGCGCACCTCGGCGTCCCGCTCGGCTGGTGCATCGTCGTACTGATGCTCACCCCGTGGGTGACGGTGGTGGGCTACGAGACACGGGGACACCACCACGTCTCACAGGTCGTGGAGCGCATCCGCCAGGAGGCGGAGGGGACGTCGCCGGGTTCGGCGTCCGCCACCCGCGACTGAGCCTCCGGCACCGGGCGGGCGCAGGGATGCGTTTCGCTACATTGCCGGGGTGAACGATCAACCGACGCGCTTCGACCCCCTCACCGCCGAGCCGCAGTGGATGGACCGGTGGCTCGACTCCGGTGCCCTCCGCGGTGACCCCGCGAGCGGACGCACCCCGTACGTGATCGCCATCCCGCTTCCGAACGTGACGGGATCGCTCCACATGGGGCACGCCCTCAACAACACCATGCAGGACGTGCTCATCCGCTGGCACCGCCAGGCCGGACGCGAGGCCGAATGGGTGTGCGGCACCGACCACGCGGGGATCGCGACCCAGGCCGTCGTGGAGAAGATGCTCGCGGCCGAGGGGATCCGCCGCGCCGATATGGAGCGCGAGGAGTTCCTCGAGCGCGTGTGGGCGTGGAAGGAGGAGTCGGGCGGCCAGATCATCACGCAGCAGAAGCGCCTGGGCTGCACCCTCGACTATTCGCGCGAGCGCTTCACCCTCGACGAGGGCTACGCCACGGCCGTTGCGCAGGTGTTCGTCCATCTCTACGAGAAGGGCTACATCTACCGCGACCGCTACATGGTCAACTGGGATCCGGGCCTCGGCTCGGCGGTCTCCGATCTGGAGGTCGAGAACCGCAGCGTCACGGACCAGCTCGTCGAGATCGCCTACCCGCTCACGAGCGGTGAGGGCGAGGTCATCGTGGCCACGGTCCGCGTCGAGACGATGCTCGGCGACACCGCCGTCGCCGTCAACCCCGAGGACGAGCGCTACCGGGACCTGATCGGCCAGACGGTCACCCTCCCGCTCGTCGGTCGCGAGATCCCGATCATCGCGGACGACCACGTCGACCCCGCGTTCGGCACGGGCGCCCTCAAGGTGACCCCCGCCCACTCCGGCGACGACTTCGACATCGCGCGCCGCCATGACCTCGACGAGGTCAGCGTCATCGGCGAGGACGGCCGCATGACCGACCTGGCGGGTGCATATGCGGGCCTGACCATCGCCGAGGCTAAGGAGAGGGTGTTCGCCGACCTGGAGGCCGCCGGGGCCATCCGCTCGGTGGAGGACTACACCCACGACGTGCCCTTCTCGCACCGCAGCGGCGAGCGCATCGAGCCCCTCCTGTCACTGCAGTGGTTCTGCCGGATGGAGGAGCTCGCGGAGCCCGCCATCGAGGCCGTGCGGTCCGGACGCGTCACCTTCACGCCGGAGCGCTTCGGCCGCGTGTACCTCGACTGGCTCGAGAACATCCGTCCCTGGTGCGTCTCGCGTCAGCTCTGGTGGGGGCATCAGATCCCCGTCTGGTACCGCGGCGACGAGGTCTACGTCGGCGTCGAGGTACCCGACGGAGAGGGATGGGAACGCGACCCGGACGTTCTCGATACCTGGTTCAGCTCGGCGCTCTGGCCGTTCGCCACGCAGGGCTGGCCCGACGTCACCCCTGAGCTCGAGGCCTTCTATCCGGGCAACGTGCTCGTCACCGGACGCGACATCATCTTCCTGTGGGTCGCCCGCATGGTGATGATGGGCTTCGAGTTCATGGACGACATCCCGTTCTCGGACGTCGTCATCAACCCCATCATTCAGGCGCCCGACGGCCGTCGCATGAGCAAGAGCCTCGGCACCGGCATCGACCCGCTGGAGCTCGTCGACGAGCACGGCGCGGACGCCGTGCGTTTCGGCCTTCTCCTCATGGCGAGCACCCAGGACGTCCGCTTCAACGAGCAGCGCGTGCTGCAGGGACGCCAGCTCGTCACCAAGATCTGGAACGCCACGCGCCTCGTCGTCAGCCGCGGCGGACGCGCGGGAGGTGACGCCCCCGAGCTCGTCACGGTGGCCGACCGCTGGATCGCCTCGCGACTGCGCGACACCGTCGAGGCCACGACGCGTCTGATCGACGAATACGACTTCAGCGCGCTCGCCGACACGCTCTACCACGTCATCTTCGACGACTTCTGCGACTGGTATCTCGAACTCCTCAAGGCGGATGCGGCCACGCCGGAGGTCGCCGGATACGTCTGGGAGGAGCTCCTCACACTCGCCAACCCGATCCTGCCGTTCATCACGGAGGAGTGCCACGCACTCATGCCGGGGAGCGAGGGACTTCTCCTGACCCGTGCGCAGGCCACCGCGCCGTGGGAGGCCGACCCGGCCGCGACGCGCGCCGTGGACGGGCTGATCGAGGTGACCGGCGCCCTGCGGCAGTTCCGCCAGACGCACGGGCTCAAGCCGCGCGCCGTGCTGAGGGTCGCCCTGGACGAGACCCCGGACGACCTGCCCCGTCAGGAGATCGCGGCGATCGGCCACGTCGAGATCGTGGACGACGTCGGCTACGGCGCCCAGCAGATCCCGCTGAGCCGTGGACGGCTGCTCGTCGCGCGGGAGGAGACGTCGATCGACGTCGCGGCGGAACGCGATCGGATCACGGCGCAGATCGGTGCTGCCGAGAAGGAACTGGAGCGCGCCGAGCGGCAGCTCGCCAACCCCCGGTTCGTGGAACGCGCGCCCGAACACCTGGTTGAGGCCGAGCGGGAGAAGGCCGCCGTGCACCGGGAGGCCGTCGCGGTACTCCGCGGCGAACTCGAAGCCCTCGCATAGGAGATGGGTGATTCGGCGATCTCGCGGTGTGGTGCACGTCCCCGGCGGCGCGGATGCGCCACCGGTCGCCTCGGACAGGACACCACCCTGCCTCTCGGCACCCGGCGACGCCCCGCATCCGCCGTGAACGCACCCCACATCCACGATTCCGCGGAATCAACCATCTCGGCATGACGGCGGACGAGGCGGTCCGGTTCGTCGAGGAGCGCGATCGTCTCGGGATGCGCTTCGGCCTCGACCGGATGCGCCTCCTTCTCGGCCGTCTCGGTGACCCCCAGCGTGGCCGGCCCGCCATCCACGTGGTCGGCACCAACGGGAAGTCGTCGACGACCCGGTTCGCCGCGGCCGTGATGGGCGCGGCCGGACGACGGGTCGGCGCGTACGTCTCACCGCACGTGGTCGACTGGCGCGAACGCATCCAGATCGACGGCGTCGCGATCTCCGAGGAGGCCTTCGCGGAGGCGGTGGGGGAGGTCGCCGCGGCCGCGGAGGGGATGGACGACGATCCGGTCACGCAGTTCGAGGTCCTGACCGCGGCCGCCTTCACGGCGTTCGCACGTGCCGACGTCGAGTGCATGGTCGTCGAGGCGGGGCTGGGAGGCCGGTACGACGCCAGCAACGTGCTGGACGACGCCGTCGTGGTCCTGACCAACGTCTCCCGCGAGCACACCGACCTCCTCGGCGACACCGAGCGGGAGATCGCCGCCGAGAAGCTGGCCGTCGTCCCGGATGGCGGAGAGCGGCTCGTCATCGGCCCACTGACGCCGGCGGCGCAGGACGCGGTGCGGGCGATCGTGCGCGAACGCGGACTCTCCGCCTGGTGGGCCGGGACGGATGTGCTCCTCACCGCGCAGGGGGACGAGGCGGAGGTGGCGACACCGCGGGCCCGCTACCGGCTCGACGCCGCCGGTCGCCCCGCCTACCAGCTGTGGAACATGGCGCTCGCCGTCGCCGCGGGGGAACGCCGGCTCGGAGCGCCGCCGCCTCAGGATGCGGTGCGCACCGCCGTCGCCGCCGTCGACACCCCCGGTCGCTTCGAGGTGATCCCCGGAGAGCCCACGGTCATCCTGGACGGGGCGCACAATCCCGCGGCGATGGAGGCGCTCGCCGCGGACCTCCCGGAGGCCCGGCCACTGGTGGCCGTCCTGTCGGTCCTCCGCGACAAGGATCTCGACGCCATGCTCGCGCCCCTGGCCGGACGGGTGGACCGCATCGTGGCCACGGCGTCGACGAACGCACGGGTGCTTCCCGCGGACGAGCTCCACCGCGCCGTGGCGCGCAAAGGGATGACGGTGGAGACCGTCGAACATCCCGTGGACGCCGTCGCCCGGGCGCGGCAGCTGGCCGGTCCGTCGGGCGTCGTCATCGTGTGCGGTTCGCTGTATCTCCTGACGGATGTCCGCGGGCAGGCTATTCACCGTACGGGTTCACCCCCTGGTAAACTCGCCCGCGAAACTCCCGGAAATGGCCGGAACTGAGAGGTAGTCACCCTGCTTTCAGCAAACGTATTCGACTCGCTTTCGAACTTCTTCGACTCGCCGTGGTGGTCGGTTCTGCGGGTCCTGCTCATCATCTTCCTGATCCTCATGTGGCTCGGCCTGTGCGTCTGGGTGTTCAATGACGCCCGTCGTCGGCGCGACGCCCCGGGATTTCCCTGGCTGATGGCCGCCATCGCCCTCGTGATCCCGTTCCTCGGTGCGCTCGTCTACGTGGCGATCCGCCCGGCCGAAACACTCCAGGAGCAGCGCGACCGGGAACTCGAGACGCTCGCCCTCACCCGTGAGGCCTCGCTTCGATGCCCCGAATGCGGCTACGCCGTCGACCCCACCTACATGCTCTGCCCGTCATGCATGCGCCGGCTCAAGGAGCCGTGCGAGAGCTGTGCCCGCCCGGTGGACCCCCGTTGGACGGTCTGTCCCTGGTGCGAGCATGCGATGACATCGCCGTTGAGCGAGCTTCCCTACGTCGGACCACCGGATGTTCCGACGACAACCCCAAAGGACTAACACCACTTGAGCGAACGTACCTTCATCATGGTCAAGCCGGACGCGGTCTCCCGCGGCCTGTCGGGCGAGATCATCGCCCGCATCGAGCGTCGCGGTTTCACGATCAGCGACCTCAAGATGGTCACCATCGCACGCGAGGTGGCCGAGGAGCACTACGGCGAGCACCGTGAGCGTCCGTTCTTCGGCGAACTCGTCGACTTCATCACCGGTGGCCCGGTCGTCATGCTCGTCGTCGAGGGTGAGAACGCCATCTCCGTGATGCGGACCATGATGGGTGCCACCAACCCGGCCGACGCCGCACCGGGCACGATCCGGGGCGACTACGCCCTCTCCGTCGCCGAGAACGTGATCCACGGCTCCGACGGCCCGGAGTCCGCCGAGCGCGAGCTCGCACTCCACTTCGGCTGATCCCATCCGGACTGCGGCGGGCGTGATCGTCCTTGCATCGCGCTCGCCGCAGCGCCGGTCCCTTCTCCGCGCACTCGGCGTCGACCATCGCGTCGTCGCCTCGCAGTACCCGGAGGACACCCCGGAGGGCATGACCGATCCGGGGCGGATCGTCGCGTATCACGCGGCCATGAAGGCCGCGGACGTGGCGGAGCGGGGGACCGTTCACGCAGGGGGCGCCGTCCTCGGTGCCGACACCGCCGTCGTCACGGGCGACCTCGTGCTGGGCAAGCCTGCGGATCGCGACGATGCGGCCCGGATGCTGGCGCTCCTGTCCGGGCGCACGCATCGCGTCGCGACGGCGATCCACCTCATCACCGCGGACGGTGCGGTCCGCGCGGCGGTCGACTGGACGCGGGTGACGGTCCGGGACATCCATCCCGGTCTTCGCGACTGGTACCTCGACCGCCACGAGTGGGAGGGCCGCGCTGGCGCGTACGCCATCCAGGGATCCGGCGCCGGGCTCGTGGAGCGGATCGACGGTGACGTGACCACCGTCATCGGCCTGCCCGTCGCGGCGCTCAGCCGCATACTGGAGGACGCGGGACTCGCTCCCTGGGGTACACCACCCCGCGATTGACACCGCGCCGGAGCCGGCGGGCCCGACCGCATGGGCCCGGCATGACGGGGCAACGGCTTGCAAGACGAAAGGCCAGCACCTGCAACGATTGCAGTTGGCCGGGGTCGCGGGCGGCGCTAATCTCCTGCATCTGGGTGGAGTCGGACGCGCGTGGGGAGGAACGGCCATCGGGCTTTGGGGGTATCTGACCGGATTCGGCGGTCGAGACATGGCGGTGGATCTGGGTACGGCGAACACGCTCGTGTACGTCCGCGGCCGCGGCATCGTCTTGTCCGAGCCGTCCGTGGTGGCGATCGACCACCGCAGCAACGAGGTGCACGCGGTCGGCATCGAGGCCAAGCGCATGCTCGGGCGCACCCCGGGCAACATCAGCGCCATCCGGCCGCTGAAGGACGGCGTCATCGCCGACTTCGACGTCACGGAGCAGATGCTCAAGCACTTCATCCGCAAGGTTCACCAGAACCGCTGGGCACACCCCCGCGTCGTCGTCTGCGTCCCGTCGGGCGTCACCGGCGTCGAGAAGCGCGCCGTCGTCGAGGCCACCTACTCCGCCGGTGCACGCGAGGCCCAGCTCATCGAGGAGCCCATGGCCGCCGCGATCGGCGCGGGACTCCCCGTCGCCGAACCGACCGGGTCGATGGTCGTCGACATCGGCGGTGGCACCAGCGAGGTCGCCGTGATCTCCCTCGGCGGAATCGTCGTGGCCCAGTCCGTGCGCGTCGGGGGCGACGAGCTGGACGACGCGATCATCAACTACACCAAGCGCGAGCACAAGCTGATGATCGGCACGCAGACGGCCGAGGAGGTGAAGCTCGAGATCGGCTCCGCCTACCCGCTGGCCGAGGAGGTGCAGGCCGAGATCCGCGGACGCGACATGATCACTGGGCTTCCGAAGACGGTCGTGCTTTCGTCAGAGGATGTGCGCATCGCGCTGGAAGAGCCCCTTCAGGCGATCATCGACGCCGTGAAGAGCACCCTCGACAAGACCCCGCCGGAGCTCGCCTCGGACATCATGGACCGCGGCATCATGCTCGCGGGCGGCGGGTCCCTGCTCCAGGGGCTCGACGAGCGCCTGCGCCGCGAGACCGAGATGCCCATCCACGTGGCCGAGTCGCCCCTGACCTGTGTGGCCGTGGGCTCGGGACGCGCACTCGAGGAGTTCGAGGTCATGCGCAAGTCCTCGGGCAACAAGCGAAACAGGCGACCGCGGTATTAGCGACGAGAAGAAGCCGCCGGAGGATTCGGCAGGCGGCACGGTCCCGCCGCGCACGATGGAGCCGGAGGGTGTCTCACGCGCGTCGCGGCGGCGGATCGCGATACGCCGCGGCATCGTCATCGGTCTGCTCGTGGTCTCGGTCCTCATGCTCACCTCGTTCTTCCGCGAGAGCGAGCAGGGCTTCCTCCATAGCCTGAAGGGCACAGCCACCGACATCGTCAGCCCCATCCAGGGCGCGGCGTCGGCGGCCGTCCGCCCCCTTCAGAACCTCGTCGGCTGGATCCGCGACGCGCGGACGGCGTCAAACGACCGCGACCGCCTGCAGGAGGAGGTGGCGGGACTCGAGGCGGAGAACTCCCGCCTGCGGGCCAACAGGAACGCCACGGACGAGTACCGCGCGCAGTTCGCCGCCCAGCTGGAGCTCGGCGAGGACCCCACCATCGCCGCCGCGTACGAGATCACGGGTGCACGGGTGCTGCAGCGACCGCAGTTCGAGTCCACGCGGTGGGTGCGCATCGCCAAGGGGCGAAACGACGGGATCACCGTCAATTCGCTCGTCTTCGCGCCGGCGCGGGTGGGCGAGAATCAGCCGTGGTTCGGCGCCCTCGTCGGTCGTGTCACCCGCGTCGACGCCAACAGCTCGAGGGTCACGTTCATCACGGACCCCGACCAGCCCATCGCGGCCGCGCTGGAGGGGGGAGACACCCCGCGACTGGGTCTTCTCACCGCCACCCCGTCGGGCGACCTCGTGCTCTCCGGAGTGCCGAGCAGGGTGAAGATCCAGCTGCAGGACCGCGTCGTGACGCTCGGTGTCGGAGTCGACACGCTCCTGTCGCCCTATCCGCCGGGCCTTCTCATCGGCTACGTGTCGAGCACCGGCCGGACGAACGTCAACAGCACGTGGACCGTGCAGGTGACCCCGTTCGCCGATCCGCAGGAGCTCGGCTCCTTCACGATCCTCGTCCCCAAGAGTGCGGAGGCCAAGCGTCGTGCCGCGGTTGGCTGAGCTCGAGCTCACCGAGCCCCGTGGCCCCTGGATGCAGTCGCCCCTGTGGAGCGCCGTCGTGCTCCTCGGTGTCGCCGTCGCCATCCAGGTCACCCTCATGCCGATGATCTCCATCGGCGACCTCCACGCCACCCCCGATCTCGTGATCGTCACCGTCTGCGCCGTCGGCATGTACCGGGGCGTCGTGGTCGGCGCCGTCGGAGGGTTCGTCGCGGGGCTCGCCCTCGAGCTGATGCTCCCCGGGAACACGCTCGGGGTCGTCGCGCTCGCGGGTGTGGCCATCGGAGCGTGGTGCGGGAGATACGCCATGACATCGGACGAGCCGACCTGGTGGCTCTTCCTCCTCGTGTCGACGATCGCGTCCGGGCTGGTGCCGTTCTGGGTGGGGATCGTGCAGCTCCTGCGCGGCACCGGACCCGGGATCCCCGACATCGTCGCCGACCTCGCGGGACCCCAGATGGTGTTCGCGCCGCCTCTCGCCGCGCTCGTGTGGTGGGTCGCGCGCCGACTGCTGGGCTCCCGGCAGGTGATCGAACCGGGGATGATGTCCGGATGAGGATTCTCGGATGAGCGACGGACCGCAGATCACCGAGCCCGTCTCGCCGCGCGGCGGAGGACGGGGATTCGGGCATCCGATGAACCCCCGCACCGCACGCCGCATCGCCCTCTTCGGATCCATCGGGCTCGTGCTTTTCGGCGTGCTCATCCTTCGACTGTGGTTCCTGCAGGTCGTGGGCGCCTCCGACTCTCAGGCGCAGGCCAGCGCCAACACGGTGCGGACCATCAACATCCCGGCGCCGCGCGGCGACATCGTCGATCGCAGGGGACGCAAGCTGGCCACCACCCAGGAGGCCGTCGATCTCGTGGCGGTGCCCCAGGACGTCGGCGTCGGCGTCGACTACTCCACGGGTGATGTGGTGATCAGCCCGCAGGGGCAGCGGACGCTCGCCCGCATCGCGAAGGCCCTCGGGGAGAAGCCCGCGCGCCTTCAGAACCTCATGATCAACGG
>CAYOSM010000038.1:14636-18168 GCA_964406645.1 uncultured Bifidobacteriaceae bacterium | reverse complement strand
GGAGCGGGGGCCGTCTCCGCCGCAGGTGCGGGAGCGGCAGCCTCGGGGGCCGCGGGTGCGGCGGCCTCGGGAGCCGCGGTCTCAGCCGGGGCCGCGGCCTCGGCGGCCGGAGCCTCGGGTGCGACCTGCTCGACGTGGCCGCGTCCCTGGTTGATGCCGGTGGCGAGTGCGCCCAGGATCAGGTTGCAGGAACGGATGGCGTCGTCGTTGCCCGGGATGACGTAGGTGGCCTCGTCCGGGTCGCAGTTCGTGTCGACCAGACCGATCACCGGAATGCCGAGACGGTTGGCCTCGCGGACGGCGATGGCCTCGCGCTTGAGGTCGACGACGACGATCGCGTCGGGAAGACGCTGCATGTCGGCCACGCCGCCGAGGTTGGTCTCGAGCTTCACGAGCTCGGCCTCGCTGGTGAGACGCTCACGGGTGGGCAGGAGGTCCAGCTGTCCGTCGCGCTTCTGGCGACGCAGCTCGTGGAGCCGCTTGATGCGATCGGCCATCGTGACCCAGTTGGTCAGCAGGCCGCCGAGCCAACGGTGGTTGACGTAGGGCTGTCCGGAGCGCGTCGCCTGGTCGCGGACGGCGTCCTGCGCCTGCTTCTTGGTGCCGACGAACATGACGTGTCCGCCGCGGTTCGCGATGTTGGTGACGACGACCACCGCCTGCTCCAGAAGGTCGAGCGTCTGGATGAGGTCGATGATGTAGATGCCGGAACGCTCCCCGTGGATGTACCGCTTCATCTTGGGGTTCCAGCGACGGGTCTGGTGTCCGAAATGCACTCCGGACTCCAGGAGCTGCTTCATGGTGACGGGCACGATTGCTCCCTGAATGTGGTTTCGAGTGGTCGAGCACCCGACGCATCCGGCGGGACCGCGCTCTGGGCGCGGCACCGTCCGCCGTGACTATCCGACGTCGGGGTTGGGGTCAGTACGGTCCGCGGATACTAGCCCACATCGCCCCGGGCCCGTCGGAGGCTTTCGAGCACCTCCGCGAGGTCGTCGGGCAGCGCGCTCGTGAGGGCGATCTCCTCGCCGGTCTCGGGGTGCCGGAAGGTGAGGCTCGCCGCGTGGAGGAACTGCCGTGTCAGGCCGAGCGTCCCGCCGGAACGCCCGTAGACGGGGTCACCCACCACCGGGAAGTTCACGGATTCGAGGTGGACGCGGATCTGGTGCGTGCGCCCGGTGTCGAGGCGGGCCTCCAGGAGGCTGTAGGCCCCGAGCTCCTCGGTGCGGCGGAAGCGGGTGCGGGCCTCGCGCGGGCGGTCGCTGTGGACCGACTGGCGGGTGCGATTGCGCCGGTCGCGTCCGATGGGCCGGTCGACCGCCATCGCGGGCGGGAACGCCCCGTGGACGAGGACGGTGTAGCGCCGGTCGATCGCGCGGTCGCGGAGTTCGGCCTGCAGTCGGCGGTGGGACCGCGGATGCTTCGCCACGATGAGCAGGCCGCTCGTGTCCCGGTCCAGGCGGTGCACCACGCCGGGGCGCATGTCCTCCTCCCCGCCGGCGATGCCGTGGTCGAGGAGCCCGTTGACGAGCGTCCCCCCGGAATGGCCGCGACTGGGGTGGGTGACGATCCCGGCCGGCTTGTCGACCACGAGGAGGTGCTCGTCCTCGAACACGACACGGAGGTCCATCGGCTCGGGCTGCAATTCGAGTGGAGGCGCCGTGACCGGGATGATGCGGACCGTCTCCCCCCGTGCCAGGAGATGTCGCTTTCGGACGACGCTTCCGTCGACGCGCACGCGGCCGTCGTCGATGGCGCGCTGGGCCTCCGCGCGACTTCCGATCGCGCCGAGCCCGCCGACCACCGCGTCGAGGCGCCGGCCGACGTCGGCGTCGGCGACCCGGAACTCAATCGGTTCGGGGTTGTTCATCCGCACGTGTGGTCGTGAGTGAGAGAGCGAGGACGGCGGCGCCGACGACGACGCCGATGTCGGCGATGTTGAACGGCGGCCAGCTGAGGATGTCGATGAAGTCGGTCACTCCATCGCGCCGGAGCCGGTCGAGGAGGTTGCCGATCGCCCCGCCGACGAGCGCGCCGGCGGCGATCATGCCCACCATACTGCGATGCGTCGTCCGGATGAGAAGGACGGCGACGCCGCACAGGACGATCGCCGTGAAGACGGCGACGATGCGCTGACGGTCCGGGAAGAGCCCGAAGGCGATGCCGCGGTTCGTGGTGTGCGTGAGGTCGATGCCGGGAAGGACGTCCACGATCTCGCCGGGCAGGATCCGCGAGCGCACCAGTGTCTTCGTGAGGAGGTCGAGTCCGAAGACGACGACCGCCGCGGCCGCCATCGCGATCCACGGAGCCCTCGCATCCCGGGTCCGGGTGTCGACGCCCGTCATGCTGACTCGTCCGTGAGTTCGTCGAAGGCCGCGACGAGACGACGGCAGAGTTCGTCGGGATCGCCTGTGATCGTGACGAGCTTGCGCGCCCCACCCGATCCTCGCCGGATGGCCGCGACACGGGCACGCACCCCCGCCGACTCGGCGAGGTAGGCGCAGAGAGCGGCGTTGGACTGACCGTTGTGCGGGGCGGCGGCGATCTGGACGCGCAGACGCCCGTCCTGCACGCCGACCGCGACGGTGCGCCGGGAGCGCGGTACGGCCTTCACCTCGACGGTGACCCCGCCGTCGGTGCGCGAGAGCCAGGACGGGAGGTCGGTGGCGGTCACTGTGACGGCCGGGCCTCGGCGTCGCTCGCGAGCATGGAGAGTTCGTCCGCGCGCGCGGCGGCCGCGCGGACGGCGTCGGCCAGATGGGCGCGCACCGCACCCCGTTCGAGGACGCCGATGCCGGCCACGGTCGTACCCGCGGGCGAACTTACGCGCTGACGCAGGCCGGCGGGGTCGGATCCGTCGGCCAGGAGATCGGCGGATCCGGCCAGGACGGCACGGACCATCCGCCGGGCGTCGGGCCGCGCGAAGCCGACGGACACGGCACCCTCCTCGAGCCCCTCGGCGACCAGGGCGACGAAGCCGGGACCGCTCCCGACGAGCGCCGTGGCGGCGCCGAACTGCGACTCCGGCATGCGGAGCACCGTCCCGAGCGGAGCAAGGACCGCGTCGAGGGTCTGCCGCTCCTCCTCGGAGATCTCGTCGTCGCAGAGGGCGACCAGGCCACTGCCGGAGGCGACGGCCAGGTTCGGCATGGTGCGCACGACGCGGGTCGTCCCCGCCATGCGGATCAGATCACCGGTCGTGAGCCCCGCGACGACGGAGACGATCAGGGTGCGGGGGGACAGCGCCGGTCCGATCTCGGCCAGCACGGAGGGCGCGTCCTTCGGCTTGACCGCCAGGAGGACGAGATCGGCGGCCCCGGCGTCCGCCAGGTCGCCGGCGTTCCCCCCGGTCAGAGCCCGCGCCGATTCGACGGCCGCGGGGACGGCGTCCACGAGGAGGACCTCCGCGGCGGCGCCGTCCGGTCCAAGTCGGATCCCGCGCAGAAGGGCGGTGCCCATGGCTCCGCATCCGATGAGGGCGATGCGCCCAGGCCAGGTACTCATGCCGACAGTGTGACATCCACCGTCCGCC
>CAYOSM010000038.1:10697-14536 GCA_964406645.1 uncultured Bifidobacteriaceae bacterium | reverse complement strand
CCCCGCGGAATCGCCCGGCTAGTACTGGTTGAAGAAGCCCTTCTCCAGGAGGCGCGCCCGCTCCTCGGCGGAGACCTCCACGTTGCGCGGCGTCAGCAGGAAGACCTTGTCGGCCACCCGCTGCATGCCGCCGTCGAGGGCGTAGGTCAGACCGCTGGTGAAGTCGATGAGACGCTTCGCCAGGTCCATCTCCGCACCCTGGAGATTGATGATGACGGGGATGCTGGCCTTGAACTTGTCGGCGACCTGCTGCACGTCGTTGAAGCTCTTCGGCACGACGAGATGCACCTGCATCTGCTGACGTGCGGCCTCCACGGGACGAAGCGGCCGGGACCGCGCACCGGATCCAACCGGGTCGTCTCCGGGGAAGATCGACGCGAACTCGTCTTCGGGATTCGAACGGCCGATCCGGCGGACGGTGGAACGCTCCGAGTATCCGAGCCCGTCGTCGGGCTCACGCGTGGGTGGGCGACTGCGCTCCGGTTCGGGAGCGTAGTCGTCGTCCTCGCCGTCGGCCATGCCGAAGTACACGAGGGTCTTATGCCAGAAGTCCGAGAGCGCCATTAACTCACCTGAGCCTGATCGATCATCGCCCGACCAATTCGCACTCGAGTCGCGCCTTCCTCCACAGCGACGGCAAAATCCTGGCTCGTACCCATCGAAAGGTCACGGAAATCATGTCGTCCCGACCACTTTTCGGCGAATTGATCGCGTAATTCTCTCAGAAGTGAGAAGTATGGGCGAGCGTCTCCGGCCGATTCGACCTTCGGAGGCAGGGTCATGAGGCCGCCGATCACGATCGTGGGATACCCGCTCACCTCGTCGACGAACGTGTCGAGAGCGTCGACCGGGACCCCTCCCTTGGTCGCCTCGCCGCTGGTGTTGACCTGGACCAGGCACCGGACCGGTTCCGTGGCCCGCTCCGCGATCTCCTGCGCGAGCGACACCGAGTCGACGGAGTGGATGAGCCGCACGAGCGGGAGCACCCGTCGCACCTTGCGCCGCTGAAGGTGACCGATGAAGTCGAACACCACGCGATCGCCCAGGATCGCCGCCTTCGCCTCGAGATCCTGCAGACGGTTCTCCCCCACCACCCGGACCCCGGCGTCCACCAGCGCCCCGGACTCCTCGGGCGGGATGTACTTGCCGGCGAGGACGACCTCGACGTCGTCGGCATCGCGCCCGGATCGACGCGCGGCATCGGCGATGAGTTCGCGGGCGCCGGTGAGCGCATCGCGGAGACGCGCGGGATCGATCACGCCGCCGTCCTCCGTATGACGCCGGCCTGCCGGCCGCTCCGCGCACCGTCACGGCGATGGCTGAAGAAGCGCACCGGATCGCAGATCGTGCACCACTCTCCCCCGGCCACCGCGTCCGGGCGGACGCCCGCCTCGATGAGCGCGGCACGGGCCGCGGCGGGCAGGTCCACATTGGCGCCGACGACCGTCTGCGCGCCGTAGCGCTCCCGGAACCGCGTGCGCAGGTCGTCGTCGACCTCGTAACAGCAGCCGCCCGCGCAGGGTCCGACCGCCGCCGCGACGGGACCGCCCAGGGCGCCGACGGCCGCCTGGACGATGCCGCCGATCAGTCCGCGCCATCCGGCGTGCACGGCCGCGACGGCCGATCCGTCGGTCCGCCAGATGAGGATGGACGGGCAATCGGCTCCGAGCACCATGAGCGGGACGTCGATCTGCTCGGTGACGAGGCCGTCCCCCGCGCTCCAGCCGGTGCGCGCCTCACCGAAGCGCTCGGGATCGTCGGGTCCCTCGACCGCGCGGACGTCCGTGCCGTGCACCTGGTTCGTCATCACGAACCGCCGCGGGTCGGCACCGATGGACGCCGCCAGCGCGTGCCGGTTCGCGGCGACGTGCCGGGGTTCGTCTCCGGTCGACACCCCCAGGTTGAGTCCCTGGAACGGCTCATCGCTGACGCCCCCGGCGCGCGTCGTGAAGCACGCGTCGATACCCGGCGGCGTCGCGACGGCGATAGTCGGAACGCGACTCACCCGACGCCCCGCGCGAGGTGGGCGAGCTGATCGTCACGCGCCGGTCCCACCTCACCGTCGATGACCGCGGCACGCAGCGCCTCGAGCGCCCTGCCGACCGCGGGACCGGGAGCGACCCCCGCCGCGATCACGTCGTCGCCGTTCACCGCGAGTTCCATGTCGCGTATCGTCGCCCACCAATCGGCGATCACGCCCGCACCGCGTGCGAGGGCGACGACCTGAGCCGAAGGCGCCGTCCGCCGGAGGATGCGGTCCACGTCGGATCCACGGTGGCCTCCGGAGCCCAGAGCCGCGACGAGGGCGTCCGCCGCATCGACGCCGTCCGCGTCCGACCGCGCGGATGCGTCCAGCGGTGCTCGGCGCCGTTCGTCCGGACAGACGGCGACCCCCAGCCGGACTGCCCACACCGCGACCGACGGCGCGTGAGGATGTGCCACGGCCCCCCCGAGCGCCGACATCCGGTCGCCCAGATCGCCACCGGGCGCGATCCACGGGACACCCAGATCCCGGGCGAGTTCCAGGGCGGCACCGGCGGAGTCCTCCTCCAGAAGGCGCCGGAGCTCCTCCGTGACCCGCGCGCTCTCCAGGGTCAGATGCGGAGCGGCCGCCCGGGCAGCGCGCTCGGTATCGGGATCGAGGGTGAACCCGAGGCGCGCGGCGTAGCGGACGGCCCGCAGCAGGCGGCTGGGATCGTCCACGAACGACGCGTCGTGCAGGATGCGGATCCGGCGACGGGCGAGGTCGTCGCGACCGCCGTGCGGATCGACGACGGTGTTCGGCGACTGCCCGTCGAGCGTGTACGCCATGGCGTTGATGGTGAAGTCGCGCCGCGCGAGGTCGTCGGCGAGCGTTCCGGGCGTCACCGCGGGAAGCGCGCCCGGGTGCGCGTACGTCTCCCGCCGGGCGGTGACGAGGTCGAGATGCCGCCCGTCCCCCATGCGCACCACCGCGGTCCCGAAGCGATCGTGCGTCGTCAGCGCCGCACCCGTCCGTTCGGCGAGACGTCGGGCCACGGGGATCGCCGGCCCCTCGACGACCACGTCGACGTCGGTCGTGGGCGCGCGGTCGAGAAGGGCGTCGCGGACCACCCCGCCGACGAGCGCCACGGTGACGTCGTCCGCGACGGCGACGAGGCCGGAGACGAGGGGATCCGTGTCGGCGAGAGCGCGCAGAGAGGGAATATCATCCACGTGATGACCTACGATCCCCTGTCCGACAAACTGCAGAGGTCGACGAACGTCGCGATGCCCGAACTCCTGGAGCGGTTCAGGGTGTATGAGCACCTCACCCTCATGGAGCTGCAGGAGGCCTTCGACGCGTGCGAGGAGCGGTTCCGCGCCTGGGTGCGCGCACCGGAGAACGAGGGCAAGCCCATCACGGACGCCCCGGACTACATCGACCGCATCGCGCTCGACAGCCTTCGCGAGCGGCGCACCTGGTGGGAGTGATCACCCGGCCGCCGTCCCCCTGAGGGCGATGGCCTCGATCTCGACGCGCGCGCCGGCGGGGAGCGCCGCGACGCCGACGGTCGCCCGGGCGGGCGCGTGCGCGGCGAACGTCTCGGCGTAGGCCGCGTTCATCGCACCGAACTCACCGAGATCCGTCATGTAGACCGTCGTCTTGGCGATGTCGCCGAGACCGAGTCCGGCCTCCGCGAGGATGGCCGCGATGTTCGCAAGGCACCTGCGGGTCTGGACGGCGATGTCGTCGCCCACCAGGACCCCGGCGGGATCGAGGGGCACCTGTCCCGAGACGAAGACGAGCGAGCCGGTGTCGATCGCCTGGCTGTACGGGGCTCCCTGCACGGGTGCGGGCGCGGCGGTGGTTCGGATGG
>CAYOSM010000038.1:0-10597 GCA_964406645.1 uncultured Bifidobacteriaceae bacterium | reverse complement strand
GCCTGGCTGTACGGGGCTCCCTGCACGGGTGCGGGCGCGGCGGTGGTTCGGATGGAGTCCATGTCCCGACCCTATCCTGCGGGGCGACCGTCGTCGGCTCCGCAGCCACGCCGGGCGAGATTCCCGGACGACTGCGAGGCGTGCAAGCTTGGTGTCAGTCAATTAACTTGCACGGGTGGTCGTGGTTCGGGCGCAACCTCGGCCCGGCGGAGGGCTATCCACCCGCCCGGCCCCGGCCAGACCCTAGGAGGAACCCGCCCGCCTAGGCCGCCTGAATGGCGACCTCTCGTAGTCATCAACGGCAGTCGAACCTTGATGGGGGCTGGGTCCTGCTGTCGACGGGGCTGGTTGCGGCGAGGGGGAAGTGCGCGCGCTGGTGTCTGATACCGGTGACAGCGGCTGTTTCCGTCGTCCACCAGCAGGGTGTCTGACACCCGGAGGAAAACGGCAAGAAGAGCCGCCCGCCCGGTTCCACAGAACCAGCGGCGAGAGGGAAGCGCGTCCCACGACCGGGATGCCGCCTTCCAGGCACGGACCCCGGTACGCCATGTCAGGGCCCTTGCCTCGGCGGCTGTTCCGGAGGTGTGCACCGGTTGCCGCCGGCCTTCAGAGACGGACGGGCACCCCCGCGCCGGCCATGGCCTCCTTGACCTGCGCGACCGAGTACACGCCGTCGTGGAAGACGGAGGCCGCGAGCACGGCGTCCGCGTGTCCGCGCACGGCGGCCTCGGCGAAGTGGTCCAGGGTCCCGGCCCCGCCCGATGCGATGATCGGCACGTTCACGACGTCGGCGATCGCCGCGAGGAGCTCGTTGTCGAATCCGTCCTTGGTGCCGTCGCGATCCATGCTGGTGACGAGGAGCTCGCCGGCCCCGCGCTCGGCGGCCTCCCGGGCCCAGGCGATCGCCTCGCGGCCCGTGGGAAGACGTCCGCCGTTGAGGAAGACCTCCCAGCCGTCGCCGTCCTCACGCCGCTTGGCGTCGATGGCGACGACGATGCACTGCGACCCGAAGTGGTTCGCGCAGCGTTCGATCAGACCGGGATCGCGTACGGCCGCCGAGTTGATCGAGACCTTGTCGGCACCCGCGGCGAGGACGACGCGCACGTCCTCCTCGGTCCGGAGTCCGCCGCCGATCGTGAAGGGGATGAAGACCTCCTCCGCGGTGTGACGGGCGAGCTCGACGATGGTGGCGCGCTGCTCGTGGCTGGCCGTGATGTCAAGGAAGACGATCTCGTCGGCACCCTCGCGGTCGTAGCGTGCCGCCAGTTCGACCGGGTCGCCCGCGTCGCGGAGCCCGACGAAGTTGACGCCCTTGACCACGCGGCCGTCCTTCACGTCGAGACACGGGATCACACGGATCATGCGCCGGTCCCGAGGACCGACAGCGCGGCCGGCACGTCGAAGCGTCCTTCGTAGAGGGCGCGCCCGACGATGACACCGGTCAGGTTGGCGATCCGCGCGTCGCGCAGGGTGACGAGATCGTCCAGTGACGACACGCCGCCCGAGGCGATGATGCTGAGCGGAGGAGCCGCGTCGGCGACGCGCCGGAGCGCGTTCACGTTGGGTCCGGAGAGCATTCCGTCGCGGCCGATGTCGGTGTAGATGATGCACCGGACCCCCGTGTTCACGAGGTCCGCGGCCAGGGCCGTCGCGTCGATGTCCGTCACCTTCGTCCAGCCGTGCGTCGCCACCTTGCCCTCACGGGCGTCGATGCCCACGGCCAGGGCGCTCTCCAGCCGGTCCACGGCCCAGGTGAGCAGGTCCCGGTCCTGGAGCGCCGCCGTGCCGAGCACGACCCGCTCGACCCCGGTCGCCATGGCCGTCTCGATCGCGGCGCGACTCCGAAGCCCGCCTCCGAGCTGCACGGTCCCGGGGAACCGGTTCGCGATCCCGGCGATGAGCGGCGCGTGCGCCGGCGCCCCGTTCTGCGCCCCGTCGAGGTCGACCACGTGGAGGGCGGTCGCTCCGCCGTCGGCGAAGTGCTGCGCCTGGGCGAGCGGGTCCTCGCTGAAGGTCGTCGATGCGTCGAAGTCGCCCTGCACGAGGCGCACCGCGGCGCCGCCCTGCAGGTCGATGGCGGGATAGAGAGTGATCACGCGGGGACCTCCGTGCCGACGTGGGCCATCCACCGCTCGATGAGCGCCAGCCCCTCGTCGCTCGACTTCTCGGGGTGGAACTGGACGCCCATCACGTTGCCCCGCGCGGCCACGGCGCAGAACGCCCCCTCGCCGTGGTGGGCGGTGGCCCGGACGTCGGCGGGGTCGGAGGGCACGACGGCGAAGCTGTGAAGGAAGTAGTACGCCGGATCGGGTGTGGCGGGAGCGAGCGGGCACCCGTCGGCGAACGTCACGTGCGACCAGCCGATGTGCGGCACCTTCGCCGTGTCGTCGAGCCGGTGCACGGTGCCGGGGATCAGTCCGAGCCCGGCCTCGTCGGGTGCCTCGTCGCTTCCGTCGAACAGGACCTGGAGCCCGATGCAGATGCCGAGCACGGGAACGCCGCGGCCCGCGGCGTCGCGCACGAGATCCGCGAGGCCCGACGCGCGCAGGCGCCGCATGGCCTCACCGAAGTGTCCGTCCCCCGGAAGCACCAGCGCGTCGACCGTGCCCACCTCGTCCGGGTGCCGGGCGACGGTGACAGCGGCGCCGTGCCGCTCGAGGGCCTTGGCCGCCGAGCGGAGGTTGCTCATCTCGTAATCGAGTACCGCCACCCGAAGGCTCACAGAAGACCCTTCGTCGACGGAACGCCCTGCACGTCGGGGTTGATCGCGACGGCCTGCGCCAGCGCGCGCGCGACGGCCTTGAACACGGCCTCGATCACGTGGTGCGGGTTCTCACCGGCGAGAAGGCGCACGTGGAGCGTCAGCTTGGAGTGGTTGACGAGCCCGCGCAGGAACTCCTGGAGGAGGTCCGTCTCGAAGCCGCCCACCACCGCGGTGGGAAGCGGGACGTCCATCGCGAGGAAGGGCCGGCCGGAGATGTCGACGACGGCATGCGCCAGGCACTCGTCCATGGGGACGAACGCCGAGCCGTACCGTTCGATGCCGGACCGATCGCCGAGCGCCTGGTCGAGGGCCTGGCCGATGCCGATGCCGGTGTCCTCCACCGTGTGGTGGCTTCCCGTCTCGAGGTCGCCGTCGGTGTGCACGTCCAGGGTGAAGCGGCCGTGGCGTCCGAAGAGGACGAGCATGTGGTCGAAGAACCCCACGCCGGTGGTGGCGCCGACCGTGCCGCCGCCGTCCAGGCCGAGGGACACGCGAACGTCCGTCTCGCCGGTGGTGCGTCGTATTTCCGCCTGCCGCGTCATGCGTCCCGCTCCCTTTCGATTCGTGCCGCCCTCACCTCGGCCGAACGCCCATGGTGAGGGAATCCCTCCGCCTGCGCAATCTTCGCCACGTGCGGGGCGAGTGCCTGCGTCGCGACGTCGTCGAGGTCCACGACGGACATCCGGCGAAGATAGGTCGCCGGGGACACCGATGACGCGTAGCGCGCGGCCCGTCCCGTGGGAAGGATGTGATTGCTCCCCGCAACATAGTCGCCGAAGGCGGTCCCGCCGTTCGGACCGAGGAACACGGCACCCGCGTGACGGATGCGCGCGCCGATCTCGGCGGCGCCGGGGGCGTCGATCTGGAGGTGCTCGGGCGCGAACGCTTCCGCGAAGGAGACGGCGTCCTCGAGGTCGTCCACCTCAAGGAGGCTGATGAGGCCGGCGACGTCACGGTGCTCGAGATCCCGGGCAACGGCGTCCGCGATGGACGGGTCCGGCGTGACGAGGATCGCCGGCGAGTCGGGACCGTGTTCCGCCTGCGCGCACAGGTCGGCGGCGATGGCCTCGGCGTCGACGTCACCGGCGGCCACGACGACCACCTCGCTCGGCCCGGCGACCGAATCGATGCCGACCCGGCCGAAGACCTGGCGCTTGGCCTCCTGCACCCATGCGCTCCCCGGTCCGCTGATCACGGACACGGCCGGGATGCTCTCGGTCCCCGCGGCGAAGGCGGCGATCACCCCGGGACCGCCCACCGCGTACACCTCCGTGATGCCCAGCAGGCCGGCGGCCGCGAGGATCGGGGCGGCGATGCGGCCGTCCTCGCCCACGGGCGATGCGACGGCGATGCGCTCGACACCGGCGACCTGCGCCGGGACCACGGCCATGATGAGGCTGGACGGGTACGCGGCCCGCCCACCGGGAACGTATGCGCCCACGGATGCGACCGGAATGCTCCGGACGGTGATGCGCTGCCCCAGCGGCAGGCCCGCGGCGACGTCCGCGCCGCGCACCCGCTCGGCGAGCGATCGCACCTGGGCGGCGGCCACCTCGAGCGAGGCGATGAGGTCGGGGTCCACGGTCCGCTTCGCCTCGGCGATCTCCTCGATGTCCACCCGGATGCGACCGGCCGTGAAGGAGGGGTCGTCGAAGCGCCGGACGATGTCCACCAGGGCCGCGTCACCGCGGGCCTCGACGTCAGCGATGATCGCCGCGACCTGCTCGCGGATCGCGGGATCCGGCGGAGGCGGCTGGAGTTCACGGGCGACGCGTTCGATGTCGGCCCGTGCGACACGGAGTCGACGGGGCGGGTTCACGGGGTCGCCTCCGAGAGACGGCGGAGCAGCGCGTCGATCCGGTCGGCCTTCGTCTTGTGGCTGACGCGGTTCGCGATGAGCCGGGCCGACGACGTGAAGATCTCCTCGCGCTCCACGAGCCCGTTCTCGATCATCGTCCGCCCGGTGGCGGTGAGATCGACGATGCCGTCCGCCAGGCCGACGAGCGGCGCGAGCTCCACGGAGCCGTTCACCTTGACGACCTCGACGGGGCGTCCCGTCCGGGCGAAGTAGCGGCGCGCGGAGTTGACGTACTTCGTCGCGATGCGCACCGCACCGAAGTGCGTGAGCGCCTCGGACGTGGGGTCCTCCCCGTCGAGCGTGGCGTAGATCATGCGGCATCCGCCGTAGCGGAGGTCGAGGAGCTCGTCCACGTCCGGCTGGTACTCGCGCAGCACGTCCGTGCCGACGATGCCGACATCGGCGGCACCGGCCTCGACATAGGTGCCGACGTCGCTGGGCCGGGTCGTGATGTACCGGACACCGTCGGCATCGGCGACGAGTCGCCGGCCGATGTCGCGCAGCGGCTGGACGTCGAGCCCGGCGGCCGACAGGCAGTCGACGGTCTCATCGAACAGTGCCCCGCGGGGAACGCAGATCACGAGCGGAGGAATGCGACCACCTCCTCGTCGTCGCCGACGGTCGTCTGCGTCCCGGTGACGCGGTCCGTGATCGTCAGCCCGTCCACCACGTAGCGTCGCCCCTCGTCGGCGGCGACGGATGCCCCGGATGCGTCGCCGGCGATCCCGACGACCTCGTGCCCGGCCCCGCGGAGTGCGTTGGCGAGCGCGACGCGGCCGTCAAGTCCCCCGACGAGCACCGCACCCCGGAGTTCGTCCTCGGGACGCCGGCCCCGCCGGGCCTCGTGGAGCGGATCGAGCAGGATGCCGAAGCCGACGGCCGGCCGGTCGGCGCCGAAGCGGCCGAGCAGTCCGTCGTAGCGCCCTCCGAGGGCGACGGGTGTGCTGACGCCGGGCGCGTATCCCTCGAACGCCACGCCCGTGTAGTAGCCCCAGTCGCGCAGGACGCCGAGATCGATCACGACGCGGTCGGCGACGCCGTGCGCCTCGAGGAGGTCGACGACCCGCATGAGACGGCGGCAGGCCGCATCGGTGAAGGGCATCTCGCGGGCGATCTCCGCGAGGAGTTCCCGGCCGCCGCGTCGCGTCGGGAGCGCCGCGAGGGTGTCGCGGGCCTCGGCGGACAGGGCGCTCGACGCGCTGACCTCCCGCCAGGTGATGAGGTCGCGCGAGCGGACGGCGTCCTCGAGGAGCGTCACGGTCGCGTCGTCGACGCCCAGACCGGTGATGGCGGCGCGCACGAGCCCGACATCGCCGACGCTCACCTGGAGGTCGTCGATCCCCTGGGCCCCGAGCGACGCGATCAGGAGGGCGATCACCTCGGCGTCACCGGCGGCGTCCCCCACCCCGATCAGCTCGACTCCGGCCTGTCGCTCCTCGATGCCCTGGGCGCGGCCCGGGCGTGCCGGCCGTGCGACGGGGGCCACGTAAGAGAGGCGCAGCGCGCCCTCGTGGTCCGCGTAGCGGCCCGCGACCATGCGGGCGACCGGGATGGTGAGATCGGGGCGGAGCACGAGCACCTGGCCGTGCTCGTCGAAGAGACGGAATGCCCGGCCGACCCCGCCGTCCTGGGCCAGGTCCATGACATCGGCGTACTCGAGCATCGGGGTGCGGATCTCGCGGTAGCCGAAGCGGCCGAAGGAGGTGCGAAGGCCGCGCTCGATGCTCTCGAGCTCGAGGCGCTGCACCGGGAGGAGGTCCCGCGCACCCTCGGGAAGCCGCGTCCGGGCGAGGGCGGCGTCGACCTGTGAGTTCATCCGGGGACCCGCTCGATGCGTGCGCCGAGCTCCGCGAGGCGCTCGTCGATCTTCTCGTAGCCGCGGTCGATCTGGCGGATGTTGCCGATGACGCTGCGCCCCTTCGCGCAGAGGCTCGCGATCAGCATGGCCATGCCGGCACGGATGTCGGGGCTCTCCAGGCGCTCACCGTGGAGCTGCGTGGGGCCGCTGACGACGGCGCGGTGCGGGTCGCAGAGCACGATCCGCGCCCCCATCGCCACCAGCTTGTCCACGAAGAACAGGCGGTTCTCGAACATCTTCTCGAAGATCATCACCTCGCCGTGCGCCTGCGTGGCCACGGCGGTGGCGATGCTGGTGAGGTCCGCGGGGAACGCCGGCCAGACGCCGTCGTCGACCTTGGGGATGGCGCCGCCCGAATCGCGGCGGATGATCATCTCCTGGTCCGGGGGCACGCGGATGCCGTCGCCCACCCACTCGACGCGGATGCCCATCCGCTCGAAGGTGAGGCAGATCATGCGCATGTCGGAGGGGCGCACGTCGGGGATCGTGATGTCCGAGTTCGTCACCGCGGCGAGCCCGATGAAGGACGCCACCTCGATGTAGTCGGACGGGATGCGGAACCGGCCGCCCCGCAGGCGTTCCACGCCGCGGATGTGGATCTCGTTCGTGCCGATGCCCGTGATGTCCGCGCCGAGCTCGACGAGGAACCGCGCGGTGTCCTGCACGTGCGGCTCGCAGGCCGCGTTGAGGATGACGGTCTCGCCCTCGGCCAGCGAGGCGGCCATGAGCGTGTTCTCGGTCGCCGTGACGGACGCCTCGTCGAGGAAGATCTCCGCCCCGCGCAGACCGGAGTGGCGCATCGTGAACGTGCGTCCCTCCTCGATCTCGACGCCGAGCTCCCGGAACGCGAGGAGGTGGGTGTCGATGCGCCGGCGTCCGATGAAGTCGCCGCCGGGCTGCGGAAGCTGGATCTCGCCGCACCGGGCGAGCATCGGTCCCGCGAGGAGGAACGAGGCGCGGATGCGGCTCGACATCTCGCGGTCGAGTTCGGTGGTGCGGAGGTCCTCGGTGCGGATGGAGAGCTCGTGCGGACCGATCTCGCGGATGGTCGCGCCGAGGTCGTCCATGAGGGCGAGCATGGAGTGGACGTCCCGGATGTCGGGGACGTTCTCCAGGATGACCTCCTCGTCGGTGAGGAGGCAGGCCGCGAGTATGGGCAGGGCCGCGTTCTTGTTGCCACTCGGCACAAGCGTCCCTGCGAGCGGAACGCCGCCCTCGATGATGAAGCTCTCTGACACCGCCCGTGACGGTATCAGCCGACCGGCGTCCCGCGACCCCCGAATGCCTGCGTGGCACGGTGTCCACCGCCCCCGATACGCGGCGCGGCGGGAATGCCACAGGCCGCGGGGACGACCCGCCGGACCGGCCCACGCGTCCGAACCCCGCTGTGAGCGGCCGCGCCGGTTGTGCCCACCCGGTCGGCGCGGTATAAGAGCCACTGACCCACCCGCCCGAAGGAGGGAGGCCACGATGAAGTTCCTTCGAATGGTGCCCGGTTACGGTGAGACCGTCATCGCCGAGGGCGACCCCCGGCTCGACGAGGACCGCGAGGCCCTCGTGGCCGAGTTCCGGCGCCAGCTCGACGCCGGGATGTGGGCCGGGGTGCCCGTCACCGACCGTCTGACGGGCCGGCGCGAGGCGCAGCTCGTCACCTCGTTCGAGGAGATCCCGGCCGCGGCCGAGCGCGTCCTGTTCTGGCCGCGTGCGGCGGGTGGCTCGGGCCCTCGCGGGTGACCGCGCTCCTCGCCGCCGTCGGGCTGGCCGCCATCGTGGCGGTGTCGTTCAGCATCGTCTACCGCGAACGCGACCGCCGTCCCCCTCCCCGCCCGCGGCGTCCGGCATGGGCGCGCGAGTGGCCCGTCGGCGACGCGGACGCGGATGCGCGCTCCCTCGAGCTTCTGCGATCGGTGATCAACGAGGACGAGTGGCGCATGTACAGCGATCTCGGATTCCTCTGCGTCACCGGCCGGCGCCTGCGCCCGGACGGCACCGAGGGACTCCCCCGCTACCGGTATCTCATCTATCCGCACCGCCCCCTGGTGGCGCTCCTGCCGCGATCGCTCTCCCCGGTGCGCGAGTACTGCGTCGAGTTCCGCGACGCCTCCACCTCACGCGACGGCCGCGCGGCCTTTCTCCCCGTCGGCGACGACATCATCGCGAAGTGGATGACGGTGCGGTCCGATGAGAGCCGGATGCTCGCCCATGCCAACGTCGCGAGCGCCGGCTGCCAGATCCCGCTCAGCGAGATCGAACGCGACGTCCGCCGGTTCGCGCGGTGGCGCGAACAGAACGATCGCCGGGATGAGGACGTCGCGTCAGCGCCGGACGTCGTGGTCGGTCACCTCGGCCGCCATGCGGACCGTATGGACCGAGTCACCGGATAGGACGCCGGCACGGGCGAAGAGACGTCCGAACTGCCAGTTGGAGAGGCCGAGCTCGGGCTTGTCGAGCGCGTACTGCCCGTCCACCCATCGCGTGAACCCGTTGCCGACGAAGGGTGCGTCCACGTCGCGGTAGAAGACCGCCTGGGCCTCGGGATCCTCGCTCACGAGCGAGGCAACGAAGTGCGGGCTGAAGCGGTTGCATTCGGCGATGGCCGCGGGGAGGTCGTCGACCACCAGGAGGCTCACCTCCGGTGCGGCGTCCCATTCCCACTCCGTCGCGAGGTCGGGGTGGCCCGGAACCAGCCGGTGGATGCGGACCGCGTTCGCGCTCTTCCCGGCGGCGTCCGCGACGGCCCGTTCGAACACGGGCACGAGATCGTCCGCGCGGTCCGCGACGATCGCGCAGACGTTGAGGGTGTTGCACACCTTGCGGTCCAGCGAGTTGCGCACGGCACGCTCGAACGCATCCGTGTCGGCGGCCGCGTCCGCGACGATCCAGGCGCCACCGGTGCCGTGGAGACTCGCGGGGATGCCGTGCTGCCGGGCGACGGCTCCCAGCTGGGCGACGGCCGGACCCGATCCGCGTGCCACGGCGAGACCCAGGCGCTCGTCGCAGAAGAGCGCCCATCCCGACGCGTGCGTCGGTGAGTCCACCAGCCGTACGACGGAGCCGGGCAGACCGGCGGCGAGGGCGGCCGGCTCGATCACCCGGGCGATGATCGCCCGCGCCGTCGCCAGCGCGTCGCGGCCGATGCGCATGACGGCCGTGTTGCCGGTGCGGACGACGCCGCAGGCGTCGGTGAGCACGTTGGGGCGCCCTTCGAAGACGAAGCCGACGACACCGAGCGGCGCCCGCCGGATCGTGACGTTCCAGCCGTCGTGGGAATGGTTCGCGACGGCCCGGTCCCTGTCCCCGTCCATATCACGCCAGGTGAGGAGTCCGGCCACCATGTCGGCACGCATCTTCGGCGTGAGCACCAGGCGGCCGGTGGAGCGCCCACGGCGCTCGGCCGCCTCCACGTCGCCCTGGTTGACGTCCCGGATGGGCGCGAACCTCTCGTCGTCCTCCAGGTACTCGGCGCAGAGCGCGAAGAACCGGCTGATCGCGGCGTCGTCGACGGCGGCCAGGGCGCGGAACGCATCCTCGGCGGCGCTGACGGCGCCGGCGGCGGCGTCGACCTCCGCACGGGGGATGTGGAGGAGGTCACCGGTGTCGTGGACGACCACGAGGCGGTCGCCCTCCGCGAAGTCGCGCGCCAGCTCGTCGGAGACGACGGCGACCCGGTCCCCGCCGAACGGGATCTGCTGACCGGCGCTGAGCCCCGTGAGGGCGCCTCCCGGCCGTTTTCCTTCGATCGTCACGGATCACACATTAGTGGGGCGCACCCACCGGATGCCGTCCCCCACATCCCGCGGCCGAAAAGGGACGATCTGGCCGTCACGGCCGGAGAGCGACGGCCTGGTGCCTGACACCTGGCCGTCGCTCGTCACAGACGGCGCAAAACAATAGTGCCCGTGTGCAGGCATTTCGTAGATTCGCGTCTGGTGCGACGTTCTGGTGCCTGACACCAGGCCGTCGCAGTGACGTCGACGACGGCGACGCCGTGACCACTGAAGTCACGTCTCCGTTCGCGGATTGTGGAAGCCGCGATCGTCCCGAGGGGCGCCGGCTGAGCCCGGCGCACCTCGGGGCGATGGATGGCTATCCGACGACCGGGACCCGGCTCACTCCG
>CAYOSM010000037.1:0-18349 GCA_964406645.1 uncultured Bifidobacteriaceae bacterium | reverse complement strand
CGCGCATACGTGTCGCTCAAGCCGAAGGCCGGAAAGGTCCGCAAGGCCGTCGCCAGCCGCGCGAAGCTCGCAGTGAACACGAAGGGCAAGAGCGTCGTGATCGTCCGGACCAGCCGTGGCGGTTCGTACACGGCGACGATCAAGCTCCCGACCCCGTCGGGCAAGATCGCCACCGTGACGCGCACCATCACGGTCCGCTGACCGTTGCTCCTGCCGTCGCCCACGCGGGCGGCGGCAGGAGTGCTTCACACTCTCGAAGACTCGACGACATGTGCCCGGCCGACGCCGGGCACAGGTCGTTCCACAACCGACATCGCGAATCACCTGAGGAGAAACCCGATGCTCCGTCTCACCCGAAGCGTGCGCG
This sequence comes from uncultured Bifidobacteriaceae bacterium, assembly GCA_964406645.1. Lineage (GTDB taxonomy): Bacteria > Actinomycetota > Thermoleophilia > Miltoncostaeales > Miltoncostaeaceae > CALMEC01. Next base: position 17,982 of record CAYOSM010000037.1, on the reverse strand, counting down.
GCCCGCGATCATGGATCGCCGGGGCCGCCGCCCTGGCCACCATGATCGTTGGTGCCTCGGCCGCTGCGGCTCCGCTGACCGTCCAGAATCCCAACGTCCTCTCCAACAGCGTCACGATCGACCGGACGGAGGCCGCTCCCGGTGAGCGCATCAACATCTCCGGGCGGGGATTCGTGGTGACCACCAATGTGGCCGGGCCCGGCAACCCGATCGTCGCCGTCCGGCCGTACGACTACGACCTCGGCCCGGTCTGGACCGGCGGAGGTGACGACTACTACACGCCCGCCGCACCTCCACTCGTGACCAACGAGGCCAAGTACTGGTTCCAGACGAAGCAGGACCCGGGACAGGGGAACCCGGACGTGGTGGGCTTCGACGGATGGCTCGAGGTTCCGCAGACGGCGACCCCCGCCGGGCCGCTCGTGGCTCAGCCGGGTCAGCACTGGTTCCGGATCCTGAGCGGTGCCTACTTCACATCGACGGGTGGGGACGCGGCAGGCCGCAATGTCGAGCAGTTCGCCTACAGCTACACCGTGCCGTTCACGATCGTGCCGAACCTCCGGCTCGGCATCCAGGCCGGGACGTTCCACGAGGGCACCACCTTCCGTCCGGGCGTGACCATCACGGTCCTGGGACGCGGGTTCACGCCGAACACGTCCGTGACGGCGACGCTGGACGGTGCGCCGCTCGCCCCCGTGTCCATCACGACGGACGCGGAGGGGGCCTTCCCGAACCTGTCGCAGATCACGCTTCCAGCGGGAACTGCGCCGGGCAGCCACACCCTGGCGTTCACCACCGGGAGCGTGACCCACACGGCCTCCATCACCGTGACGGCACCTCCGACGGCGACGCTGCACACCACGGCCGTCCGCCCCGGAGGCACGATCGCCTTCGACGTGGCGAACTTCGTCGGGGTGAGGGGGACGGGGCAGAAGGTCGCAGTCGTCGTCAACGAGCAGGTGCTCGCATGCCTGCAGGCGGACGCGCAGGGCCGTGCAAGCGGCGCCGCGACGATTCCCGCGGGTACGGCTTCCCCGGCGACGGTCCGGTTCAACGCGGGCCTCTCATGCGTCCTCCCGGCTCCCGGGACCCCACCCGTCGTGAACGATGCACCGCCCGCCAGCATTCCTCAGGACCTGACGATCAGTGCCACGGCCCCCGTGATCGTGGCGCCGGCCACGGGGGAGGCCGGATCGGCGATAACCGTGACGGGTGATGGCTTCGGCGGCTCTGCAGCCGTCTCCGCCACATACCGCGGGATCCCGATCCCGATCGCGGCGACGACGGATGCCCAGGGGCACTTCGCGGGTCAGATCACGCTTCCCGAGAGCGTCGGCGACGGCGTCCTCCTGGTGAGCGCGGGCGGAGGGTCCGCGGCGACGGTCGTCACGGTCGTCGCTCGGCCGGTCGTCGTACCACCGGTGGTGGACCCGGTCCCGCAGCCGAAGCCCGCGCCCGCCAAGCCGAAGCCGCTCTCTCCGAAGCCCGCGAAGGGGACCCTGACGCGGACGTCGCTCACACTCACCCTCCGGGCGGCCGTCGCCAAGGGGACGAGCGTGAACGTCGTGACGCGCACCAAGGTGCGGCTGACGCCGAAGGGCAAGCCGCGCATCGTCACCCTTGCGAACGCGAAGGTCGCCAAGGGCAAGGTGGTGCGTCTGACGCTCACCCCCCAGGGGCGTCTGCTCGTCGCCCGGCAGCGAACGGTCGCCGTGACGGTGCGCGTCGCCGCCAAGGACAAGCGCACGTCGACGACGATTCTCTCGGTCCGTCGCCCCGTGGGCAAGTGACGTGACCACTCTCGGGTCGGTGGCCGCGGAGAGCGGCCACCGACCCGAGAGGCATCGTCACCGGGCGTCGTCCGCGCGGCCATGCGCCTGCTGGGGGATGCGGTGATCCATGTCGATCACAGGCTCCGATGGCCGGAGTGCGGGCTCCGACGATCACGACACGGCGTGGGCGGGCGAGAGAGGGTGCTTGCGTCAGGCGGGCTGCGCGCAGCGCGCCATGCCGGCCGCGATCTCGGGCCCCAGGGCCGCCACCGGGCCGATCACCACGATCGACGGGTTGCCGACGCCCTCCTCGGCGCAGTGCTCGGCGATGCGATCGAGCCGGCCGCGCAGGACGCGCTCCCGCGGGGTGCCCGCCCAGTGGACCACGGCCGCGGGCTCGTCAGGCGGGCGACCGCCGGCCACGAGGGACGCCACGATGTCGTCGAGGTGGCGCATCGCCATGAGGAGCACGAGCGTGCCCGGGACCCGTGCGAGCCGGGCCCAGCGCTCGGCACCGGCCGAGGAGGCGGGGTCGTCGTGCCCGCTCACGATCGTCACCGACCGCGCGATCTCGCGATGGGTCACGGGGATTCCCGCGGCGGCGGGGCCGGCGAGCGCGCTTGAGACGCCGGGGACGATCTCGACGGTGATCCCCGCGGCTGTCAGCGCGAGTGCCTCCTCGCCACCCCGTCCGAAGACGAAGGGGTCCCCGCCCTTCAGCCGCACGACGCGTCGGCCCGCGAGCGCGCGGTCGATGAGGATGCGGGTGATGTCCGTCTGGCCCACACAGTGCCGTCCGGGCTCCTTGCCGACGTCGATGCGCTCACAGGTGTCGGGGGCGAAGGGGACGAGCGCCTCGGTTCCCAGGCGGTCGTAGACCAGGACCTCGGCCTGCTCGAGGTGCCGGAGGCCGCGGACCGTGATGAGCTCGGGATCCCCGGGACCCGCGCCGACGAGGGCGACGTGGCCCGTCACGTGGCGACGCCCGCGGGCAGGGGTGCCTCGAGGCATTCCAGGAGGAGCTCGGCCGCGCCGAGCCGGTCACCCTCCGCGAGACGCTGCACGATGCCGGCGTCGAGCAGGCGCTCGACGGCCTGCGCGCGCGAGGGCATGTCGAGGTAGCGCTCCTTCAGCTCACCGCGCGTCGCACGCAGCATGTCCACGAGTTCGCCCCACTCCGGGCCGATTGTGCGCTCGACCTCCTGTCGTACGCGCCGTGCCACCACGGGGCTGGCGCCACCGGTCGACACTGCGACCGTGAGCTCTCCGTGGCGCATGATCGACGGGACGATGAAGTTGCAGAGTTCCGGCACGTCGACGACGTTGGCCAGCATCCGTCGCTCCTCGGCGTCCGCCCAGACCTGCCGGTTGGCGGCCTCGTCCGAGGTGGCCGCGATCACGACGAAGCAGTCGTCGAGGTCTCCCGTGCGGTATTCGCGCCGATGGAACTCGTCGACGGCCCCGGTCGCGACGAGCTGTTCGAGCTCGGGCGTGAGCATGGGGGAGACGAGCCGGATGCGCGCGCCGGACAGGAGCAGCTTCTCGGTCTTCTCGGTCGCGACGGGGCCACCGCCGACGACGAGGCAGCGGCGGTCGGTGACGTCGATGAAGGCGGGATAGAAGACGGGCATGCGACCACGATGCCCGGCGGTTTCCGCTGCAGACACCGACTTCTGGCCAACGCGGGACGCGGATGAACTTGCCATGCGGCCACTTTACAGGTAAAACCCGGTAATCGAAACCGTCTTTGTGTTGTTTGAGGGGCCCGTTGTCCTCGCACCGTGGTGGACGAAAATGTATCGTTATGGCGATGATCGAAGTTCCCTATCGCTCGGACTGCGCCCGCGGTGACTGAGTTCCTGCTCCTCGCGCTGTTCGGCCTCGGTGTCGGAGTTCTGATCGGAACGACCGGCATGGGCGGCGGATCGATCATGACCCCCCTGCTCATCCTGGTCTTCGGGATCCAGCCGACCATCGCGATCGGCACCGATCTCGCCTACGCGGCCATCACGAAGAGCGTGGGGGGATGGAGGCACTGGCGACAGGGGACCGTCGACTTCGCGCTCTCCTTCTGGCTGGGTCTCGGCAGCATCCCGGCCGCGATCAGCGGCGTGTGGGTGCTCCGCATCATCGAACGACATGCCGGGGACGACTTCGACATGGTCGTCATCACCATGCTGGCCGGTGCGCTTCTCCTGACCGGCGTCGCCGTCTCGTGGCGTGCGCTCTTCGGAGGCGATGCGTCGGCCCGCGAGCGCGAGACCATCGACCTGCAGCGACGGCACAAGATCGCCGCGGTGGTCATCGGCGCCGTCGTGGGATTCGTGCTGGGCATGACCTCGGCCGGCTCCGGCGCGCTGATCGCCGTCTGCCTCATCCTGGTCTTCCGGCTCACGCCCCACCGGGTGGTCGGGACAGACGTCTTCCATGCAGCGATCCTGCTGTGGGCGGCGGGGATCGCGCACTTCGTGTCCGGTAACGTCGACCTGGTGATGGCGGGGAGCATCATGGTCGGATCGCTTCCGGGTGTCTGGCTGGGGTCGCATCTTGCGATGCGCCTTCCCCCCGAGGGACTCCGTCCGGCCCTCGGGATCGTGCTTCTCGGAGCGGGACTTGCTGTACTGACAAAGGCGGGGGTTGCGATTCCGGCGACGGTCATCGTCGGCGTACCGATCTCACTCGCCGTGTTTGCCTGGCTGCTGCACATGCGTCGTGCGCGTCGTGCGGCCGTTGCGATGGGAGGAGTCACTTGAGCGTCCATGAGCACCTCGACCTGCTCGAATCCGAGGCCATCCACATCATGCGGGAGGTGGCGGCGCAGTTCGATCGTCCCGTGCTGCTCTTCTCGGGTGGCAAGGACTCCGCCGTGCTCCTTCGCCTGGCGGAGAAGGCGTTCCGTCCCGGCGGGTTCCCGTTCCCGCTGATGCACATCGACACGGGCCACAACTTCCCCGAGGTGATCGAGTACCGCGACACCTATGTCGCCGATCTCGGAGAGCGCCTCATCGTGGCCTCGGTCCAGGAGAGCATCGACACGGGCCGCGTCACCGAGGAGACCGGACCGCGCTCGTCGCGCAACAAGCTCCAGACCACCACTCTTCTCGACGCCATCGCGTCGAACGGCTTCGACTGCGCCATCGGCGGTGCGCGCCGCGACGAGGAGCGGGCCCGGGCGAAGGAGCGCGTGTTCAGTTTCCGCGACGACTTCGGTCAGTGGGACCCGCGCGCCCAGCGGCCCGAGCTGTGGAACATCTACAACGGCCGTGTCCGCAAGGGCGAGCACGTCCGCGTGTTCCCGCTCTCCAACTGGACCGAACTCGACGTGTGGGAGTACATCGCCCGCGAGAGCGTGCCGCTTCCCCCGATCTACTTCGCCCACGAGCGCGAGGTGTTCACCCGCGACGGCATGCTGTACGCCGTCAGCGACGTCGTCGAGCGGCTGCCGGAGGAGGCGCCGTTCACCACGTCGGTGCGCTTCCGCACCGTCGGCGACATGAGCTGTACCGGTGCGGTCGCGTCGACCGCATCAACCCTTGAGGAGGTCGTGGCGGAGATCGCCGCGACCCGGATCACAGAACGCGGCGAGACCCGGGCGGACGACCGGGCCAGCGAGGCCGCGATGGAGGACAGGAAGCGCGTTGGCTATTTCTGATGTGAGCGTCGGGGTCGGAGAGCGCGTGGACCTGTGCCGGTTCGTCACGTGCGGATCGGTCGACGACGGCAAGAGCACCCTCATCGGGCGCCTGCTCTACGACTCGAAGCAGGTGATGGCCGACCAGCTCGAGCACGTGGAGACCGTCAGCGAGCGCCGGGGCGACGGATACGTCAACCTCGCGCTGCTCACCGACGGCCTGCGGGCCGAACGGGAGCAGGGCATCACCATCGACGTGGCCTACCGTCCGTTCGCGACGACGCGGCGCCGGTTCATCATCGCGGACTGCCCGGGACACGTGCAGTACACGCGGAACATGGTGACGGGCGCGTCGACCGCCGACATCGCCGTGATCCTCATCGACGCCCGCAACGGTGTCGTCGAGCAGACCCGCCGCCACGCGTTCATCTGCTCCCTCCTGCGGATCCCGCGTCTCGTGGTCGCCGTCAACAAGATGGACCTCGTCGACTTCTCACAGGACCGGTTCGACGACATCGCCCGTGACTTCCTCGCATTCACCGCGGGTTTCGACACAGAGGTCGACATCGTCCCCATCAGCGCCCTCAGCGGCGACAACGTGGTCGACCCCTCCGAGTCCATGGACTGGTACGCCGGTCCGACGCTCCTCGGTCGTCTCGAGACCGCGCCGCTCGACCCGGACGCCCAGCGCGACCAGCCGTTCCGCTTCCCGGTCCAGTGGGTGGTGCGTCCCCAGTCCGCCGAGTACCACGACTACCGCGGATACGCCGGGCAGATCGCCGCGGGTTCGATCCGTCCGGGTGACGAGGTCGTGGTCCTGCCGGCCGGCATCCGGACCACCGTCGCCTCGATCGAGACCGTCGACGGAGACCTCGACCTGGCGGAGGCACCGCTCTCCGTGATCATCCGCGTCGCCGACGACATCGACATCTCGCGCGGCGACATGCTCGTCTCCCCGGACCGTCCGGCGGAGGTCACGCGTGAGATCGTGGCGGACGTGTGCTGGATGAGCGACCGTCCCCTCACCGAGCGTGGTCGCTACCTCCTGCGGCACACCACCCGTGAGGCGACCATGCTCGTCGACCGGATCGACCACCGCGTCGACATCCACACGCTCGACACCGAGGACGCGACGCAGCTCGAACTCAACGACATCGGCCGAATCGTCGTCCGTCTCAGCGCCCCGCTCGCAGCGGATCCGTACGCCGACGACCGTTCCACCGGTAGCTTCATCGTCATCGACGAGTCGACGAACGAGACGCTGGGCGCCGGGATGATCGCCGGGACGCACCCCGCCGGATAACATTCCCCACCCATGTCGCAGAGCGGTACCCAGTCGGTCAAGTGGACCTTCCTCACCAATCACGCCCACGTGCTGATCTGTGTCGCGCGTGATCCGGGCGTGCGCCTGCGCGACGTCGCCGAGCGCGTCGGTATCACCGAGCGTGCGACGCAGGGCATCATCGGGGACCTGGTCGAGGCCGGCTACGTCGACCGCCGGCGTGTCGGACGTCGCAACCACTACTCGGTGCGCGACGATCTCCCGCTGCGTCATCCGCTCGAGCGGCAGCACCGCATCGGGGCCCTTCTCGACCTCCTCAGCGTCGAGGTCGGGTCGAGCGGTAGATCGTCGCGGAGCGACGCCGCGGCCTCGGCCGGCTGACCCGGACGGGCACGCTGCGAACGTTCCGCTCTGTGAAGAGCGGATCCGCGTCACCTCGGTTCACAGGAACTCCTCGGCTATCCTGCCCGCCATGAACCAACTTCAGTACGACTCGCAGGGCACGATCACGCAGGCGGAGACACGGTCCTACGCGGGCGTGTTCGGATGGACGATGGGCCTGGTCGGCCTGGCGCTCGCCTTCCTCGCCGTCGGCGCATACGTCGGCCGCGACTTCTCGCAGGGTGCCGCCCTGACCTGCTCCATCATCGCTCTGGGCATGCTCCTCGTCTCCAGCTTCGGCGGACAGCGGTTCCGTGCGGGGCGCTTCGCGATGGGATGGCTGTTCGCCACCGCCGCCGCGATGGGGCTCGGTCTCGGACCCCTCCTCAAGCACTACGCCAACGTCGAGCCCGGCGTCCTGGCGGAGGCCCTCATCGGGACCGTCGCCACGGTCGTCGCCATGGCCGCTCTCGGTACCCTGCTCTCCAAGGACCTCGCGTCCTGGATGAAGCCGGTCAGCCTCATCGTCTTCGTCCTGTGCGGCGTCGCCATCGTCTGGTCGATCGTCGCGGGTCCGATGAACCCGCTCATGAGTCTGCTGATCTTCGGCATGTCGGCGCTCCTGCTGGTGATCGACTTCAACTACCTGCGCAAGCACGCGACGGAGGCGGACGCCATCTGGCTCGCCACCGGCATCTTCGTCTCGATCGTCAACATCTTCCTCTCACTGCTCAACCTGCTGAGCGGCGACTAGGAAGACACCTCATCTGGCCGGCGACGGGGTCGTCAGGACGGGCCGAACTCGACCCTGACGACCTCGCCGCTCGCCATGGCGTGCTCGCCGTCCGCGGCGATCACGCGAAGGCGTCCCATCTCATCGAGCCCGGACGCCGTTCCACGGATCTCCTCGCGCCCCAGGTCCACCGCCACACCGGTGCCGGCCAGGGCATCGCGGGCGGCGTAGGCCGCCACGATCGGCGCGGTGCCCTCATCGGTCCAGCGCCGGTACCACGTACCGAGGCCGGTGAGGATCCGTGTGGCCACGGCCGTACGGGCGATGTCCGGAGCCCCGACGGACTGGAGTGAGCCGGCGGACCACCGCGCATCGGCCAGCCGGGGGGCGCCCCGGACGTTGACGCCGATCCCGGCGACGGCCCAGGCGACGCCCGACTCGTCCGCCGCCGATTCGCAGAGGATGCCGCACACCTTCTGGCGGTGGACGATGATGTCGTTCGGCCAGACGATGGTGGCCTCCGGGTGGATCGCCTCCGCCACCGCGACGGCGACCACGATCGGAAGGAATGCCGCGTCGATGGCCGCGACGGGGGGCCGCAGGAGCACCGAGAAGAGGAGCGCCTCGTCCGGGTCGGTCACCCAGGCGCGTCCGCGGCGTCCACGTCCGGCCGTCTGCAGATCCGCGCCGATCACGAGGCCCTCGGCCGCGCCCTCGCGCGCGGCGGCGGCGACGTCGTCGTTGGTCGACCCCGTGGTGCGCAGCCAGCGCACCGGTCCGGCGAGGGGAGGGGAGAGACGCTCCTCGACGATGCCGGGGACCACCGGATCCGACCCCGGGTCCAGGACGTAGCCCTCGTGGACGCCGGTGACGGCGATCCCCTCGCGACGGAGGGCATCCACATGGCGGTGCACCGCGGCGCGGGAGCAGCCGAGGCGCGCCGCGATGCTCTCGCCGCTGATCCCGTCCTGCCCGGCGCGGGCGATCGCCTCGAGGACCTCGGCACGTCGTTCATCGGTGGTGGACATGTCTCCGACTCCAGCCATTTCTAGGTGTGATCCGGTATCGTCACGCCTATCGTCGCTCAGGCGTGACGACATCGATCCTACCCCGGTCGCGTGACCGACACCCCGGAAGGCCCATCCCATGTCGGGACCCCGCATCGCTCGCATCGCCGTCTTCGCCGCCCTCGTCGGCGTGTTCGGCCTCACCCCGGCGATCAGCGTCCCCGGCATCTCCGTGCCGATCACCGCCCAGACGCTCGCGGTCATGCTGGCCGGCCTGATGCTGGTGCCCCTGGAGGCCTTCCTGTCGGTCGCCCTGTTCGTCGGGCTCGTCGCCGCGGGACTCCCGCTTCTCCCCGGAGGCCGGGGCGGTCTCGCGCCGTTCACCTCGCCGACGGCCGGATTCCTCATCGGGTTCCCGATCGCTGCCGCCGCCGTCGCGGCGATCGCCCTGACCATCCGGCGGGTCTGGGAGCCCCGGCGTCCCGCGGGACAGATCACCACCGGGATCGTCGCCTCCATGCTCGGCGGCATCGTCGTCCTCTACGCCGTCGCGATCCCGCTCGGCGCACTCATCGGCGGCATCCCCATGGGGACGTTCGCACGCGGGTGCCTCACGTTCATCCCCGGCGACATCGTCAAGGCCGTCGCCGCGTCCTTCGTCGCGGCGGCGGTGTTCCGCGCCGCGCCCTTCCTGGCACCGCGACTCGCCCGTGAGGGCGCCGGCACGTGACCCTCGACGCTTCCCCGCCGCTCGTGGGGGCGGCGGCCATGGAGCGGCGCGCGAGTGACGTCATCCGTGACGATCACGGGGTGCTCCACGGAGACCGGTTCGGGGAGATCGCCCGGGAGATGATCCGCTGGTCGGAGACGTGGACGACCGCGCCGACCGGCGATCGGTGGGACGTCGCGCTCGTCACCCCGCAGACGGGTGAGGCGCTCGCCGCGGTCACCGGTCTCGCCGTGGCCGGCTGGGCCGTGGGAGTCGTCGACCCGGGATGGACGCCCGCCGAGCAGCAGGCCGCCGTCCACCAGCTGGATCCGTCGGCGGTGGTCGTCCCGGCCGATCAGGGAGTGACGGGACAGCGCCTCGTGGTGGCCGGATGGCGCCCCGTGATGCACCCGAACGGTGCCTGGATCGCGCTTCTGCCCCCGGGCCGGGAGGGGGGATGCGTGACGCCGGCGCCGACGCCCGACACCGACTTCTACGTCGGCTTCACCTCCGGCAGCACCGGGCGGCCCAAGGCGTTCGCCCGCTCCCACCGGTCGTGGCGTGAGAGCTTCGGCGGTCTGGACGAGCTGGTCCGGATCACCGAACGTGATCTCGTCGCGATCCCGGGATCCGTCTCGAGTTCCCACTTCCTCTTCGGTGCGCTTCACGCGCTCGATCACGGGGCCGACCTTGACCTGCGAACGGTCCCGGGGACCCGGCCGTGGGCGGGAGCGCCGGCGCCGGACGTCGTCTACGTGGTGCCGTCGCTCCTCACCCGGATGCTCGACTCCTGCGACGGCCGCGAACGCTCACCGAGGTACCTCATGTGCGCGGGCGCGCGGCTCGAGCCGGAGGTGATCGGCCGGGCGTCCTGGACGTGGCCGAACGCCGGGCTCGTCGAGTACTACGGCGCGTCCGAGCTGTCGTTCGTGACGATCCGCTGTCCGGGCGACGGGGCCCCCGTGGAGTCCGTCGGGCGGGCATTCCCCGGCGTCGAGGTGACGGTCCGCGACGACGACGACCGTCCCGTCGCCCCGGGGGTGACCGGGCGTGTCTTCGCCCGCGGCCCGCTCACGTTCTCGGGATACCGGGGTGCCGTTCCCGTATCGGCGGCACGACGGGCGGACGACGGGGCCTGGACCGTCGGCGACAGTGGTCATCTCGACGAGAACGGGTACCTCTACGTCGCGGGGCGGGGGTCCGCGCTCATCATCACCGGGGGGATGAACGTCCAGCCGGAGGAGGTGGAGGGCGTACTCGCCGCCGCGCCGGGCGTTCACGAGGCCGTGGTCGTGGGCGTCCCCGATGCGCAATGGGGGGAGATCGTCGTCGCCGTCCTCACCACGGGAACCGGCGTGGATCTCCGTCGTGAGGACCTCCGCTCCCTCGTCGCCGAGCGGCTCGCGGTGGGGAAGCGGCCCCGGCGCTACCTCGCCCACTCCTCTCCGCTGCCGCTGCTCCCGTCGGGGAAGGCCGATCGCATCGCCATCCGGGAGTCCGTACTCGAAGGCGTCCTGGACGAGATCCGCTGATGGGCGAGCGGGCCGTGATCGTCGGCGCCTGCCGAACGCCGCTGGCGCGTCTCGACGGCGGCCTCGCCGGCTGGGACGCGGACGACCTGGCCGCGCACGTCATCGGGGATCTGATGCGCCGGGTCCCCGACGTCCGCATCGACGACGTCCTGATGGCGACGGCCACCGGGCCGGGCGGCAACCTCGCGCGCCGGGCGCTCCTGGCCGCCGGTCTTCCCGCCGCGGTCCCCGGGATGACACTCGACCGCCAGTGCGGAGGAGGTCTCGATGCCGTCATGCTCGCGTGCCGGCTCGTGGAGTCGGGTGCCGGCACGGCCTACATCGCGGGAGGGGTGGAGAGCGCGACGACGTCGCCGCTCCGTGGTGAGGCGTCCCGCGATGCCCGCGCGAGCGGTCGTGGGTTCTTCCCCCGCAGTGCCTTCGCGCCCGACGGGGAGGATGACCCCGGCATGGCCGAGTCGGCCGAGGACCTGGCCGGCCAACGCGGGCTGGCGCGCGAACGCCAGGACGCGTACGCCGCACGCAGCCATGCGCGAGCCGTCACGGCCCGTGAGGCGGGCGTCTTCGACACCGAGATCGCCCCCTGCGTGAGAGGCGGCGAGGTCCTCGCGCGCGACGAGTGTCCGCGTCCCGGCCTCACCGTCGAGCGCATGGCACGGATCCCCAGTCTGGTGCGCCGGGAGGGCACCGTCACCGCCGGCAACTCCAGTCAGATCGCCGACGGTGCCGCCGCCGTGGTCGTCATGGCCGGGGCGGAGGCCCGCCGGCGGGGGCTCTCCGGCCTCCGCCATGTCGACGGCACGACGGTCGGCGTGGCGCCACGGCACCCCAACCTCGGTGCCGTGGCCGCCGTCGCCGACCTGCGCGGACGTGACCCGCGGTTCGATCCGCGTTCCGTCACACGGGTCGCGATGACGGAGGCGTTCGCCGCGCAGATGCTCGTCACCATCGACGATCTGGGCCTCGACCCCGAACGTGTCAACCCCCACGGCGGTGCGATCGCTCTCGGTCACCCCTGGGGTGCGTCCGGTGCGGTCCAGGTGGTCCGGCTCTTCGCCGACCTCGCGGACTCTGACGAGGACGCGACCGGGCTCGCGCTCGCGGCCGTCGCGGGCGGGATGGGAAGCGCCGTGCGGTTCGAGGTGGCCCGCCCATGATCGCCGTCAGCGATGTCACGGTCACCACGGATGACGACGTCACGCTCCTCCGTGATGTCACGGTGACGATTCCGGACGGCCGAACGGCGGTCATCGGCGCCAACGGGTCCGGCAAGACGAGTTTCGCCCGCCTCCTCAACGGGCTCGCCCGTCCCTCGCACGGCACCGTCACGGTGGACGGGCACGACGTCGTCGCCGACCGGCGCGCGGTCCAACGGCGCGTCGGCTTCGTCTTCGCCAACGCCGACCACCAGCTCGTCTATCCCACGCCCGCCGAGGACATCGCCCTCGGACTGCGTGCCCATGGGCACACCAAGGACGAGGCGCGCGCACTGGCGCACGAGGCCCTGATCGCGGTCGGCCTGGAGGCCAAGGCGGACCAGGCGATCCACACGCTGAGCGGGGGTGAGAAGCACCTCGTCGCCCTCTCCGCGGTCCTCGCGCTCGAGCCGGAGTGGATCGTCATCGACGAGCCGACGACGACGCTCGACTACGTCAACCGTCGCCGCGTCGTCGAGGTGCTCCTCGGGTTGCCCCACCACATCGTCGTCGTGACGCACGATCTGGAACTCGCGGCGTCCATGGACACCGCCCTGCTGTTCGCGGACGGGCGCCTCGAGGCCGTCGGCGCCCCGGAGACGGTCATCGCGGAGTACCTCGCGCTGGTGGGCGCATGAGCCGGGGAGCCCGCATCGCCCATCGGGGACTCACGTGGCCGGGGGACTCCTGGCTGCACCGGGCGCCCGTGGGGGCCAAGGTGGCGGTGCTCTTCGCCGCATCCATCGTGGTGATCGCGGCGGGGCGCCCGTGGTTGTCGGGGATCGTGGGAATCCTCGCCGTCGTCGCGATGCGGGCGGCGCGCATCCCGATGCGCGTCATCGTGCGGCATCTCATGCCGATCGCCGTGATGGTCGCGATCGTCGTCGTCGTGCAGATCCTCCTGGGCGAACCGGGCACGGCGCTCGTGGTGGGGCTCCGCATCATGGCCGTCGCCTGCGTCGCGGTCGCCGTCACGCTGACGACAACGGCGGGTGAGATCGCGGAATGGGTCGAGTCGGTCCTCCGGCGGCTCGGGTTCGGCCCCGGCCGGGTGCTCCGTGGCGGGATGCTCGTGGGCATCGCGATGCGCAGCATCGACCACCTCGTCCAGGTGGCGGCATCGGTGTCGGATGCGCGCCGGGCGCGGGGCCTCCAGCGCAGCATGAGGGCCTTCGCGGTCCCCACGGTGATCGCGGCCGCTCGGTACGCTCACGGAATGGGGGAGGCCCTCGAAGCCCGCGGCCTCGCGGCCGGTGACGACGACACGCCATGACCGGTCCGTACCGGATGATCCGGTCCGTACGGGCCGAGGGTGACGGGATCGGCACGACCTCGTGGACGCCGTCGGGGGGTGAGATGGGGCACGTGGGTACGCGTCCCTCCCACGTGCCGGCATTCCTGGTCGTCGAGGCACTGGCCCAGTGCGCGGGGATCACGCTGAACCGGTCGGCCGGGGAACGCTGGCTGCTCGCCGGCATCGCGGACGCCGACGTCGCCCCGATCCCGTGGGACGAAGCCGTCGCTCTGACGGCGACGGTCACCGGACGACGTCAGCGGTTCGCCACCGTGGACGTGGTCGCCCGGGACACGGACGGGAGGGTCGTCGGCGCGGCCGAGCTACGGATGGCGGCGTTCGCGACACCTGGCCGCCCCTCGTGACGAGCGTCGTCCCAGCCGTACTCCGGATCCCGTCGTTCCGACGCTTCTGGCTGGCGAGCCTGGCCTCGAACGCGGGATCCTGGCTCCAGGTCGTCGCCGCCGGATGGCTCATCTTCCAGATCACGGAGAGCCCTGCGGCCGTCGGAGCGCTCGCCCTCGTCGCCCGGGCGCCGGCCTTCGTCCTGTCCGGATACGCCGGGCAGCTCGCGGACCGCTTCGACCGCCGCGCCATCGGAATCCTGACCTTCGCGTTCCAGGGCGCCGGCTCCGGCATCCTCGCCGTGGCGACGGCGTTCGACATCCGGTCGGTCGCTCTCATCTACGCCACCACCTTCGTCGTCGGCGTCGGGTTCGCCCTGGGCCTTCCCGCGATGCTGGCCATGGTCGCGGTGCTCGCCGGCCGCGAGCGCATGGCGGATGCGATCGCGCTCAACGCCGCGGGCATCAACGTCGCCCGGCTCGGCGGGCCCGCGCTCGGCGGCGTGGTGCTCACCGTCGCGGGCCCGGCGTGGTGCTTCGCCCTCAACACGGTGTCCTTCGCCGTCCTGGTGATCGTGCTCGCGCGGTTCCCGGCCTATCCTCCGGCCCCGTCGGACGGCCGTCCACGGCTGCGTTCGGCCCTCGGATACGCCTGGCGCAACCCCGCACCCCGGCGCCTTCTGATCGGGATGGCGATCTTCGCCACGCTCGCCGCGCCGATGCAGGAGCTGGCCCCCGTCATGGCCGACGAACTCGGTGTGGGTGCGCTCGGCCTCGGCTTCCTCCTCGGCGGCATGGGAGGCGGCGCCCTCATCGGTGCGTGGATCCTGTCGCGGCTGGGGCGCGTCGGGTATCCGCGCCACCACGCGCTCCCCACCGCCACCATCCTGTTCGCCGTGTCGTACATGGTCCTCGCCGGCGCGCCGTGGTTCTGGCTCGGCCTCACCGCGATCACCGTGTGCGGGGTCTTCTGGATCTGGATGTTCATCGCCACGAACGCCGCCATCCAGCTCGGGACGGACCCCTCCATGGTGGGACGGATGCTCGGGCTCTACCAGCTGGCGGTGCTCGGCCCGATCGCCCTGGGATCCCAGCTGGCGGGCCTCGTGGCGGAGGTCGTCGGGATCCGGTGGACCCTCGGCGGCTGCGCCGTGCTCCTGGGTGCGTGGGGCGTCTGGAGCGGCACCCACCGCATCCCCCAGATCGACGGCGATGCGGGGCCGGCGGAGGCCGGCCTGCGGGAAGGGATCCTGGCGCGTCATCACCGCAGAGCCCGCTGAGCGCGGGCGATCCGTCCGCGCGATTCGCGCCGTCCTCGGAGACCGCTGCGACGGCCAGGTGTCAGGCACCAGAGCGTCGCACCGAGCGCGCATCTACGAAACTCCCTGCACATGGCGACTATTTCGTCGTGTCATCTGTGGCGAGCGACGGCCAGGTGTCAGGCACCAGGCCGTCGCACCCCGGCTCGCCATCACGGCGGAACCCACTGATCGTGGGTGGTCCCGTCCACGCCGCGGGGGTCGCTAGACTCCCCGGACGTGGATGAGGTGCAACTCACGGAACGGCTGATCGGCTTCGACACCTCCGCCTCGCCGGGTCTCGAAAACGCCCTCGATTTCGTCGAGGGGTGCATCGCCGGGGCCGGGATCCCCGTCGATCGCCGTCGCCTGCGTGATCGCGAGTGCCTCGTGGCGCGCGTCGGGTCGGGCGGTCCGCACATCATCTTCAACGGGCACATCGACGTCGTCCCCGGACACCCCGACCAGTTCGTCCCGCGCATCGACGGCGACCGGCTCATCGGCCGCGGCGCCTACGACATGAAGGGCGCGCTCGCCGCCATGATCCTCGCGATGGGCGACATCGACCGCCTCGGGCTCGACGCCACGGTCGAACTCATGATCGTGCCCGACGAGGAACGCTCCGATCCCGGTCCCAACTGCACCGAGATGCTCGTCGATCAGGGCCTCCGGGGCGACTTCGTCATCTGCGGCGAGCCCACCGACCTCCACGTGGGGGTGCAGGCCAAGGGCGTGATGATGATGCAGGCGGTGGTCACGGGAGTCGCCGCGCACGGCTCCACCCCGTGGCTCGGTCACTCCGCCATCCTGGAGGGGGTCTCACTCTTCCGGGCCATCGAGACCCTCCCGTTCGCATCCGAGTCGACGGAGCTCTTCGCCCGTCCGTCCATCAACCTCGGGCGCATCCGCGGCGGCGACGCGGTCAACAAGGTCCCGGACGAATGCGTCCTCGACATCGACATCCGCTATCTCCCGGGACAGGATCCGGACGAGATCCTCGATCAGGTGCGCCGCCTGGGCGGGTGGGACGTCGAGGTCATGCTGGAGCGCATGCCCGCGATGCTCGACCCGGCGAATTCCTTCGTCGCCGCCCTCCACGACGCCGCATGCGTCTTCGAGCCCAGTGCGGTCTCGGTGGGGCGCGACGGTGCGTCGGACGTCGTCCAGTTCCTCGCCGTCGGGGTCCCCGCCGTCGAGTTCGGGCCCTGCGGGTGTGGTCATCACGGACCCGACGAATACGTCGAAATCCCGAGTCTCGGGCACTATCGCGGGGCACTTGTGGAGTTCGCACGACGCCTGGGGATGTCCGGGACGTCGGTTGACCGTGAGGTGACCACCGCATGACCGATCCCGACCCGACGCCGGACGAGCGTCCGCTCGACCACAGCGACGCGACCTTCTATCAGGTGCCGCGCCGCCGTCGGCCCCTGGTGTCCACGCTGGGGTGGGTGGGTCTCGTCGTCGTCGCGCTCGTCGGGGCCACGATGCTCTTCGCGGAGCGCTACGCGAACTACGCGCTGTCGAATCCGAACAACGACTCGGCCGACATCCGCAACGCGTCGCAGCTGCTCTCCAAGGCGCCCGCCAGCCTGTCGGAGAAGCCCATCAACATCCTCGTCATCGGGTCCGACCAGCGGCCGGGCGAGGGGGCCAACTCCCGCAGCGACACGATCATCCTCTTCCGCCTGGACATCAAGCGCCAGTTCATCTCGCAGCTGTCCTTCCCGCGTGACCTCTACGTGCAGATCCCGGGACACGGGCCCGACAAGATCAACGCGGCCTACAGCGTCGGCGGGACCCCGCTCGTCATCAAGACGGTCAAGCAGCTCACCGGTGAGACGGACATCCCGTACGTCTTCAACGTCGACTTCGACGCCTTCCGGCAGCTGGTCAACGATGCCGGCGGGGTCTGGCTCGACATCGACCGCCACTACTTCAACGACAACTCCTCGGGCGGCGAGCGCTTCGAGCAGCTCGACATCCCGCCGGGCTACCAGCGCCTGAGCGGCTCCGACGCGCTCGACTACGTCCGCTACCGCCACGGCGACAGCGACTTCGCCCGCATCGCCCGGCAGCAGCTCTTCCTCGCGGCGCTCAAGCGCGAGACGCGCGGGGCCCGCGGCCTCGACAACATCGTGGACGCGGTCCACGACAACGTCACCACCAACCTCAAGTCCTCCAACCGGCTCCGGCAGCTCCTGCAGTTCGGCCTTCAGGTCGACAAGGATCGGATCGCGCGCAAGCAGATCCCCTCCAGCGGGCAGAGGACCCTGGCCAACGGCCAGTCGGTCGTCGCCACCACGGACGGGCTCATCCGGCAGGCGGTGGAGGAGTGGCGCAATCCCGAGTTCGAACAGCAGACCGCGACCGGAGCGGCCGCCAACCCCACGGACGTCCTCGTCTCGGTCTACAACGGGAGCGGGCGTGCCAATCTCGGGCTCAGCGTCGGCCGTGTGCTCGAGAAGAAGGGGTATCGCGTCTACGTCGGCGGCAACGCGCCGGACGCCTACCCGTCGACGGTCGTCTACTACGCACCGGGCAAGGAGGCCGAGGCGCGGGCTCTCGCGATCCAGTTCGGACCGAATGCGACGACCGGCGTCAAACAGGAGGGCATGGACGCCGACATGGATCTCGTGGTCATGGTCGGGGGGGACTACGACGGCGTCCGCGTACGGAAGGCGAAGAAGTCGGCGAAGGCGAAGCCGAACACGATCACCACGCTGTCGCTCAAGCCGATCGTGCAGAGGTTCCGCCAGCAGACGAAGGCGGACGCCCTCGTCCCGATGAAGGTGCCGGCCGGCGC
>CAYOSM010000036.1:0-18644 GCA_964406645.1 uncultured Bifidobacteriaceae bacterium | reverse complement strand
GTTCCTCCGTAGACGGCACCGCCCGGATAGGCCTTCAATCCCGCGACCGACGAGACGGCGACCACGTGACCGGAGCGCTGCTCGATGAACGTCGGCAGGACGGCCGCAATGCCGTTGAGAACGCCGGTGACGTTCACGTCGACCATGCGGTGCCACTCGTCGGTCTTGAGCGCGGAGAGCGGACTGTTCGGCATGAGACCGGCGTTGAGGACGATGGCATCGAGGCCCCCAAACGTCTCCTGCGCGAGCGTCACGACGGCGTCGTTGTCCTCCTGACGTGTCACGTCCATCACGTGGGCGACGGCGTGTCCGCCGGCCTCCCTGATCTCGTCAGCGATCCGCTCCAGCCGGTCCTCGCGCCGTGCGCCGAGCACGACCCGGGCGCCCCCCGCCGCCAGCGACTTCGCCGTCGCCTCACCGATTCCGGACGAGGCGCCGGTGATGACGACGATCTTGCCCGCGATGTTGTCCGCCATGGTGACTCCTGCCCCGCGTCGTTGTCCCGGTCCTCTTGTGGACGGAGCATTGCGCAGTCGATCCGCGGATGCCGTGACCACGGGGGTACTGGCAGGGCCCCCGCAGGGGAGTGACGCCTATCGTTCGGAGGATGGACGATCGGGAATAGCCCCCTCCGATCGTGCGTGCCGCCGTGGATGCCGGGGCCCGGGCGACGGCCCGAAACGGCCTGGTGTCAGACACCCGAGCATCCCACTTGAGCGGGTATCCATAAACAACCTGCACACACGGACTATTTCGTCTCGCCGCCGTTGCGGTGAGACGGGAAAGTGTCAGACACCAGGCCGTCCCAGCCCGTCGCACGGTCCTCATCACTCGGCGTATCTCGCGTTTGCCGGGAGCCAGTGCCCCGGAATCAGCCGTCGATCTCGGCGATCAGGTCGATGAGGCCTTCGGCCTCCCATGCACGGTTGCGCGGCCCTTCGGTAAGGCGCGTGAGGATGCCGGCGGCTTCCAACTGGACGATCGCGTTCGCCACGGCCGGCTTGGTTCGGTGGGTTGCGGCCACGGCGACCGAGACCGTGATGATCGGATGAGCCGGCAGAGCGGCGATCACGGCCCATGCGGCGGCGTCGGCACGAGGACGGGAGCTCTCACGCAACCGCCGGCGCCACTCGTCCCGCAACCGGCCCACGCGGTGCGTGTAGCGCGCGGCGAGTGCTGCGGCCTCGGCCGTGGCGGCGGCGAAGAACTCGATCCATTCGGCGAGCCGATCCTCTCGGAACAGGGTCAGGCCGTTGAGGTAGCGGTCCTTGTCGCGAGCCAGCACCACGCTGATGGGAGGGACGAAGGTCGGTGTCAACCCGCGTCGGCGGAGCACTACCTGCACCAGTGCGCGACCCGTCCGGCCGTTGCCGTCGTCGAATGGATGGATGGTCTCGAACTGGGCATGCGCGATGGCGGCCTGGACCAGCGGTGGAAGTGAGGCATCGTTGACAAACGTGCAGAGATCCCCGAGCAGGCGATCGACCTCGTCCGGCGGTGGAGGGACGAACGCCGCACCGCACGGGTTGTAGTCGTTGCCGCCGATCCAGTTTTGTGTGGTGCGAAATCGTCCGGCGATCTGCGAGTTCGGTGCGCGTTCGAGCAGCACCCGGTGGATGTCCAGGATGTCTTCGGGGCGCATCTCATCGAGGTCGGTGGCGCGTTCGACCGAGAGCTGCATCGCGTCGATGTTGGCGAGGACCTCGGCGGCCCCCGGGCCGATTGTGCGGCCCGTTTCCTGGTTGGTCTCGGCGCGAGCAAGGCTGCGGGCGTCGACCTGCATGCCCTCGACCTTCGAGGAAGCGATCGATTCGGTTCGCAGCAGCAGCCGCGCGAGCGGCGTCAACTCGGGACTCGCTTCGCGGTTGAGGGCGGCGATCGCCTTCTCGGCGTCGGAGACCACGCCGGCGACATGGCCCGGCAGCGCGACCTCGATGCCGGTGACCGTCTCCGGGATGAACGCGTCATACGCACACGCGCGACGGTGGCGCGGAGGCGCATATGCCGTCGGGTCGGCCTGCCAGATCTGATGCACCTGCCGTCCGCGCACGTCGATCCTTCCCCTGGTGCGTTCGTTAGGAAAGGATAGTGGCTATCCGTTCCTAACGGGAGCCTATCCGATCGCGTCCCCCGATAGGAAAGGATAGCCCGTAAGCTTTTCTTACGGAGTAGCTCCACGGCGCGGGCCGACTTCGGGTCGGCGTCAGCCCTGCCGGATGCTGAACAGAGCAGATCGGCGGCACCCGGACGGTCCGCGCAGTCGCGCGCAGGACACTAGCCCTCCCTGAGCGCGTGCCCGGTGACGCGGAGGAACACGTCCTCCAGAGTCGCCCGGCGGATGGCCCGGAGCTCGATCGCGATGCCCGTCTCCCGCGCGGCCAGGTAGACGGCCTCCCCGTCCGCTGCGAAGAACGACACGACCTCCCCGCGACGGTGATGACCACGCGTCTGATCGGCCAGCGCCGCGACCAGCCGGTCCGCATCGCCGTCGGCCACGATGAGCTCGACGACCTCCCGTCCCACCTCGGTGTCGATCAGATCGCGAGGCCGTCCGGCGCGCGCGATCACCCCGTGATCCATCACCACGAGCCGATCGCAGAGCTGCTCGGCCTCGTCCATGTAGTGCGTCGTGAGCACGAGCGTGACCCCGCGCCTCCGGAGCTCACGCAGCCGGTCCCAGACGAGATGGCGGGCCTGCGGATCGAGTCCCGTGGTGGGCTCGTCGAGGAGGATGACCCGGGGATCGTTGACCAGTGCCCGGGCGATCTGCACGCGCCGCTGCATCCCGCCCGACAGCGTCAGGACCGCCGAGTCCGCGCGGTCGCGCAGCTGGACGAAGTCGAGCAGCTCCTCGATCCGCTCGGCCGTCACCGCGCGGTCGAGGTCGAAGTACCGGGCGTAGACCTGCAGGTTCTCGCGCACGGTGAGCTCGATGTCGAGGTTGATGTCCTGCGCGACGACGCCCAGCCGGGCCTTGACCCGGCGCGGGGCCGAACCCGGATCGTCCCCGAGGACCGTGAGCGTCCCGGCGTCGCGCCGGGCCATGCACGAGAGCATGCGCATCGTCGTCGTCTTGCCGGCGCCGTTCGGACCGAGGAATCCGAAGCACTCCCCCCGGCGGATCTCGAAGTCGATGCCGTCGACGGCGGTCAAATCGCCGAAGCGCTTCGTCAGGCCGTGCGCCGCGAGCGCGACGGGGGGAGCGTCGCCCGGTGCGGGAGACGCCGTGGTCACCGGGAGGCCGCGCTCCCCGAGAGGCCGCTGCGGATGGCCTCGATGGTTCTCGTGAGCCCGTCCTCGAGGTCGATGGACGGCTCCCAGCCGAGCTCCTGGCGCGCGAGCGCAATGTCGGGCTGACGGATGGCCGGGTCGTCTTGGGGAAGGGCTTCGAACACGATGGTGGACTCGCTGCCCGTCAGGCGGATGATCGTCTCGGCCAGGTCCAGCACGGTGAACTCCCCGGGGTTCCCGATGTTCACCGGCAGGTGGTAGTTCGCGCGGATCAGGCGGACGAGCCCGTCCACGAGATCCGTCGCGTAGCAGAAGGACCGGGTCTGGCTGCCGTCGCCGAAGACCGTGAGCGGCTTGTTCGACATGGCCTGCCGGAGGAACGTCGGAACGGCGCGCCCGTCGTTCGGCCGCATCCGCGGACCGTAGGTGTTGAAGATCCGCACGATCTTGGTGTCGACGCCCTGCTGACGGTGGTAGGCCATGGCGAGCGCCTCGGCGTAGCGCTTGGCCTCGTCGTACACCCCGCGCGGGCCGATGGGGTTGACGTGCCCCCAGTAGCTCTCGGGCTGCGGATGCACCTGCGGGTCGCCGTAGACCTCGCTCGTCGAGGCCAGGAGGAAGCGCGCGCGGTGGCGCTTGGCGAGGCCGAGTGCGTTGTGGGTCCCGTACGAGCCGACCTTCAGGGTGTGCAGCGGGAGCCGGAGGTAGTCGATGGGACTGGCCGGCGAGGCCAGGTGGTAGACCTCGTCGACACGGTCCGGGAACTCCAGATGGCCGACCATGTCGTGCTGGAGGAACTCGAAGCGCGGGTCGCGGATGTGGTCGATGTTCTCCAGCGAGCCCGTGTCGAGGTTGTCGACGCAGACGACGCGGCTTCCCTCGGCGACCAGGCGGTCGCAGAGGTGGGAACCGAGGAATCCGGCTCCGCCGGTGATGAGACAGGTTTGAACGGACATGTGGTTAGCGGCCCTCTCGGCGTAGCGCGAATCCCAGGGTGGAACGGACGATGCGACCGAAATGGATAATGCCCGCCATGCCGTCGTGCATGGAGCGCGAGCCCGGAGCAGGGCGCATCGTCACCGGGACCTCGGTGATGGAGAGACCCCGGCGGGCGACCCAGATCAGGAAGGTGGACTCCGTGAGCCCGTCCGGGTAACCGGACTCGGCCAGCGGCTTGGCGACGGACAGGCGCATGGCGCGGATACCCGATGTGGGGTCGGTCACGTTCACGCCGAGGGTGCGCGCCATGAGGCGGGTGGCCTCGATGCCGATGCGTCGCGCCTTCGACATGGGGTATCCCGCACCGAGGAACCGTGATCCGATGACGAGGTCGTGGGTGTCGAGCTCGGCGAGCAGGCCGGGAAGCTCCTCCGGCGTGTGCTGCCCGTCGGCGTCGAGTTGCAGGACGCGGTTCGCGCCCGCCTCGATCACCGCCCGGTAGCCGGCGCAGAGCGCACCCGCGTATCCGAGGGAGGTCTGGTTGACGATCACGCGTGCCCCGGCTTCGCGCGCGATGCGATCGGTCCCGTCGTCCGACGCGTCGTCGACGACGACGACGATGGCGTCGGGGATCGTCGCGATCGTGCGCTCCACCACGGCGCCGACCGTCGGCGACTCGTTGAGCGCGGGGATGACGACGCCGATCACGGGGCGTCCCATCGCCAGATGGCCGCACGGCCGAGATCGGCCACGAGGGTCAGGTCGGACACGGGCGGCACGACCTGACGATAACGGTCGCGGAACATGTCCCAGTTGCGTGGCCAGCCGACACGCGGATGGACGGGCCCGGTGACGACGTATCCGCCACGTGCGCGGGCCGGATCCGGGAGGGGCTCCATCATGCGGAGCTCGCGGGCGCGGGCAGCTGAGACGAACTCGGGGTCCTCGACCTTCGGGATCGTGAGACGCGTACGCGCCCGGTATGTCTCCAGCTTGGCCAGCCAGGTGTAGCTCTCTGTGATGACCGGTCCCTCCGGCAGGGTCGACAGGCGGTCCGAGACGCGCGCGAAGAGCACAACGTCGTCGTTGCGCAGATCCCGGGCGGGGACGGTCCACAATACCCACATCGACGCCACCAGAGCCACGGCCGGGGCGAGCCAGGCGAGCCGCCCGTCGACGGCGAGTGCGATGAGGAGTGCGGCGGGGATCGTGAGGAGTGTGAGATACCGGTTCGGCTTCGCCAGGTTGATGAGGGTCCCGAACTCCAGGTAGACGGCCACGAGCGCGAACCACACGCCCGGGAGGAGGGCTCGTCGCTCGCGGCGCCACGCGAGGAGCGCCGCGGCGACGATCATCACCGGCCCGGCGAGGAACACCAGGCTGCGCGAGTCGAACGCCCCATCCCACACCATGGACATGTAGGAGTCGTCCCAGTTCCACGCGGTGACGGGGTTGCGGAAGACGCCCTCCGTGCCGGCTCCCACCAGGGGCGTCATCGGGGTCCCCGCACCGATGGCGAAGACGACCGCCGCGAGTGCCGGGATGACGGCGAGGCCCCCGATGGCGGGGAGGATGCCCCGGCGCAGTCCGGCCCATCCGGCCATGAGCACGATCGGCGCGACGATGAGGGCGTTCTCGCGGACGGACCATCCGGCGCCGAGGGCGAGGCCCGCGCCGAAGGCCCACCACCGGGTGGCGTCGGCACGTCCGGCGCGGACGCCGCACCAGACGGCGAGGCCCACCATGGCCGGGACGATCGCGTCCGGGCGGAGCACGGTGCCGAGCCGGGTCTCGATGGGCGTGAACGCCACGATCGCGGCGGCGATGAGCCCCACGCGCGGCGATGCGAGGTCGCGTCCGAGGAGATACGCCACGACGATCGCGACGAGGGACCAGAACGTCGGCCAGACCGCGACCTGGTAGTCGCCGGATCCGAACACGCGGAAGATCCCGGCGGGCGGTGCGAGCAGGACGAGGCGCGTGCCGAACCACTCCGCCGCGCCGGACGGGAAGTAGCCGTTCGACATGTTCTGGACGAGCGCGATGAAGCGCGACTCGTCCGATCCCCACGCGAACGACGGTCCGACGTATCCGGCGATGCGGACGACGAGGCCGGCCACGACGATGCCGGCCAGGATGACCGCGGCCCTGACGCGACCGGACATCACCGGCGGCGTCCGATCACCGATCGCATCGCCTGCGCACCCTCGCGCAGTGCCACCGGCGCCAGGAGTTTCGCGACCACGATGAAGACGAGCAGTCCGATGAGGCTCTTGACCGACACGAGGACGAGGGTGTCGACCAGCGTCCCGTCGTGGCCGGTGTCGATGAACGGGTTGACGGCGAGAGCGGCGATGCCTCCGGCCGCCGCGGCGACGGCGATCCGTCCCTGCTCAAGGGCAAGGTCGTGGAGGTCGAGTTCGGCGAGGTTCCGCCGGACCATCCATCCGGTGATGATCGTGTTCAGGATCACTCCGATGGAGGTGGCGAGCGCCAGGCCGGGGAGACCCATCGGGCCGATCAGGACGGCGTCGAGGGCGACGGTCGCGACCACGGTGATGATCGTGGCGTTCATGATCGCCCGCGTCTGGTTCATCGCCGAGAGCATCCGGTTGTGGAGGTAGCCGATGAACGCGGCCCACGTGCCGAGCGCGTAGAAGCGCAGCGGACCGGCGATGTCGGAGACGCAGTCGGGGCCGCATTGTGAGCCCCCGAACATGACCCGCGAGATCTCGTTGGAGTACACGAGGAGGAGCACCGTCATCGGGAGGGACACGAGGCCCATCACGTCGGCGGCCCGCCGGAAGGCGCGGGCGGTCTCCGTCCGCTGATCCTGGGCGACGAGGCGGGCGATGGCCGGGAAGAGGGGGGTGAGGAGCGGCACGAGGAGCATGGCGCGCGGGGCCTGTCCGGCCTGGTTGGCCCAGTTGAGGGCGGCGACGCGCCCCTCCTCGTCGAGCAGCCCGGCGAAGAGCTTGTCCGTGTAGCCGTTGATCTGCTGGAGGACGGAGGCGGCGATCACCGGGATCGCCAGGATGGTGATCTGACGGAGGCGCGGGTGGTGGAAACGGAAGCCGCCCCCCGGGGCCTTCCGGAGCACCATGATCAGCTGCGGCAGCTGGAGCAGCACCTGGGCGGCGGCTCCGGCGACGACGCCCCAGGACGCGGCCCGGATCGTCCCCCCGCCGATGGCGAGGCCGGCGATGATGCCGAGATTGAAGGCGACACCGACGGCGGCCGGTCCGACGAACCGCCGCTGTGACTGGAGCACCGCGGTCAGAAGTGCGGAGAGCCCCTGGAGGGCGAGGCCCGCCGACATGATGCGGACGAGCTCGGTCATGACCTGCGAGCTCTCCGGGTTCATCTGGAAGAGCGCCGTCAGTGCCTCCGGCCAGAGCGCCATGAAGGCGCCGGCCGCGATCAGTCCGAGGGAGACCCATGTGCTGATGGTCCACAGGAGACTCCACGCCGATTTCTCACCGCGATCCCGTCGTTCGTGCTCGAACGCGGGGATGACGATGGTGACGAGGGCGTAAAGCAGGATCGCCGCCACCGTGTTGACGATGAAGAGCGAGTTGGTGTAGGCGTCGGCCTGGGCGCCCCCGGTGCCCGTCGTCCCGAAGACGCGGGACAGGACGGCCTCGCGGATGAGACCGAGGATGCGCGAGAGAAGACTGAAGGCCGCGACGATGACGGCGGCGCGGGCGACGGCCCCCTGTTTCACCGGGGAGTGAACCCGTACAGCGTCGTCCGTCCGACGATGACCAGGGTGTCGTCGACCGCCACGGCGGGCGTGTAGCGCCCGTCGGGGAACGTCCACACCCGCTTACCGGTCTTCGCGTCGAGGCCGAACGTGGTGCCGAGCTGCCCCTTCTGCGCCAGCGTCGAGACGTAGACGATGTCGCCGATCACCGTGGCGGAGCCGCTGATCCTCTCGCCCGTGTCGAAGGACCAGATCTCCTTCCCGGTGACGGCGTCGAGGGCGTAGAGGTGGTGGTCGTAGCTTCCGACGTAGACCGTGCGATTGGCCACGGCGGCGGAGGAGTAGACGTAGTCGCCCACCGTGTGCACCCACGCGACGTCTCCGGTGTCGGCCTGGAGCGAGACGATGCGGGCGTTGACGTTGCCGACGTAGACGCGGCCGTGGGCCACGGCGGGACCAGCGTAGAAGCGACCCGGGCCCTTGAACCGCTCGCCGGGGCTCTCGCGCGTCCAGACCAGGCGGCCGTTCGACTTGGCGTATGCGCGGATCTCGCCGGCGTAGTCGGTCGAGACGACGTTCGGACCCGACTCCGCCAGGCTCGACTTCACGTCGCCGCCGGCCTTCGCGGTCCAGACCACCTTGCCGGTGACCGCGTCGAGGCGCATGACCTCACCGTCGAGCGTGCCGACGTAGATGGCGTTCCCGATCACGAGCGGCGAGGACTCGCTGGAACTCCCGATGGGCCGCACCCAGATCCGCTCGCCGGTGGACGCCCTGAGCGCGACGATGCGCCCCTTGGTGGTCGTGAAGTACGCCACGTCGTTCCACACCGCGGGGCTGGAGGCGATGAGCCCGTCGAGCTCCGTACGCCAGAGTTCGCGACCCGTCGTGAGATCGAGGGCGAACGTGTGCCCGTCGTTGGCACCGCCGATGACCCGGTTCTCGACGATCGCCGGCGGGAACTCCATCAGCGACCGGGTGTCGTGGGTCCACAGGCGCCGGTAGGGCGGGCGGATGTTCGTGAGGGTCGTGTTCGCCCGGGTCCGCGCCGGATCGTGTCCGTACTCGGGCCAGGATCCGAGCGGTACGGAGGCGTCGGTCGTCTGGGTCGCGATGAAGCCGGTGGTGGATCCCTGGACGTCGCCGCCCCCTCCGGCGAGGCGCCACGCGAGGAACCCGCCGACGAGGAGGACGAGCACCCCCGCCACCACACCGGTGACGAGCTTATTGCGCGCGATACGCATACAGGGTCGTCCGTCCGACGATGTACAGCGTCCGGCCGGCCGCCACGGCGGGTGAGTACCTGCCGTCGGAGGACTGCCAGACCACCTTCTGGTTCCGGGTGTCGATACCGAACGTCGCGTCCTGCTCGCCGGGACGTGCCAGGCGGGACACGTAGACGGTGGTGCCGATCACCGACGCGCTTCCCGAGATGCGGCCACCCACGCTGTAGCGCCAGAGCTCCTTGCCGTCGCTCACACGGAGCGCGCGGAGGTAGTGGTCGTACGAGCCGATGTAGGCCACGCCGCGTGCGATGGCCGGGCTCGAGTAGACCATGTCGCCGGTGGACTGCCTCCAGATCGTGTTGCCGGTATCGGCGTTCACCCCGTAGACGGCGCCGCCGACGTCACCGATCACGATGGTCGAACCGGACACCCCCGGTCCCCCGTAGAACTTCCTGCCCACGTTCTTCTGCCAGTTGAGGGCACAGTCGCGGGCGCGGATCGAATACACGTAGCCGGCGTAGTCGGCGAAGATGATGTTCTCGCCGTACCGGGCGGCGCTGCCCTTGATCGCGCCGGCCGCCCCGTAGCCGCACTGCTTGACGCCGGTGTCGGCGTTCAGTTTGTAGAGGCTCCCGTTGTGGTCGCCGACGAAGACGCTCGACCCCACGATGAGCGGTGAGGTCTCGATTGCGCTCCCGCCCGTCGAGAACGGGCGCTTCCACGCGGTGCGCCGGCCCGCCGTGCGGAGGTTGTAGGAGTTCACGAGCCCGTCCATGCCGGCCACGATCACGGTCGCGCCGCGCCCGTTCGGGTAGATGGCCGGCGACGCCGCCATCAGGCCGCCGTTCTCCGTGTGCTGCTCGGACCACATCGGCTTCTGGCGCTGTCCGGGACGTGCTGCCGCCACGTTGTAGGCGTAGATGCGTCCCCGGTTGGTTCCGAAGACCGCGATGCCCTGCCAGACGACGGGCGGGAACTCGAGGAGGGCCCGGCCCGAATGGAGCTCGATCTTCGTCAGCGCCGCCGGAGTCGGAAGCGAGATCCGGGGATTGAACCGGGTGCGGCTCGCGTTGTCGCCGTACTGGGTGGCCTGGAGGGCCGGGTCGAAGAGGGGGACCTTGACGGTGGACGGGGTCGTCGCCGTGATGGTCAGGTAGCGCTCGCCGAACGGCTCACGCCGCACGTACACGCCCGTGGCGTCGGCGGGGAGGGGG
Source organism: uncultured Bifidobacteriaceae bacterium (assembly GCA_964406645.1). Classification (GTDB taxonomy): domain Bacteria; phylum Actinomycetota; class Thermoleophilia; order Miltoncostaeales; family Miltoncostaeaceae; genus CALMEC01. The sequence continues at coordinate 8,331 of CAYOSM010000036.1, read as the reverse complement.
AAGCCGCCCGCCTGATGGGCGATGACCGCGCCGGGCTCGGTCGACGGCGCGACCACCGGGGCGACGGTCGCATCGGCCAGCTCCGCGCCCGTGTCGCCGTTCACGACCTTCACGACGCGTGAGCCCGTCGTGGGCTCGGGCGCGGTCGTCGAGGTGGTGGAACCGTCCGGCGAGTCGTCACCACACCCCGCGGCCGCGAGGAGAGCCACGCCGAGGACGCACACCCAGCGTTTAGCCGGTGTGTTCAGGGCTGCTTCCTTGTGTGGGGCTTCCCTTCCAGACGAGGGCGACGATGGCACCCAGCACGAGCCCGATGATCGCACCGAACAGGGCGGTGACGATGCGCGAGCGCATGGTGGCCGACACCGTTCCCGACTCGGCGCGCGACACGATGCCCGGCGCGTACTGGCCCATGGTGGCGAGGCCGATCTTCGCCGTGTTGAGCGCCTCGATGTTGGCCGTCAGCTGGGTCTGGAGCGCGACGAGCGCGGCGTCGGAGCCGCTCTGACCGGAGAGACGCTTGATGCTCGCGTCGGCCTGGTCCACGCGGGCCTGTGCGGCGTCCGCCTGTGCCTGATTGGCGGCGACCAGCTTCTCGTACGGCTTGCGCACCTCGGTCAGCGCCGACTCGGCGTAGGCGTTGGCGCCCTTGACGGCCGTGGCCTCGTCCTTGTCGGTGAACGACAGGATCGCGACGGTCGGCTGGTTTCCGCCGGATGCGCCGGGGACGCGGTCGACATTGGCGGACGTTCCGTCCTTGACGCGCTGCAGGTCGATCCCCGAGCGCTCCGCGGTGTCGGCGAGGAGGCTGTCGCTCCGGAGCGCCCGCACCGCGGTGACCGGGGTCGTGAACGGCGTCGAGATCACCTGGCCCGCCGAGTTCGTGGTGAGGCCCATGTAGACGATGCTTTCGGCCGAGTACGTGACCGGTCGCAGGAGACTGATCACGAACGCGATGATCGCGACCGCGACGGCTCCGATGATGAGGGCCCACTTGCCGGCGGCGAATACCCGGAAGTAGTCGCGAAGGGTGACGTCACCTGTTTGCATCCGGCAAACCTAGCGACCTGTTGAGACGGCCCGAAGACCATCGGGTGAGCGTTCCAGGATGACCTCCGAGAGGAATCGGCTGAGCACGATTCCGGGTGTGTGCTTGCCGACGCGGGACTCCGGATCCTCGCCGGCGGCCATCCGGACGATGAGTTCCGGATAGCGCCCGCCCGCGGCGAGCGGGAGCGGGAAGGCCCCGCCGAAGCGGGTGTTGATGTCCGTGATCCCCTGGATCTCGCCGTCCTTCCGGAAGCACTGGACGGTGGACGGTCCGACGAGGCCGAGGCGCTCGATGGTGGCGACCGCGAGCTCCGTGAGCTGCGGGTCGTCGAGGGTCTCGCCCTTGTGCTGCTCCCCGCCCTTCGCCTGGAGCATCGCGCGCGGGATGGCGCCGAGCGCGCGGCCGGTCAGGCTGCCGAGGCAGTCGATGGAGAACTCGGTGCCGTCGAGGGCCTGCTGGTACACGCTCTCGAGCGGCGACTTCCGCTCGTAGAACGCGAGCTCCTCGGCGTCCTCGGCGCGGTAGATGTGGCGGGCGGCGAAGCCCATGCGCGGCTTCAGCATGATCGGGAAGGTCAGGTCCGCCGGGTCGGTCGCGTCGGCGAGCCAGGTGGGCGGCGAGGGGAGCCCGGCCTCGGTGAGCATCACGTGGCAGTCCCACTTGTCCTGACACCCGAGCGCCACCTCCGGCGTCGGGAGGAACACCGTCGTTCCCGACTCGGCCAGGGTGGGCGCGAGCTCCGCGAGGATGACGGGATCGAGGTCGGACACCGGGAGGACGGCCGTGATGTCGTTCGCGCGGCAGCCGGCCAGGATGGCGTCGGCGTAGCCGGGATCGCTGACCATCGGCACCTCGATCGCGCCGTCGGCGATGTGGACGGTCGGGGAGGTGTCCCCCGCGTCGGCCACGATGACGCGCCCGTGGTGGGGGCCCGCGGCCAGGACGTCCTGGAAGGCGCGGACCATGTCGACGCGCGCGCCCGAACAGGTGAGAAGCACGTTCACTTCGGCGATGACGGGGTCTCCTCGTTCGTCTCGTCGGGGGCGGGGAGGTCGAAGCCCCCGGTCTCGCCCCGGTAGGTGTCGGTGGGACGCAGGAGCACCCCGATCGTCCCCAGCATGATCCTCAGGTCCCCGAGAGGGCTCCAGGTGCGGACGTATTCCAGGTCGATGGCGATGCGCTCCGACCAGGGGAGGGTGGCGCGTCCGCGGATCTGCGCCAGCCCGGTCAGACCGGGGCGGGCGAGGAGCCGGCCGCGCTGCTCCTCCGTGTAGCGCTCGATCTGCGACGGCACCGTGGGACGGGGACCGACGATGCTCATCTGGCCCAGGAGGACGTTGATGAGCTGGGGGAGCTCGTCGAGCGAGTACCTCCGGAGGGCCGCGCCCAGGCGGGTGATGCGCTCGTCGTCGGCGTCGACGGCGAGTCCGGAGCCCATCCCCTCGGCACCCTGCACCATCGTGCGGAACTTCAGGACGGTGAACGGACGGCCGTTCAGCCCGGCGCGGGTCTGGCGGAAGAGCGCCGGTCCCGGTGAGTCGCGACGCACGAGGATCGCGATCACGATCATGAGGGGAGCGGTGAGGACGGTCATCGGGATGGCGATGACGAGGTCCATGATCCTCTTGACGCGCCCGCCGAGCGGCGCGTGTATCTCAGTGGGGGAGGACGTCACGACCCCCAATCCTCGCACACCCGGACCACCGGTCACCGGCGGGCCACGCCCTCGACGATGTCCGTGAACCGGCGCGCGAGGACGGTCCGGTCGTAGTGCTCATGCACGTACCCGCGCCCGGCGTCGCCCAGACGCCGTCGCAGATCGGGATCCGCCTGGAGTTCCGTGACCGCCTCGGCCATGGCGGCCGGGTTTTCGGGTGCGATCGCCACCCCGCACTCCGCGCGGTGGATGAGGCGGGAGAGCTCGCCGGGCGGGACCGCGGCGATGATCGGTCGTCCGGCGCCCATGTAGTCGAACGTCTTGTTGGGCAGGGCGCCCGCGAAGAGCGCACGGTCCTGGTACGGAAGCAGGCAGACGTCGGCACGCGCGAGCAGCGCCGGAACCGCCGCCTTGGGGACCGGGTCGAGGAAGACCACGTTCGGCAGTTCCATGGACGCCGCCATCTCCTGGAGGTGCGGCTTCTGGTCGCCGCCGCCGACGAGGACGAAGCGGATGCCCGGGGTGTCGCGCAGGAGGTCCGCCGCCCGCAGGACCGTCTCCAGCGAGCTGTAGGTGCCGTGCGCGCCGACGTACATCGCGCAGAACGCGTCCGCCGGGATGGGGACGTCCGGAGTGGACTCCGCCTCGGGCGCGGGGTCGACGCCGTTGGTGATGACCGTGACGCGGCGAGGGGCGACGCCCTTCTCGAGGACCCCGTCCCGGATGCCCTCCGTGAGGGCGATCACGTGCTTGGCGCGCCAGTAGCAGAAGCGCTCCAGCAGGCCCGCCACGCGTGCGAACGCGCTGCCCTTCTTCACGAGTCCCATGGCGACGGCGGACTCCGGCCAGAGGTCGCGGACCTCGAGCACGAAGGGGACCCGCTTCACGATGCTGACGATCGCGGCGCCTGTGGCGGCGGGGAGGGACGGCGACGATGCGACGATGACGTTCGGGCGCGGGGCGCGGAACGCCGCCAGCGTCGCCCACCAGGCGAAGCTCAGGTAGTTCGCGAGGCGGGAGCGCAGGTCGCGGCCGTAGCCCGGGGTGGAGTAGGTCCGCCACATGGTCAGGCCGTCCTCCGCCTCACGGACGATCCGCTTGCCGCGGTAGGCCTCCGGGATCGTGCGTTCCTTGTGCTGCACGAACGACGTGATGACGTTGACGTCGTGCCGGCGCGCCGCGAGCGCCCGGGTGTGGTGCCAGTGGCGGACGCCGCCGGGCTGGTCACCGCGCACGAAGTACTGCGAGACGTAGACGACCTTCACGATGTCCTCCGTCCCGTGAGCCGCGCGTAGAGGTCGACGAGCTTCGACGCCTCGTGCTCGAACGTCATGTGGTCCAGGAACGCCCGGCGGCCGTTCGCGCCCATCTCGGCCGCGCGGTCCGGTGCGGCGAGGAGCTCCGACAGCGCCCGGGCGTGGGCCACCGGCTCGTCGGCCGGGACGACGATTCCGGCGTCGGCCTGGCGGACGATCGTGGCCGTGCGGCGCAGATCGCTCGCCACGAGCGGGCGTCCGCAGGCCATGGCCTCCATCACCTTGGTGAGGCGTCCCCGGTCGTTGTTGGGCGTGTGCTGGAGGGGCATCCAGATCACCGAGGCGCGTGCGAGGACGGCGGGGACCTCATCGTAGGAGAGACGCCCGAGGAACGTGACCCCCTCCGGCATCGGGCCCGGATCGCCCAGCCCCGCCAGGAGGAGGCGTGTGTCCGGGACCGTGATCAGCGGGAACGCCTCCCGCATGATCCCGAGGCCGCGTGAGGAGTCCAGGGCGCCCACGTAGACGATGGTCCGCGGTTCGGCCGCGGGCAGGTCGGCGAAGCGTGAGGTCGACGCGAAGTTCGCCACGGACACCGAGTCGATGCCGGCGCGCGCGAACTCCACCGCCATGTCCTCCGTCACCGCGACCACGGCGTCGAGCGTCCGCGCCAGCGCGCGTTCGGAGACACCGACGACCGACGCGAGCGGCGTCCGGAGCGGCGCGGGGATCCAGGGCTTCGTGCGGGTGGTCTGGGAGAGGTACTCGTGGGCGTCGTAGACGACCTTGGCGCCCGAGGTGGCGGCGACCACCGCCGCGGGGACGAGGAGCTCCGGGTCGTGGATGTGGACGACGTCCGGGCGCGCCCGGCGGGCGCGATCCATGAGGCGCCATCCGGCGGTGACGCGGCGGCCGCGTGTGGGCCGGGGATCGAACCCCATCACCGTGGCGTCGGCGCCGGCCGCGCGGAGGGCCATCACCTCGCGCTCGTAGATCCTGCCGTCGTCTGGACGGTGGACGCTCGTCACGTGGACGGCGCGGACGCCCGTGAGGTCGGCGGGTGGCGGCGGTGCGGGTGCATCCCCGCCCAGTCGTGCGCCGTCGTCGATCAGCCGGTCGAGCGACGGCCCGTCCCAGGAGGTGAGGGAGTCTCCCGGCGGCGGGTCCGCGGACAGGGTCGCGCCGGAGGCGCGCACCAGGCGGTCGACGCGCGGATCGCCGGGACGCCCGACGACCGACACGACGAGACCCCGCGACGAGGCGTCGGCGAGGCGGTCGGCGAGATGGGGGTCGTCGGCGGAGACGACGAGCGCGGTTCCTCCGCGATCCGGCGTCAACGGAGGATGGCCTCGTAGAGCGGGATGTGCGCCGCCGCGTTGGCGGCCCAGGTGTAGGTGGCCTGCGAGCGCCGGAGAGCCTCGGCCTCGAACCGCTCGCGGGTGGCGTCGTCGTCGAGCACCCGGCGCAGCGCACCGGCGAGTGCGACGGGATCCGTCACGGGGACGAGATATCCGGTCGCGCCGTCGTCGACGATCTCGGGCGTCCCGTCGACGGCCGTCGCGACCACGGCCCGTCCGCACGCCATGGCCTCGCACACGACGGTCGGCAGACCCTCGCTGAGACTGGGCAGGCAGAACACGTCGCCGGCGGCCATCCACTTCGCGACGTCGTCGTGCGGCACCTTGCCGACGAAGCGCACGCGGTCGCCGATGCCGAGCTCGGAAATGCGCGCGTCCAGGGACTCGCGCAGCTCGCCGATGCCGGCGATGACGAGCATCGGGGGACGGGGATCGTCGGTCAGGCGGCCCATGGCCTCGATGAGGGTGTCGATCCCCTTGCGGGGGGTGAGCACGCCGACGAACGTGATGATCCGCTCGTCCAGGGGCAGTCCGAGCTCCCGTCGTGTCTCTGCGCGATCGCGGGGGAAGAAGACGCGGGCGTCCGCTCCGTTCGGGACGACGGCGACCTCGCGACGTGGCTGCGCGAGGTCGTCGCACGCACGCTTCATCGCCTGTGACACCGCCACGATCTGGTCGATTCCGGCCACGGCCTGGACCACCTGCTCACGCTGCGCCCCGCCCCGTGCCGGTACGTCGAGGACGTCCGCGCGGTGGGCGGTCGCCAGGACGGGGACCCGGAGTTCGGAGGCCGCCGTCATGGCGGCCCAGCCGTCCGGGACGAGCATGTGGGCGTGGACGACGTCGAACGGCCAGCGCTCGTGGATCCGGCGGAGCGGTCCGGCGATCGAGAGCCGCATGGACTCCCCGTTCCAGTGCCCCAGGCGTCCGCCGGGGAGCGTCACCTTCCGCGGATAGAGCACGTTGATCCCGTCGTGGACGGCGTGTCCCGGTACGTCCCGGAACCTCTTCCAGCGCTTCAGGAAGGGCGGTGCGACGCCCTTCGGCGAGATCACTCTCACGTCGTGGCCGAGATCCGTCAGCGCGGTGGCCTGTTCGTGCACGAACGTGCCGGCCGTCGGATCGGCGGGGCTGGGATACAGGTGGGAGAGGAAGAGGATTCTCATGCGGGCGTGTCGGACTCCCTGTGGGCGAGGACGAGGGTGAGCATGCCAAGGCCGAACGTGATCCACATGGGGGCGAAGTGAATCACGGACGACGGGCCCATCGCTCCGATGACGAATCCTACGAGCGCGAGCGCACCCGAGAGCCCGAGCCACTGGATGAGCGGGTCCCTGGCCGTGCGGGCGATGCGCGCCTGGCGTCGGAGGAGCGTGATGTACATGCCGAGGAACATGACGAACCCGGGGATGCCCAGGTTGACGAGGAGCTCGAGCCACCAGTTGTGGAGGTTGTCCACGCCGGTGTACGAGTCGAGGGTGAGGAGGCGCGACTCGGCGTTCCCGGCCCCGATGCCGAGGCCGCCGCTCCCGCGGACCTGGTCGAGGCCCTCCACGAGCACCGCCTCCCGGACGGCGCCCGATCCGGACTGCTGTTCGCGCTGCTGGAGGAGGAGCCCGATGTCGAACTTGGTGACCGCCTCCTCCGGGATCGGGAGGATGCCGTTCCCCGAGAGTGACGGAATGACCAGCGCCGCCACGACGGCGGCGACGGCCACGCCGATGAAGCGGGTCGCCCCGCGGCCGTAGATCAGGAGGAAGAGGACGAGGCCCAGGAGGATGAGCCCGGTGGCGATCAGGTTCGACCGGCTGCCGGTGAACATCAGGCAGGCCAGCGTGATGAGGGTGCCGAGGACGCCGAGGACCATCAGTCGCGCGTTCCGGAACACCACCGGCAGGCAGAGGAAGTACGGCAGCGACAGGGTGAGGTAGGTGGCGAAGTTGTTCTGGTTCCCGAAGAGGCTCGTCGCCGCGTCACTCGACCTGCCGAGGAGCTGGGACGTGGGAAGCCGGAATCCCAGCCGGATCTCCGCGAGACCCAGCAGGCTCGCCACGATGAACGTGACGCCGAGGACGACGAGCAGACGGATCGCGTTCTCCCGCTTCTGGCATGCGATGGCGATGCCCAGCGCCAGGCCGCTCATCATCAGGAGGAAGAACGTCCATCGGACGGCGCCGACGGTGTCGTCCGCCCAGAGGATGGAGATGACCGACCACAGGTTCAGGGAGAGGAGGAAGCCGGCCGGCCGCTGGATCGCCCGGGGGATCGGGAGACGGCCGTCGACCAGGAGATACATGGTCAGGCCGATCCCCATCAGGACGATGATGATGCGGAAGCCGAAGAGCTGCGGTGCCTGCGGCAGCGCCAGGTTGGGGCCGAGGATCCCGGCCACCGCGGCCGCCATGATGCCGATGACTCCCAGGCGCGGAAGCGGCGTCCGGATCACGATGACCGCGAGGAGCGCAAGGATCGCGAGCCCGAGACCGGCGAGCGGTTGCCAGGCGGTGAGCGCACCCAGGAGCACGGCACCGCCGCCGAGGGCTGCCGCGGCTCCGCGCCCGATCGGCCGGTCGAGTGAGAGCCCCCCGCCGGTGGCGGCCGGGAGCCGCACGATCACACCGACGATCACCGCGGCGACGAGCGCCAGCGCGAGCGCGGCGACCGGGGAGAGCGCGGCGAGCGCGCCGAGCACCAGGGCGGCGACGAGGATGCCGGCCACGGCGCGCCGTGACGGTACGACCGCGGGGACGGCGCGCGGCGTCACACCCGCCGGAAGTGGCGTGAGGAGCGTCAGCGCGATCACCCCGACCACGCCGAGTGCGGCGGCCACCACCGGTGCGAGCGCCACCGTCACGCCGAGAACGATCGCTCCGACCGTCAGAGTGACGACGGCGGGCCGTGGGAGTGCGAGCGGCGGCATCTCGGTTGCAGGCTAGATGATTGATTCCACGGGATCGCGGATGTGGGGTGCGTTCATGGTGGATGCGGGGCGTCGCGGCCCCGGGGTGG
>CAYOSM010000035.1:0-18881 GCA_964406645.1 uncultured Bifidobacteriaceae bacterium | reverse complement strand
TCTTCCGGGAAGCGTGGTGGTGGTTCGTCGCGGCCGCGGCCCCGGGTGTCATCGCGCTCGTCGTCGCCGTGGTACTCGGCGTCAAGCTCCGTCGCCTCCGTCGCGCGCAGCAGATCGCCCTCGGCGACGGGGGTTCCGCGGACCTGATCGCGGGGCAGGCCGATCTCGCGTCCGCGGTGCGGGAGACGCAGGCGGATCTCGCCGCCGCGCGCGACGAGATGGCTCGTGTGTCCGCACGCACCGACGAGGCGCTTCGCACCGCGACGCGGTTCCACGGCGTGGTCCGCTACGACGCGTACCGGGACATGGGCGGCCGCCAGTCCTGGTCCGTCGCGTCCATCGACCGTGAGTCCAACGGCACCGTGCTCACCGCGCTCCACGGCCGTGAGGACACACGTCTCTTCGTCAAGGAGCTCACCGCCGGCGCCCCCGACCGCGAACTCTCCCCGGAGGAGGAGCGTGCGCTCGAGAGCGCACGCGCGCATCTCGCATGAGGGTCGCGTACCTGGGTCCGGCGGGGACCAACACGGAGGAGGCGCTCCTCGCGCTCCTCGGCCCGGAGGGCGAGCACACGCCGGTCCCGTACCCGACGGTCGTGGGCTGCGTCGAGGCCATCCGCGCGGGCGAGGTCTCCGAGGCGCTCGTTCCGATCGAGAACTCGCTCGAGGGGTCGGTCAACGCGACCCTCGACGCGCTCGCACACGCCGACGGCGAGATCGTGATCCGCGCCGAGATCGTCCATCCCGTCCGCCACCACCTCATCGCCCGGTCGGGGACCGCACTCGGCGATCTCACCCGGGTCCTCTCCCATCCCCATGCGCTGCCACAGTGCCAGGGCTGGCTGCGCGAGAGGCTGCCCGGGGTGGAGACGGTGGCCGTCAGCTCCACGGCGGAGGCGGTGCGGATGGTGACCGAGGGCGCCGAGCCGTGGGCGGCCATCGGCTCGCTGCGCGCCGCGGACCTCTACGGCGGCGCCGTGCTGGCGGCGGACATCGAGGACGCCGACGACGTCGCCACCCGCTTCGTGATGCTGGGCCGTGAGCCCGTCGACGCGATGGGCCCCGGGCGGTTCGTCACCTCGATCATCTGCGTCCCCCCGCGCGACCGTCCCGGTGGCCTCCTGTCGATCCTGCAGGAGTTCGCGATGCGCGCCATCAACCTCGTCAAGCTGGAGAGCCGTCCCACCAAGGAGGGGCTCGGCCGCTACCTGTTCTTCATCGACATGGAGGGCAGCCGTCAGCGCGACATGGCGGTCGACTCGGCGCTGCGGGCGCTCGAGGAACAGGAGATCGCCCACGTCGTCTTCCTGGGGTCCTACCCCGCGGGGCCGCAGGTCACCTTCTAGAAATCGTCTCGCGTTCCGCCGCTGCTCGGACGGACCTGCCGGGACACCGGACGTCGATCCCGCCGCGCGGATATCAAACGCGTTAGGGTACGGCCATGAAAATCGTGCTCAGCGGTGGTGGAATTGTCGGGCTCATGCTCGCTCGTCTTCTTCGGATGAAGGGTTTCGAGCCGATCGTCTTCGAGCGGATGAAGGAGGGACAGTTCATCCCGCGCGGCTACATGATGGGCTTCCAGGCCTATCCGCCGTTCGAGGAACTGGGTCTGCTGCACCAGATCCGGTCCGAGGGGTGGGACATCGCGCCGCGCGCGGACCAGGACCCCGTCGCCGTCTGCGTGGCGTTCGGCTACGTCCACCAGCTTCTCGCGCGGGATCTGCCCGTCGAGTACGAGCACTCCGTCGTCGACCTCGTCCGTGACGACAGCGGCCGCATCGTCGGTGTCATCGCCGAGGGCCCCGACGGCCGCAAGGAATACGAGTCGGACCTGGTGGTCGCGTGCGACGGGACGATGTCGCCCGTCCGTCAGATGGCGGGCCTGGAGGCCGAGTTCACGCCGCTGGCCGAGGCCGAACTCGGCTTCACCAGCACCGAGCCGGGGAGCACGTCGTTCGAGATGGTCTACCTGGCCGACGGCGGGCACATCGGCACCCTCTCGTGGCCCCAGGGCTCCGGCGGGTGGCGCTCCTGCAAGCGGGTCGGGGCCGAGGCGGCCCTCGCCCCGGGACTCGACGCCATCAAGGAGATGTGGGCGCGCCTGCTTCCCTCGTCCGCGAAGGGCGTGGAGGGCGTGGAGTCGATCGACCAGATCCGCTACAGCGAGCCCACCCTTCTGCGGTGCCCGCGCTGGTGGGTCCCGGGGCTCATCCTCATCGGCGACTCGGCGCACTTCTTCGGTCCCGAGACCGGTGTCTCGAGCGGCATCGGCTTCCAGGACGCACAGGCGCTCGCCGAGGCCGTGCGGCAGAACCCGAACAACGCGGATGCGGTCTGCGCGTCGTACGAGGTCTGGCGCGTCCCGGCCGTGCGGCCGCTCGAGGACGCCGACCCGGGACGTCAGCGTCTTCTCACGTACGGGCAGGTTCCGTCCAAGCCGGACGAGGTGTGGCCGCCGGAGGGGTGACCCCCCGACGGACCTCGGGTCCCCTCGGAAGGCAAGGGGCTATGATGGGCTTCGTGACCTCGCAGACCACCGACTCACCGGAGACATTCCGGGGGTTGAAGCCCCAGGAGTGGCATGAGGTTCTCGCCGCACCGGCCGAGATCGCGGCCGCCATCGGCACGCTCCTCCCGGACAGCGACGGCGAGCCGTTCACCCTCGATCAGCTCGAGGCCATCGCGCAGTCGGTCGCCGATCGCGCCGACATCTGGGAGCCGCTCGTCGTCGTCGACCACGAGCGACGCCGGTACCGGCTGGCCTTCGAGGACGACCGCACCGACATCTGGGTGCTCTCCTGGATGCCCGGCCAGGGCACGGGATTCCACGACCACGACGTCTCCGGCGTCGGTCTCGCCATGGCACAGGGCATGGTGATCGAACGCCAGATGCAGCTGCCGAAGGGTGCCACCCGGCTCGAGCTCAGCCCCGGCGACACGCGGCGCGGCGGGCCCGGCTACATCCATTCGGTGGCCTGGGGTCAGGGGAGCCCGGCGGTCTCCATCCACTGCTACTCGCCGCCCCTCCTGCGTGTCGGCCAGTACCGCGTCGACGAGAACGGCGTCATGACGCGCCACATCGAGCACGGCCGCCAGGAGCTGATGGACTACACCATCGCCGGTGCGGATCCGTCGCGCGCGGACGGATAGCGAGCGGACCACCGGCTGCGGCCGGTCACTCCGACGACGGCGGGTCGTCCAGCCAGACCTCCACGTCGTCCCGGCTCCGTCGCGGGGCGCGTTCGATCCACCGCTCCGGTGAGCGCCGACCCGCCGGTCGTTCCACCGCCGGATGGCCGAAGGTGAGCACGGAGACCGGGGCCCAGTCGGGTCCCAGATCCAGTTCCGATCGCAGCACGTCGGGGACGGCCACCCCGTTGGGGCAGGAGACGATCCCCGCGTCCCACGCGGCGAGCATCATGTTCTGAGCCGCGCGTCCGACGTCGAATCCCCACAGCCCGCTGTCGGCGGTGTATGCGGTGAGCGCCACGGCGAGCGGTGCGGTCCGCACCATCGTCGGCACGTAGACCGCGGGTGCCAGGTGCGCGCGGGTCTCGGGGGATGTCGCGATGTGAAACCGCCAGGGCTGCCGGTTCCGGGCGCTCCCGGAGAGGCGACCGGCGTCCAGTATCCGCCGGATGTCCCCGGACGACAGGTCGCGAGCCGCATACAGACGGTTGTCGCGCTTGCTGACGATCGTCAGGAACGTGTCGGTCATGGTGCTCCCCTCCCCTCGGTGCGGCCGGGCTCGGCGTACATTAGGGAGTGCAGGTACGCCACCCGACGAGGAGACGAGAACCGATGCCCGCGCTCTACCCGCACATCGCTGTCTGTGTTGACCGGTCCGAACCGGCCATGAACGCCTTTCGCGACGCCATCAGGCTCCGTGATGACAGCGGAGCCGAGCGTCTCTCCGTGGTCCACGTGGCTCCCTGGCCGATGGTGTACGCCGGCGAGGCCGCCGGCTGGGCACCCAATCAGAAGGACATCGAGGACAGCGCCGCACTGTGGCTGGAGGAGACGATCGGCGACACGCCGGGTGCCACCGCGGTCCTCCTGGACGGGTATCCGCCGGTCGCCGTGTGCGACTGGGCCGCCGACAACGATGTGTCGCTGCTCATCGCGGCATCGCACCGCGGGCTCGTCGAGCGGGTCCTCCTCGGGAGCTTCGCCGGGTACCTCGTCCGGCACGCGCCGTGCTCGGTCCTCCTGACGCGCACGCCGACGACCGACCAGACCTCCGAGGGCTGAGCTACCATCTCTCGTGTCGTAGCGGGGCGCAGACGGTGACCACGGACGATCACCGGCCGACGAAAGACGAGGAGGGTTCTCGACGTGGCTGAAGGTGTCGTGAAGTGGTTCTCCGCGGAGAAGGGCTACGGGTTCATCACACCCGATGACGGGAGCCGTGATCTCTTCGTCCATCACTCCAAGATCCAGATGACGGGATACCGCAGCCTCGAACAGGGGCAGCGGGTCGTGTTCGAGGCGGAGGACGGTGAGCGGGGCCCGCAGGCCGTCGACGTGACCCTGCCCTAGAGGCTCGCCGGATCTGGCGGGCCGCCGCCGCATTCGGCAGTATTCCGCCGATGAGTTCTTGGTTCAGAGTCCCCAGTGCCGGGGCCGTCGTGGGCGCCATCTGCGCATTGACGCTCGTGTCCGCCGGATGCGGGGGCGACAGCACACCCGAGCTCGTGAGCGTCGCCGACTCGTGCAAGCCGGAGCACCAGGGCGACCGGGTGATCGTGGAGGGTTTCCTGCGCCTCCCGGAGAAGCTGGAACTCAGCGATGCCGCCGTCATCGAGTTCTATTCGCTCATGGGCGGCGACGGCGACAGCGTCCCGATCCGCCTGGAGATCGGCGACGGACCCAATCAGCTGCGCGACCTTCCGTCGACCTACACCGCGTCCAGCCTGAGGGTGGGCGTCGAGAACGACGACCGCACGGTCTCCATCATCGACCGAGTCCGCGTGACCGCCGACTCGACCGCGGAGGACGGGACCTGCCTCCTCACGGACCCCGTCATCGAGCGCACGGACAACAGCACCACCTGATCCCTCCGGCGGCGAGAAGCCCGGTCGCCGGTCAGGACGAGCGGCTGCGCCGCCGCAGCAGCGCCGTACCGAGCACGGTGTCGAGATCCTCGGCGAACACGGCCGTCATGGCCTCCTGGAGCTCATCCGGTACGTCGGCCTGGAACTGCGGCTCGTTGTCCTTGGGGAGGATCACGGTGCGGATGCCGGCGCGGTAGGCGGCGAGGACCTTCTCCTTCACGCCGCCGATCGGCAGCACCTGGCCGATGAGCGTGATCTCACCCGTCATCGCCACGTTGGGGTCGACCGGCCGGCCTGAGAGGGCGGACACGAGGGCCGTGGTCAGCGTGACGCCGGCCGACGGCCCGTCCTTGGGAACGGCTCCGGCGGGCACGTGGAGGTGGATGTCGTGCTTCTGGAAGAAGTCGTCGTCCAGGCTGAGGCCGAGCTTCGCGGCGTTCACGCGGACGAACGAGACGGCGGCCTGCGCGGACTCGCGCATGACCTCGCCGAGCTGCCCGGTGACCACCAGGCGGCCGGATCCCGGCATGACGCCGGCCTCGACGAAGAGGATCTCTCCGCCGGCGCCCGTGACGGCCAGTCCGGTGGCCACGCCGGGCTCGCGGGTGCGCCGCTTGACCTCGGGGCGGAAGCGGTCCGGGCCGAGCAGCTCGCGGACCTGGTCACGCCCGACGGTGATCTTCTTCGTGGCCGTGCCCTCGGCCACACGGCGTGCGATCTTGCGGACGACCGAGCCGATGCGGCGCTCCAGATTGCGGACGCCGGCCTCGCGGGTGTACTCGGCGATGATCGTCTTCAGGCCCGCGTCGGAGAGGCGGAGTTGACTCGTCGTCACCCCGTTCGCCGCAAGTTGCCGGGGAACAAGGTAGCGGCGTGCGATGTGGAGTTTGTCGTCGTCCGTGTAGCCCGCGAGGCGGATGATCTCCATCCGGTCGCGGAGCGGCGGCGGGATCGTCTCGAGCACGTTGGCGGTGCAGACGAACATCACCCGCGACAGGTCGATGGGAAGGTCGAGGTAGTGGTCCCGGAACGTGTTGTTCTGGGCCGGATCGAGCACTTCGAGCATGGCCGACGAGGGATCGCCCCGGACGTCGGAGCTCATCTTGTCGATCTCGTCGATCATGACGACGGGGTTCATGGACTCGGCGTCGCGGATGGCGCGGACGAGCGTGCCGGGCATGGCGCCGATGTACGTGCGGCGGTGCCCGCGGATCTCCGCCTCGTCGCGGATGCCGCCCACCGAGATGCGGGCGAACTTCCGATCGAGCGCACGGGCGATCGACTGTCCGAGAGATGTCTTACCGACGCCGGGCGGGCCGACGAAGCAGAGGATCGGTCCGCTGACGTCGTGCTTCAGCCGGATCACCGCGAGGTACTCGATGATCCGTTCCTTGACGTGCTCGATGTCGTAGTGGTCGGCGTCGAGGATCTCTCTCGCGCGGGTGAGATCGAGGTTGTCGTCGGTGTAGGTGGACCACGGGATCGACAGGATCCAGTCGAGGTACGTCCGGATGACGGAGTACTCGGCCGCGGCGGCCGGGAGCCGTGAGAGACGGTCGAGCTCGCGTTCGGCCGCCTTGCGGATGACCTCCGGCGGGTCGATCTCGGCAAGACGGACACGCAGCTCGTTGATCTCGGCCTGCGTCTCGTCGGTCTCGCCGAGTTCCTGCTGGATGGCGCGGAGCTGCTGGCGCAGGTAGTACTCGCGCTGCTCCTTCTCCATGTCCGACTGGACCTCGTTCTGGATCTTGGCGCCCAGTTCGAGGACCTCGGCCTCGCGGTTGAGCAGCACCGTGATCCGCCGGAGGCGGGTCTCCAGGTCCTCCTCCGCCAGGAGCTCCTGCTTCTCCTCGGTCGTGAAGCGCATCGAGGCGGCCACGATGTAGGTGAGGAGCGTGGGGTCCTGGACGTTGGAGACGGCGAGCTCGAGCTCGTCGGGCAGGTAGGGGACGAGGTCGATGATCCGGCTGAAGATGCTCTGGATGTTGCGCGAGAGGGCCTCGATCTCGCGGGAGGACGCAGCCTCCTCCTGCGGCATCGACTCCACTTTCGCGACGAGGTACGGGTCGGTCTCGGTGTACGGGCCGACGCGGATGCGCTCGACACCCTGGGCCAGGATCCGGAGCGTGCCGTCGGGCGCCTTCATCATCCGCTGGACGACCGCGGCGGTGCCGACCTCGTAGAGGAGGTCCGGCGACGGCTCGGTGACCTCGGCGTCCTTCGACGTGACGAGCGCGATCATCCGCGTGGATGAGTCGACCACGTCGTTGATGAGGCGGATCGAGCGCTCCTCGCCGATCGCGAGCGGCGCCATCGCCCCGGGGAACACCACGGTGTTCTTGAGCGGGAGTACCGGGAGCTGCCCCGGGATCTCGGCCACCTCGGGCTGGAGGGACGGGTCGATGGCCATGGGTCAGCTGGACCTGACGGTCAGGAGCACCCGGGTGATGACGGGACGGGTGGCCAGGGGCATCGCGATCTGGAGGAGCCCGCGGTCGTAGCGGACGGTGCTGGTCTCGGGATCGACGGCGGTGCCGAGACGCAGCTTGCGCTCGATGCGGCCCCAGTCGATCTCGGCGTGGTGATACACGCGCCGCCCGCCCTCGTCGGGTCGCCGGCGCTGGCCGCTCACGGTGAGGACGTCGCCGTCGAGCACGACGCCGAGCGAGTCCGGATCGAGGCCCGCGAGATCGATCGTGACGTTCAGCGTCGGCGGGTCCTCGGTCATGTAGACGTCGGTGTCCGGGCGGATGGGGCCCGCCATGCCCAGCGGTCCGCCGATGAGCTCGTGGAGGAACTCGCCCTCCATCCCCATGCCGTGAAAACCGTAGATCAGTCGGTCGCGTCGTCCCACGTGGCCAATCGTATCGCGGACGGGAGTGCCGTGCGGTAGCGTCCGGCAACCTCCGCGGGAGAAGCCCTTGTCCCAGTTCGCACGCCCGTCCTCGCGGTACGACGCCCTCCGTCAGATCGCGGTCGCCGTCGTCCACGGCGTCGACGGCGACGCGGCCTTCGCGCTCGTCTGCGAGATCGCCGCCGGACTGGTCAACTCGGACGGAAGCGGCCTCGTCCGGTTCGAGGACGGCGAGGGCCGGCTGATCGGCCGGTGGGCACGGGAGGGGATGTTCCCCCAGGGCGTGCCGCTCCGGATCCCGCTCGACGGCGACCACGTCGCCGCCCGCGTCTTCCGGACCGGTACGACGTCGGTCGTGTCGGCCTACGACCAGATGTCGGACGAGCGCGGGCGCCTCCTTGCCACCGAGTACCGGCACGGGGTCGGAGTGCCCGTCATCGTCGGCCTCCACCTGTGGGGAACCCTGGTGGTCGGATTCCGGGACGACGGCCCGCCGGACCCGAGGGTGATCGACGCCCTCGGTGACATCGCCGACCTCGTCGCGATGGCCATCCCGAACCTCGATCCGTCCGCACGGCGCGGGGTGGAGGCGCTTCTCGACCTCCTGCTCACGTCCGCCCCGGTCGGCTTCGCGTACCTGGACAGCCATCTGACGGTGATGCGCGCGAACCCCGTCTTCGCCGCCATCGGCGGCAGCACACCGGACGACGTCGCCAACCGGCCGGTGCAGGCGCTTGACGGCCGCTTCCCGCCACTCCGCATATCGGAGCTCCAGCGGGTGCTCCGCAACGGCATCCCCATCCTCGACGTCCCGCTCGTCGGGATGGCCGAGGGGCGCGGCGAGCGTAACTGGCTGGTCAGCTACTACCCCGTGCGACCTCCGCGGCGTCCCATCCATGGCGTGGGCGTGGTGGTCGTCGACGTCACCCGCGAACACCGGGCCCGGGAGGCGCTCCGCCGCGAGCGTGACTACTCGACGGCGCTCATCGACGCACTCCAGGACGGCCTCGCCGTGTCGTCGCTTGACGGCACGCTCATGGACGTGAACGACCGGCTGTGCAAGATGACGGGCTTCCGGCGGGAGGACCTCGTGGGTGCATCGCCGCCGTATCCCTACTGGAACCTGGCGGAACCCGAGGGGACACCGGGATTCGACCCGCAACTTTTGATCGGGCTCAACGGCGAGGAGCAGGCGGAGTTCCGCCGCGCCGACGGGTCCGTGTTCCCCGTCGTCATCTCGCGTGCGGCCCTCCGGAGCATGGATGGAAGCGTTCGCGGCTACGTCGCAACAATCCGGGACATCACCGTCCAGCGGCGCGCCGAGGACGAGCGCGGAAGCCTCCTGGCGGACGAGCGGGCCGCGCGCCGGCGCGCGGGCATCATCAACGACGTGGTGGCGAGCCTCTCGCGCGCCGCGACGCCGGACCAGGTGATCGACGTCCTCCTCACCCGCTCCATCTCGCTCCTCGGCGCCGCCAAGGGCATCCTGCTCCTCCAGCAGGACGACCGGCTGGTCCCGGTCGCCGGCGAGCCGATCGGCACGGCCCGCCTTCTGGAGGCGGGGTGGCCGTCCGGTCGCGACCAGATGACGCTCTCCCACGTGGCCCGGACGGGCGTGGCCTGGCACTCGGAGCTCTTCGCCTCCATCGAGAACGACCTCCCGGCGTTCTCGGCGCTCTTCCCGGACTATCCCTCGGCGGTGGCCGTCGGCATGCCCTATGACGGATCCTCACGCGGTGTCATGGTCCTCGCGTACTCCGAGCCGCGCGGCTTCTATCTCGACGACCAGGCCCTGATCGAGACGTGCGCGGACGTGGCCGGCCAGGCTCTGCAGCGGGCCCGGCTCTACGACGTGGCCCGGGAGAACGCGGAGGCCCTCCGGGAGCGCGACGCCCTGCGCACGGCCCTTCTGCGCGGCGTGTCCCACGAGTTCCGCAGCCCGCTCACCGCCATCGCCAACGCCGCGGAGGCCCTGGCCGGGGTGACCGATGAGGGCGATCGGCGCGAACTCGCGGGGGTCGTGCGCGCCGAGACGCTGCGTCTCGACCGCTTCGTGGCGAACGTGCTCGATCTGTCGCGCCTCGAGGGCGACATCCTCAAGCCGCGTCTCGACTCCTGCTCGGCGGACGAGCTGGCGGCCGGTGCGCTCGAGGCGGCCACGGCCCTGGCGGGACCGGTGCCGATCCGCCTCCACGTCGCCCGGGACCTCCCTCTGGTGCGCGCCGATCCCGTCCTGACCGAGCGGATCCTCCTGAACCTCATCCACAACGCCGTCCGTCACGGCGGCCCGGACATCTCCGTCAGCGTCGTCCAGCATGATGACGTGGTGAGCTTCGCCGTCGAGGACAACGGGCCCGGGGTGCGCGCGGGGGCCGAGGAGTCCATCTTCGAGCCGTTCGTCGGCGAGCACGAACGCGGCGGACTGGGCCTCGGCCTGGCACTCTCACGTGGACTTGCCGAGTCGCAAGGAGGGCGACTCGATCTGGAGGCGTCGTCCGTGAGCGGCGCGCGGTTCGTCGTCACGCTGCCCGTCGATCAGGTGGCCACACGATGACGGGTGCCCGCGTCCTCGTGGTCGACGACGAGACCCAGATCGTCCGCGGACTCTCCGCGGCCCTCCGTGCCGCGGGATACGAGGTCACGAGCGCGGAGACGGCCCACGACGCCATCCGTGCGTTCGCCGTCCGGCCACCGCACGCCGCGATCCTCGACCTGGTGCTCCCCGACGGGAGCGGCGTGGACGTCTGCCGTGCGGTGCGCGAGTGGACCGACCTCCCGATCATCATCGTGTCCGCCCTCGACACGGAGGTCGACAAGATCGCGGCGCTCGACGCAGGGGCCGACGACTACGTCACCAAGCCCTACGCCGTCGGAGAGCTTCTCGCACGGGTGCGTGCGGCCCTCCGCCGCGTCACCACGCGCGGCGCCACCCCCATCGTCGCCTTCGGCGACATCGAGGTGAACCTCGCACTGCGGGAGGTCCGGCGCGGCGGCGAGCTGGTGCACCTCACACCGCTCGAGTACGAGCTATTGGCGCAGCTCGCCGGGCACGCCGGACGTGTCCTGACGCACGCGACGCTCCTCCGCTCCATCTGGGGTCCCCAATACGTCGAGGAGACCCACTATCTCCGTGTCCACATGGCGACGCTGCGGCAGAAGCTGGAGGAGGAGGCGGGGCGCCCGCGCTATCTCATCACCGAGACGGGGGTGGGCTACCGGCTTCGCCCGGACGGGTGAGATCGATGGGCATTTCAGAAATGCCAGGATTGCGGGTAATTTGATGGGATCTTGATACGCGGCCAGCGATTCTTTATCCCGGTTTGACACGTGCTGCCATAGGTTTGTCGTGCCCGGGCGCGCTTGGACGCAACCCCCCAAACTGGACCTGTGATTTGAGCTCGACGTGAACAGCATCAACGAGTCCATATCCGCCAAGCGCTCCCGTGGCATCGATCAGATTCCGGTCTGTGAGACGTGTGCCGGCCTCCTCGACGCCGTTCTGGGAGTGACCAGCCGGATCCCGGAGACCGGGCACTCCGGACAGACCCGATGTGCCCTGTGCGGCCGGCCGGCCAGTGTGCGGGCCGCCTCGCGCGACGTCGCAACCGCGGGCGTGACCCGGGAGGGCGAGGTGGAGGTCATCGTGTCGGACCAGCTGGTCCGGGTCGCGGTCTCCGGAACCATCTGCCCGGACACCGTCGACGCCGCCGTCAACGCACTCGCCGTGGGGAGGGCGTCCGGACACGCCGTCCTCATCGACCTCCTCAATGTCCGCATCGAGAGCGGCCGGAGCCTCCGGACGTTCGTCGAGCGGCTCGTGGACGAGCCGGGT
Organism: uncultured Bifidobacteriaceae bacterium; assembly: GCA_964406645.1. Classification (GTDB taxonomy): domain Bacteria; phylum Actinomycetota; class Thermoleophilia; order Miltoncostaeales; family Miltoncostaeaceae; genus CALMEC01. The sequence continues at coordinate 7,142 of CAYOSM010000035.1, read as the reverse complement.
GGACCCACCGGCCTCGTCGTTCGCCTGGGTCAGCTTCCGGGGAGGGCGCACGCCCGTGCGCTGGCCGCCGGCTGGCTCGTCACCGACTCCTACGACACCGCCGAACGGGAGCTGGCCCGGGTGATCCGGATGAACAACCTCACGGCGCCAGCCGACTGACCGACCATCCCGTCTCCGTGCGGGAGTACGCGAAGCGGTCGTGGAGCCGGTTGTCCCGGTGCTGCCAGAACTCGTAGGCGTCGGGCAGAAGGACGAAACCGCCCCATCCCTCCGGCCGCGGGATCGGACCGTCGCCGAACCGCTCCCGGCATGCGGCGACCTCGGCGTCCAGCGCGGCACGACCTGAGAGCGGACGGCTCTGTGCCGATGCCCACGCGCCGATCTGGCTCATGCGCTCCCGCGAGGCGAAGTAGGCGTCGGAGATCGCCGGGGAGGTGCGTCGCACCGCGCCCTCGATGCGGATCTGCCGTCCGATCTCGGCCCAGTGGAAGAGAAGTGCGGCCCGTGGGTTCTCCATGAGCTCATGGGCCTTGCGGCTGCCGTAGTTGGTGAACCACACGAAGCCGTCCGGACCGTGGTCGCGCAGCAGCACCATCCGGGCGGACGGACGGCCGTCGGAGTCCGCGGTGGCGAGGGCCATGGCGACGGGCTCGTGCACCCCGGCGGCCGTGGCCTCGTCCATCCAGACGGTGAACTGGCCGAGCGGATCGGGGTCGAGACCCCCGTCATCGAGATCCGCGATCCGTGATCTGGGAGACGACATCGCGTCCAGATTACTCATGTTGTCTCATTTCGAACCGATGACAAAGGCAGAGACGTTCGACCTGCGCTACGGTGACAACGAACACGATCAGCGACCTCGTCGCGGTTGGGATGGTGAGAGATGACGACACGATCCGAATTGGAAAAAGCCTTCGAGCGAGCGACCTCTGACTATCTGTCTGTGTCGAAGTCGTCACACCTGTTCGACGAGGGCGAGTACGCGCGTGCCGAGGCCGAGGCCTGGGAGCGCCTGGAGGCCGCCCGTGAGGCCCTAGAGGCCGCCGAGACGGTGGGTGTTTAGGCGTCTCGACGCGCCGCTCCCGACGGTTCCATGGCTCCTCAGGCGTCACTCTTCGATCCCGATTCCGGTGCGACGGCCGTGATGTACTTCGACGGCGGTTCGCGCGGTAATCCCGGGCCGGCCGCCTGGGGCTTCACGCTGGCGGATCCGTCGGGCACGGCCATCGCCGACGAGGGGCGGGCGATCGGCATCGCCACCAACAACGAGGCGGAGTACGGCGGGCTGATCGCGGGGCTCGAACGGGCCCTCGAACTCGGCATCCGGAACATCACCGTGCACGGCGACTCGAAGCTGGTCATCGAGCAGATGGCGGGCAGATGGCGTGTCAAGGCCCCGGGGCTCCAGGGGCTCTCGCGCGATGCCCGTGCCCTGAGCGGCCGGTTCGCCTCCATCACGTTCGAACACGTTCGACGCGGGTTCAACAAGGAGGCCGACCGCCTCGTCAACGTCGCGCTCGACGCGGAGGCGGCGAGGTTCTCGTAGCCGTGCGAGCGTCGCACCGCATCTGCGCGTCGACGTGAGGACCGATCTCCGAGTCGTCGTCTTCGCCGACCGGCCGCTCATCATGGCGGCGCTCACCGCGCTGCTCGACCTGCGGCCGGAGATCGCGGAGGTCGGTGCGGCATCGGATGATCGTGCGCTCACCGGGCATCTGCGTCCCGACGGTCGCCCGCGCATCGTCCTCGCCGCCCTCCGGGAGGGCGGACCGGAGGCGATCCGCATGCTCACACTCGCGCATCGCGGTATTCCCGTCGTCGTCCTGCTCTCCGAGCCGGCCGGCGCACACTCGGTGCGTGCGACGGTGGCCGCGGGCGCCGACGGGGTGCTCGGGGCCGCGGCGACACCGGATGACCTGGGGGCCGCCCTCCAGGCCGTCGCGGACGGGCAGCGCTACATCCATCCGGCCCTCGGCGCGCTCTTGGCACAGGACGACGGCGCGGATCCGGTGGAACAGCTCTCACCCCGCGAGCGTGAGGTCCTCCGCCTCATCGGCCTCGGAATGACGACACCCGAGATCGCCGGAGTGCTCGTCGTGAGCCCTCGCACCGTCGAGACCCATCGGGCCCATCTGGCACGGAAGCTCCACGCGCAGAGTCGCGCGGACCTCGTCCGTCATGCGCTGCGGGGCGGCCTGATCTCCGGCGGTGACTGAGGAGTCACCCATCCGGGCGGTCTAGGCGGCGCTGGCCGCGGCCTCGTCCCGTCGCTCTTCGATCTCGACGATCAGCGCACGGGCGTCGCGCTCGACGTCGGGCGGCGAGTGCGTGGCCACGAAGGCGGCCTCACCGATGAGCGCCTCGAACCGGTCCTGTGCGTCCTCGTGGTGGGCGGTGGTGAGGGATCGCTGCCGGAGGCGGATCAGCATCTCACGGGCTTCGGGCTCGTCCAGATCGTTGGCGTTGGGGTCACGTGTCCCGAGCAGCCACCAGAAGAAGGCCATGAGCGGGACCTTCACGACGACGAACGTCCCTCCGACCCACCATGCCATGGCCGCGGGGCTGACCTCGTTCGTGAGGTACACCACGACCAGGGTGCCCATTGAGATGAACATGGCGATGACGGCCGTCATGGCGAGGAGGCGCCCGCCGCGGAGGTCGCCGTGGGCGTCGAAGGCGAAGCGCGTGAGCAGGGACGGCTTGCGGGATCGGGAGGCGGAGGTCACATGGACAGCATAGGTCCGGCGGTCCGCATCCCCAAACCGCACACGTCCCCTGGGGCCCGGACAACCGCCCCGATCTGAGACGTCAATTCGTTACAGGAGTGTCATAGTTGGGCAGGAGCCCGCTCGGCGGCTAAAGTGCAGCACCTTCGCGGGATGGGACGGCCACTCCAGGTGCGCATCCACTTCGTCGGAGTCGCGGATGCGCTCGTGACCACGGTCTGGCGCTGCCGTGCTTTTTTCGGGGGACCCACTTCAAACTTGCGACGTTAATAGCCAGGGGACGGCGCCTGTCGGACATCCGCACGCGCCCGTCGATCCGGCGGTTCAGGAGACTGATCCATGGGGACATTCCAGGAAGAGATCGAGGAGATCAAGCAATACCAGCGCAGCGAGCGGTTCTCGCGGGTTACCCGCGTGTTCACCGCGGCGCAGGTGGCGGAGCAGCGCGGTGTAATCAAGTCCGACTACATCGTCGCCCGCGAGGCCGCCCAGGGCTTCTATGAGCACCTGCGCAAGCTGTTCGCCGAGAAGCGGTCGATCACGACCTACGGCCCGTACTCCCCCGGTATGGCGGTCGCCATGAAGCGCGCCGGTATCGACGGGATCTACCTCGGTGGATGGGCGACTTCGGCCAAGGGCTCCAAGGACGAGGACCCGGGTCCCGACCTTGCGTCGTACCCGCTGAGCCAGGTGCCCGATGAGGCCGCCGGTCTCGTCCGCGCTCTCCTCACCGCCGACCGCAACCAGAAGTTCGCGCGTTCCCGCATGAGCGAGGCGGACCTGGCGTCGACCCCCGAGGTCGACTTCCGTCCGTTCATCATCGCCGACGCCGACACCGGTCACGGTGGAGCCGAGCACGTCCGCAACCTCGTCCGACGTTTCGTCGAGGTCGGCGTCCCCGGCTACCACATCGAGGACCAGAAGCCCGGCGTCAAGAAGTGCGGTCACCAGGGCGGCAAGGTGCTCGTGTCCTCCGACGAGCAGATCAAGCGCGCGAACGCCGCCCGCTTCCAGCTCGACATCATGGGTGTCCCGGGCATCATCGTCGCCCGCACCGACGCCGAGGCCGCCAACCTGATCGACGGCGCGTCGGACGAGCGTGACCAGCCGTTCATCCTCGGTGCCACCACGCGCGGCGTCGCGCCGTACCGCAACACCTTCCTCGCCATCATGCGCAAGCTCCACGACGCCGGGCTTGACGAGCTGAACGGCTTCAAGATCTACGCCGTCGCGGACGAGGACTACGCCGAGGCCGAGGCGTGGATCGAGAAGGTGGGCCTCAGCGCCGAGATCGACACGGCCGCCGCCGACTACAAGGCGAACGGCGGTCGCCAGGAGAAGTACCTCGACACGGTCGGCGACAAGTTCGTCGCCGCCTGGCAGGACGCCGCGGGTCTCCGCACGTACGCCACGGCCGTCGCCGAGAAGATCGCCCAGGCCAAGGACGAGGGTTCCGACATCGGCATCAGCGTCGAGGACTGGACCAAGTTCGCGTCGACCGCGTCCTGGCGTGCCGCCGAGGCGAAGGCCGCCGAGCTCGGTCTCGACGTCTACTTCGACGCCGACATCGCCATGACCCCCGAGGGCTACTACCAGGTCCAGGGCGGCATCCCGTACGCCATCCAGAAGTCGCTGGCCGTCGCGCCGTTCGCCGACATCCTCTGGATGGAGACCAAGATCGCCGACCTCGAGGAGGCCCGTGAGTTCGCCGAGGCGATCCACGCGGTGTACCCGGAGGAGATGCTCGCCTACAACCTCTCCCCGTCGTTCAACTGGGACACCACCGGTATGACCGAAGAGGAGATGCGTGACTTCCCCGCGGAGCTCGGCAAGCTCGGCTTCGTCTTCAACTTCATCACTTATGGTGGCCACCAGATCGACGGCCTCATGTGTGAGGAGTTCTCGCGGTCGCTTCTCGAGGACGGCATGCTCGCCCTCGCGCGCGTCCAGCGTCGCCTCCGTCTGCTCGAGTCGCCGTACCGCACGCCGCAGACCCTCGTGGGCGGCCCCCGCGCCGACGCCGGCCTCATGGCCGCCTCCGGCCAGACGGCCACCACCAAGGCCATGGGCGAGGGCTCGACCCAGTCGCAGCACCTCCAGGTCACCGAGCTTCCCACCAAGACCCTCACCGGCTGGGTGGAGGAGTGGGGCGCCTTCTACAACGTCGACGGTCCGTTCCGCGTCCGTCTGCGTCCGTACACCGGCAACTCGGAGGTCCTCGAGCTCGCCGTGTTCGGCAAGGACGACACGATGCTCGCGCACACGGTGTTCTCGCAGCTCACCGACCGTCGCGGTCGCTCGATCCTGTCGGTCCGTGACCAGCAGACCTTCGAGCCCGCCCACCGCAAGCGCCTCTCGGTCCTGCTGCACCTGTTCCTCATCAAGCGTTACGGATCCACGTCGATCCACTACCTGACGCCCACCGAGGACAACCTGCACCAGTCCGCCAAGATGAAGGAGCTCGGCATCTTCTCCGGCACCGCCGAGGAAGTCGGCGAGATCCTCACCGCGGACGTGGACGAGACCCGTGTCGACGCGCTCACCGCTCCGGGAAGCGCCGCCCTCACGAAGCTCATCCGGAAGGAAGACTGACCCCCACTCGGGTGTGAGTTGACCGTCTGATCGTGTGACCGGAGGCCCGTCCCTCATCCGAGGGGCGGGCCTCCGTGCATTTCCCGCTTCAGCGGGCGCGCGTAACGAACCGGCGGGTCCGCCGAGCCGGTGACGACCCGGTATCCGACGCAGCGTCCTGTCGTGCCGCAGGAGACCCGTTCACTCTCCGCGCCCGCCGAACGGGACTCAGGTGCCAGGCACCCGAGTCCCGTGATCTTCCCGGTCCGGAGAAGAACATCCTGCAAATCGACCAGTCGCGCTCCGGTCGGCCGGCGAAAGCGGGGTCACGGTGCCTGGCACCGGAGTCCCGTTGAATGCAGGCAGCACGGTGCCACCAATCCAGGTGGATCCGCGGTCGTGGTGGTCCCGACGGCGGTGGCACCCGCCGTCGCGACGCGGGAGAAGGCCTGGGGCCGCGTGCGATGCACGGGCCCCCAGGCGGGTCACTCAGACGTTCGAGTCGACCTCGGTGCTGCCGGCGGGACGGGCGCCCAGCTCGGCGTCGAGACGCAGGAGTCCGGGGCCGTCGTTGTCGATCAGCTCGACGCGTCCGATGATCTCGGAGACGGTCGCCTCCTCCTCGATCTGCTCCTCCAGGAACCAGTTCAGGAGCGGACGGGAGTCGAGGTCGCCCTCCTTCTCCGCCTTGCGGTAGAGGTCGCGGATCGACTCGGAGACCTTCTGTTCATGGGCCAGTGCGGCCTTGAAGCAGTCCAGTACCGATCCGATCTTGACCTTCGGCGCGGCGATGGCACCGATCTGCGGCTTGCCGTCACGGTCACTGACGTGATCGATGAACTTGTTGGCGTGGACGGTCTCCTCGTCCGCCTGGTGCCGGAGCCAGGAGGCCATACCCGGGAGATCGCGGATCTCCATCTCGATGGCGAGCTGGCGATAGACGATCGACGCACCGAATTCGAGGGTCAGCTGCTCGTTGAAAGCCTTCTCGAGGGCGGGTGAGAGTTTCATTGTGTTCGGTCTCTCCGTTCTCTTTCGTCGGTCGAACAATCACGAGAAACCGTACTCCCCTCATGCCTGTCGCGCCGCCGATTGCGGGGGCTTGTGACACGCCATGACATGGCGGGCGTCCTCAGTTCGTGACCCCTCATCACAACTCGGAACCCCGACGATCGAACGGCCCTACGGATTGGGTGGACTGCCCTTCCGCCGGGCCGAGACAACGCAGACCCCGAAATGACCGGGGGCCGGCGCACAATGGCCGGCCCCCGAAACCATCACGTCGTCATGGGGTGACGCGTCAGGAGATCTCCTCGTAGGCCGGGAGGGTGAGGAAGTCCACCAGGTCGTCGGCCGTCGAGATCTTCTTGAACATCTCGGCCGCCTCGTCGTACTTGCCGAGCTTCCAGTTGTCGCCGAGCTCGGCGCGGACGTTCTCCATCTCCGACTCGAAGAGCTCGTCGAAGAGCTTCTCGTCGAGCTTGCGGCCGTCCTCCAGCACGCCGTTGTCGCTCTTGATCCACTGCCACAGCTGTGACCGGGAGATCTCGGCGGTGGCGGCGTCCTCCATGAGGTTGTGGATCGGCACGCAACCCACACCGGCCAGCCAGGCGCCCATGTACTGCACGCCGACGTTGATGTTGGTGCGGACGCCGGCCTCGGTGATCGGACCCGAGGGGCCGAAGTCGAGGAGGTCCTCAGCGGTGATGTGGACGTCCTCCAGCTTCTTGTCGATCTGGTTGGGGCCAGGCATCACGGCGTTGAACGCCTCGAGGGCGATCGGCACGAGTCCCGGGTGGGCGACCCAGGTGCCGTCGTGGCCGTTGTTGGCCTCGCGGACCTTGT
>CAYOSM010000034.1:0-20351 GCA_964406645.1 uncultured Bifidobacteriaceae bacterium | reverse complement strand
GACACTCATGTGGATACGGGCGACGACAAGGAGACGAGATGGAGCGATTCGACGTGGTGATCGTGGGTGGCGGGGTCGCGGCGGGGGCCGTCGCGGGTGTGCTCCGCGAGGAGGTGGAGTCGCCCCTCTCGATCGCGGTGGTCTGCGCCGAACCGCATCCGCCGTACACGCGCCCCGGGCTCACGAAGCAGATCCTTCGCGGCGAGCGACCCGAGGCGAAGGCGCTCCATCGATCCGCGGAGTGGTACGCGGAGAACGACGTGACCCTCCTCACGGGTGAGGCCGTCATCGATATCGACCGGCTCGGCCATTCCGTTCGCCTCGCCGGTCGCAGCATCGGCTACTCGACACTCGTGCTCGCCACCGGCTCGGAGCCCCGGAGGATCCCGGCCCCTCCCGAGATCGCCAACCGCGTCCACGTCATCCGTTCGTTCGCGGATGCGGCGGTGGTCCGGGAGGCACTCGGATCGGGGATCCGCTGGGGTGTCGTGGGTGGCGGCTTCGTGGGCGCCGAGTTCGCCGCGTCCGCGCGGATGATGGGTGACGACGTGCTGATGGTCCTGCCCGAGGACATCGTCATGGAGCGCGCACTCGGAGCGGTGGCGGGTGCGTGGGTGACCGACGGCCTCGTGCGACACGGCGTCGATGTCTGGACGGGCTCCGGCGTCGCCGGTCTCGACGTCGACCACGGATCGCCCGTGATCGTCCTTACAGACGGATCCCGCGAGGTGGTCGACCGGGTCGTCGTCGGCATCGGAACCACACCCGCGATCGGGCTGGCCGCCCAGTCCGGGCTCGAGCTGGCGGACGGCGGTGTCGCGACCGACGCGTCCTTCCGGACCAGCGACCCCGATGTCTTCGCGGTCGGCGACATCGCGGCGTGGACCAGTCCGCTGCACGGCGACCGGCGCGTCCGGGTGGAACACGTCGACACCGCCCGAGCGCAGGGCGAGCACGTCGGGCGCGTGATCGGCGGCCTCGACGTCGGGCCGTTCCGTGAGCTCCCCTACTTCTTCAGCGGACTCGGGGACTGGGCCTTCATCGAGCACGTGTCGATCGGTCAAGGCGCCGGCGTGCGACGCGGCGTGCCCGACGACACGACCATGAGCGTCGCGCAGCTCGACGAGAGCGGAGCGCTCGTCGCCATGACCGTCGTCGGGGTACCGGACGACCTCGACGCCGCCCGGGATCTCCTCAGCCGTGGAACACCGGTGCCGCTCGATCCCGAGCTACTGTCGCGCCCGGAGGTCCCGCTGGCCGACGCCGCACTGTCCGCCCCGCCCCGATGAGACCGACACCTCGAACCCGCGAAGGAGCCTGAGAATGACGACGACATACACTGGAACCGCCCCGGCACCGAACATCGTGGACCCGGCCCTCGTCGACCGGAGAGCGCGACCGCGGGACCTGACGAACGATGAGTGGCACGACGTGATGTCACCGCCGCGCGAACTCGCCGCACGGGCAGAGCGACTGATTCCCGCCGGACCCGGCGAGATCCTGACGGAGCCCGAGCTCATGTCGCTCGTCAGCGACGTGTTCGCGACCCCGGACCTGTGGCAACCGCTCGTCGTCACCGATCCGGACCGACGCAGGTACCGCCTCCTGTTCGAGGACGAGCGCATCGACCTCTGGATCCTCAGCTGGATGCCCGGGCAGTTCACCGGCTATCACGATCACGGCGACGCCGCGGTGGGGCTGATCGCCGCGGCGGGCGAGGTCGTCGAACGCCAGCTCAGCCTGACGGGCGGAGCCGTCCATCGCCGGCTCACCGCCGGAGACCTCCGCAGCGGACCCTCGGGGTACATCCACTCCGTCGGGCACAGCGCGGGGACGCCCGCCGTCACGATCCACGCCTACTCACCGCCTCTGACACAGGTCGGGCAGTACCGCGCGGACGCCTCCGGTGTCCTGATCCGCACCATCCAGCACGGGCGACAGGAGCTCGTGGACCACACGATCGCCGCCCTGGGCAACGACCTCGATGGTGCCGCATGAGGCCTTTGCTAGCGTCGTCGGCGTGCCAGACCAAGGCCCCTTCGACTCCGCCGACTTCGACCGCCAGGCGGAAGCATCGATCGGCCCGGACGATCGCGCGTTCATCGCCGGGTTGCGCGCTGGGGATCCTGAACAGGTCGCGGCACTCCGTTCCCTGCTCGGCCCCGCCGCCCTGCGTGAGGCGACACGACGGGCTCATGCCATGGGCCTGCGCGATCCCGCGGAGATCGGGCGGATCGCGGATGACGCGCGCGACGACGCGGTGATCGCCGTGCTCGGGTCGCTGGATCGATTCGAGGGACGGAGTCGCTTCTCGACGTGGGCGTGGAAGTTCGCGGTCCACACGGCCGGTGTGGCGATGCGCAAGCGCATCTGGCAGGACCGGGAGGTCCCGACGGAGGACGCGGCACTCGAATCCCTGGCCGGAACGGCCGACTCGGTGGCCGCGGATGCGGAGCGCCGCGAACTGATGGCCGCGCTGGTGCAGGCGATCCGCGACCTGACCCCGCGTCGGCGCGAGGTGCTGCTGGCCCTCGCCGTCTCCGGTGTGCCCATCGACGTGCTGGCTGCACGCCTCGACACCACCCGCGGCGCGCTCTACAAAACGCTTCACGATGCACGTCGCGCCCTGCGGGCATCGCTGGCCGAGGCGGGATTCGATTCCCCGCTCGAAGGAGCCGGCGGATGAGCGCGCCCGTGGATCGCCTGCTCGCCGGCCTGCTCGGCCCCCCGGACCCGGAGGTCGGCTGCGACAGATGTCTCGACCTCATCGACCGGTACGCGGAGACGCAGGTCCGCACCGGGGATGCGGATCTCGCGATGCCGCGGATGACGGCGCACCTGCGCGGCTGTCCGGTGTGCGCCGACGAACTCGATTCACTGGTGAGCCTGATCCGTGACGCACCGGAGACCCCACCCATCTCATGAACGACACACCCGATCTCACAGACCCCGCGTGCTCACCGAGCCCGGAGACGACCTCCATCGCAGCTCGGCGGAGGCCTGCCGTCCGACCGTCGCCGCCGACGACATCGGCACGGGATCGGTGGGCATGAGCCCCGGGCCACCGGGCCCAGGGGTGGACTGGGACGCACGATTCGACCGGCCGGACTACATCTTCGGCACGCGTCCCAACACCTTCCTCGAGGCGAACGTCGACGTCATCCCCGAGGGCGGGCGCGTGCTGTGCATCGCCGATGGCGAGGGGCGGAACAGCGTCTGGCTGGCCGAACGCGGATACTCGGTGGAGGCCGTGGACGCATCGACGGTCGCCCTGGCGAAGGCCGAGCGCCTCGCGGAGACGCGCGGCGTGCACGTGGACGTCCGTCACGGGGACCTCACCCGGATGGACTGGCCTCCCGCGCGATACGACGCGGTGGTCGGCGTATTCCTGCAGTTCGTTCCGAGCAGGGACCGCCCCGCGCTGTGGGCGAGCATCCACGGCACGCTTCGCGAAGGAGCCGTGTTCCTCCTCATCGGATACACGCCCGAGCAGCTCCGGTACGGGACCGGCGGGCCGGGCGACGTCGACCGCCTTTACGACCCGGACGTGCTCCGCCGGGAACTCGCACTCTTCACCCTCGACCGCTTCGTCGCCCGCGAGTACGAGATGGACGAGGGTCCGGCGCACCGTGGGATGTCCGCCGTGATCGAGGTCATCGCCCGCCGATGAGGTGACGTCATCGGTGCGTGCTCACCCCGCGGGCGTGTGGCAACAGGCCGAAACCGAGGTCGCCGCGATCCGGGTCTCGCGCCGCCTGGTCCCGGGGCCCGGGGGTGACAGACCCCCGCTGCCGAGCGCGTCACGCATAATTACCCGGCAGTCACTCCGCATCATCATCAGGAGTTCGTCATGAACGACATCTTCAAGGACGACGCACAGCTCGACACCAGCCAGGTCGATGACATCCGCGCCGAGACCGCCGGTGGGCGGAGCATGGGTCGGGGCGTGGCCGTCGGCGGAGGCGGGCTGGGCATCATCGGATTGCTCATCGTGCTGCTGCTCGGCGGCAACCCGCTCGGCTCGGGCACGACGAGCGATCTCAACAGCCTCGACGGTCAGACCGCGGGCACCAAGGTGACGACGGGATACGGCGGGACCAACGCGGATCTCGGGGAGCGATGCCGGACCGGAGCGGATGCCGACAAGTACGACGACTGCCGGATCGTCGGATTCGTCAACAGCATCCAGAGCTACTGGCAGAGCGAGTTCGCCTCGCAGGGCCTGAAGTACACACCGGCGCGGACGCGCTTCTTCGCGGACGCGGTGAAGACCGGCTGCGGTGCAGCCTCCTCGGAGATGGGACCGTTCTACTGCCCCGCCGACCGATACGTCTACCTGGACCTCGGGTTCTTCGACGTGCTGCGGGATAAGTTCGGTGCCACAGGAGGACCGTTCGCCGAGGCGTACGTCATCGCCCACGAATACGGACACCACATCCAGAACCTCACGGGGGTGCTCAACAAGATCGGGAGGGACCGTCAGGGGCCGAACTCTAAGGCGGTGCGCACGGAACTCCAGGCCGACTGCTACGCCGGCGTTTGGTTCCATCACGCCGTGTCGACCGGGCTGCTGAACCCGATCACCGAGACGGACATCGCTGACGGACTCGATGCGGCCGCGCGTGTGGGTGACGACTACATACAACGGGAGTTCCAGGGGAACGTGAATCCCGAGGCGTGGACCCACGGATCGAGTGAGCAGCGGCAGAAGTGGTTCATGACCGGATACGAGTCCGGAGATCCCGGACGGTGCGACACGTTCTCGGGTTCGATCTCCTGATCCGCCGAGCACCGACACGTCGGTCCGCAGGCCGCTCGTGACGACTCCGCGGGAGCGCGCATTCAGTGCTCGTGCACTCTCCATCGCCCCCTTCGAGGTGATGGAGGTGCTCCGGCGGGCCCAGGAACTCGAGGCCGCGGGGAACGACGTCATCCATCTGGAGGTGGGTGAGCCCGACTTCCCCACCCCCACGCCGATCGTGGACCGAGCACACGCGGCACTCGCATCCGAGCCCATGGCCTACACGCCGGCGCTGGGTCTGGGCGCCCTTCGCGAACGGATCGCCGAGCACTACGCCGACCGCTTCGGTGTGACGGTCGATCCATGGCGGGTCGTCGTGACGTCCGGGTCCAGTGCCGGCCTTCTCCTGGCACTCGGACTCATCCTCGATCCGGGCGACGAGGTCCTGATCGGTGACCCGGGCTATCCGTGTAATCGTCACTTCGTCACATTCGTCGGAGGTACGCCGCGTCTCGTGCCCACGGATGCACGGACGCGCTACCAGGTGACCGCGTCCGTGCTGGACGAGGCCTGGACGCCGCGGACCCGCGCCGTGATCACCGCCTCGCCGTCCAACCCCACGGGCACGTCCATCGACGGCGAGGAGCTCGCCGCCATCGCCGGACTCTGCCGTGACCGTGATGCGGACCTCGTCGCGGACGAGATCTACCAGGGGCTCGTCTACGACCACGCACCGCAGACGATCCTCCGTCACACCGCCGACGCGTTCGTCGTGAACAGCTTCTCGAAGTACTTCCAGATGACCGGCTGGCGCGTGGGGTGGCTCGTCCTGCCCGACGGCGCCGTCCGGGAGATCGAGAAGCTCGCGCAGAACCTGTACATCTGCGCACCGACCATCTCGCAGCACGCCGCCACGGCCGCCTTCGACGAGGCCACAATCGCCATCCTGGAGGAGCGTCGCGAGGAGCTCGCCGCACGTCGGGACGCACTCCTGGCGGCACTCCCCGGCATCGGCTTCGAGGTGAAGGCGATCCCCGACGGGGCCTTCTACGTCTACTGCGACGTGTCGTCGGTCACCGACGACAGCTTCGCGTTCGCCGAACGCATCCTGGAGGAGGCCCACGTGGCCATCACACCGGGCCGCGACTTCGGAACCGCCGCGCCGGAGCGGCACATCCGCATCGCCTACTCCCAGCCGATCCCACGACTCCTCGAGGCCGTGGAGCGCATCGGACGGGTCGTCTCCCCGGCAGGCTGAGGGCGCGCCCAGCAGCGGCGTGCGGCGGAGAGCCGCGCCCGGGTCACCTCCCCATCGCCCGTCGGGCCTCCCGGCTGGCTCGGTCACGCCGATCCCCGTCCGCGGCGGGCGCCGCAGCGGGCCCAGCCCGCACCACGAACGACGACCTCCGTCGACTCGCCCCATCACCGTTCTCTCCAATCCTCCGCTCCTTTCGCATCCCCCTCGGCCCGATCCGGTCTGCCCATCCTCCGGAGGCCGGACGACGATTCCCACGCCGTCCGGTCTCCGCGGATGTGTCGATCCGCGCTCCGTTTCCACGACCGTCACCGACCGGTCGCACGGCCCGCCCACCGACCCGGACGCATCTCAGGTGACGAGTTCGGCGACGAGCTTCTTGATGGCCTTCATGAGACCGTCCTTCAGCTTGTCGCCGATGTCCCCGCCCCACTTGGAGGCGACGACGCCGACGGCGCCCACGAGGAGCGCCACCATCACGACGATGCCGATGTACTCGACGGTCCCCTGTCCACGCTGATCGGATGTGAGCCGGTCCCACCCGCGCATCGCCTTCGCACCGCACCACCCCATGAGTCGGTAGCCCATTGTTCCTCCCTTTGTCGTGATTGGGCGGATCGATCCTCCGACGGGGCACCGTGACCGCTCCACGGGCGTACGTGCCGACTCTGAAACGGACCGCATCAGGGCTGTGTCACACCGCCTCGCCGAGCGCGATCACGTGCCGCCGCTGCCAGGCGCCGGAGGATCAACGCCCGTCCACGGGCGACGATGAGGTCCTCCGAGACCCCGCCCAGGTCTTCCATGATCCGGACGTACGCCGCATCGGGGTCCATGGCGCGAAGCTCGCGGATGTACGCGCGCAGATCCCGGGCGATGGCCCTGGCCGTGGCGACCGGGTCCTTCGCCGCGGCGACGAGTGAACCACCGTCGCGAAGGATGCTCGCAGGATTACGGACCGCGATCTCGAGATCCCGCAGCACCGCCCGGCCGAAGCCACGTCCGAACGCGACGCCGCCCACCACGATGACGCGGCCCCCTCGTCGCATGACGCCGAACCCGCGACCGATCCAGCCCGGTCGGGATCTCGGCCGAAGCGCGAGTTGGTCGAGCGGACCGCCGACGGCATCGGGCACGGGCACGACGGCCGGGAACCGGGACTCCGGGGTCGACACGACGCGATGGCGCACCACGAGGGTGGCCCCGACGAGCAGCGCCACGACGACGAGCACCAGTCCGATGTATTCGAGCGTGGCCTGACCACTCTCGGGGTGTGATCGACCACCCGGAACGTCCATCGCACGACGGTATGGCGGGCACCGGCACACGATGCGCGCCATTGGTCAGCGGTGTGTTTCGTGGTTGAATCAGGAACGCGACGCCCACCACCGCCCTGTGAGGAAGCCATGTCACTGCTGTCCGCCGTCGGCGACTCCTTCCGTGTCACCGCAGATCTCGCCCGTCACGGGATCGATCGTGTCCGTCTCGAGGCGAAGCTCAAGGGACTTCAGCGTGAGGAGACCAACGCCCTGACGGCGCTCGGACGACGCGTCCGCGAACTCACGATCAGCGGCGAGCTCACCGACGAGCGGCTGACCACGGAGGTCGCCGAGGTCGCGGCGGCGGAGATGCGGATCGCGGCATGCGAGGCGGAGATCGAGGAGATTCTCTCGGGGGCCACGCCGAAGACGGATGCGAACGCCGAGGAGGACGCGGCGAAGGCGTCAGCGGACGGCGCCGACGACGGAACCGCGACGCCCCCGTCCGAGGAGCCGACGGTGGCGATCGCACCGTCGTCGTCCGATGCATCGGACGGGTCGGACGCCCTAGCCCCGGACTCGACCGCTCCCCCGGCAGGCGATGCATCCACGGAATCCGAGGCCGATGCCGACGGCCCGGCCGACGGGGACGGGACAGCGGCCGGCTGAGCCCCCGACCGCCGATGCGGATGAGAGGTGTATCCTCTGGGTCCGGCCACCAGACGTCTTGAGGCCACGATGCGCGTCGAATCAGATCGACAGGGACACCACCGTTCCGGGTCTCCGTCCTGCCACCGCTGCGGTGCTCCGCTTCTCGAGGGCGCCACGATGTGCCCGTTCTGCGAGTGCACCCTCACTCCTCAACGCGACCGCGGTGCCGGCGCCGCGCGAGGCAGCCTCATCACCCAGCGGGCGGTACTCTCCTTCGGGTTCGTATTCTTCTCCGTGGTCGCGATCATCTGCATGATCGCCGCGTTCGTCGTCTGACGCCGCGCACCCGCCCACGATCCACACCTCGACAGGAGTCGGCATACCGTTGAACAGCGCACCAGAAGAGCTCTTCGAGATCGGTGATGAGGTCACCGGGTCATTCCGTTGCGCCAGCTGTGATCTCCTCGTCGTATCCCCCAACGAGAACGACGGCATCCTCGTCCTCCCCACCTGCCCGCTGTGCGGGTCGGAGGAGTGGCGCAGCGCCGACGCCTAGCGCCGCCGAGCCGGACGCCCGGTCGCGGACACGGCGGACGGAACGCTCATCTGAGACGACGCGACGAGACCGCCCCGCATCGGGGTGTACCGACGTGAGGCACACCGCAGCCCGGAGACGCCACGTACGTGACCGGATCCCCGGCGGCGTCGCAGCTGCCGGGCCACAACGGAACGACTGACGCAGGTCACTCACCGTCGCCGTCACACGGCGACGGGCTCACCTCATCGGGGCTGATCCGCCTCGATGGAGGCGATGTACTCGTCGACGGGCAGTGCAGTGAGCGTCTCGACGTGAGCGCTGCCACGCGCCGCGATGTCGGCGGAGAGGCGGGCGATCGCCTCATCGTCGGGCGCCTCGACAAGGCTGAGGAAGTCGTAGGGCCCGAGAAGCGCCCACTGGTTCAGTACCTTGATCCCGAGTGCCTCGATCTCACGGTTGACCTCGAACAGGCGCTCCGGGACGACCATGAGCGTCTGTATGCCCTGGGGGCTGAGGGTGGTGAGGAGCAGGTACGTCGCCATGGGTGACCTCGATTTCCGTGCCCGGCGTGCGTCGTACTCTAGCGAGCCGGCACCCCGGATGAGGTATGTCGACTAGTCTGAGCGAATCCGCAGAGGCGGCAGTCCCATCACCGACAATCGAGGCTCCGATGGCTTTTCGCGACGACGACCCCACGCTGAATCCGCTTCAGGACGCGCTGCTCAACTATCACTCCACGGATCTTGAGGACGCGCTCATCACGTGGTCGAAGGAGCACTGGCCGATGGCGGCCCGCGCGATGATCTACAACAAGAAGGAGGGCGACGACCTGATCAGCGGCGTCCAGGGCCTCCGTGACGAGCAGGCGCGGCACGCCCTCTCCATCGCCGCGCGCCTGTCGGTCTCCCAGCGCGAGCTCACGATGCGCACGATCGCCGCCGTTCTGCCCGGGTGGCTCGAGGAGCGCTACGGCCTGACCCCGAAGGACGCGCAGGAGGGCTAGCCGCCTCACCACCGGTGAGCGCGACCCGTGACGGTCCTTCGGACCCGGGTCGCGCTCGCCGGTGCCGTCTGCGGCCCGGTGTCAGCCGTGCCTCACGTGGTCGTGGCTGCCGATGGATCGGTGATCCCGGGCAGCGGGTCCTCGAACTCCTTCCACCCCTCGGGTTTGAGGGCGAGCTCCGCATCGGTGAGCAGGCACGCGTCGAGTTCTGATCGGACCCGGTCCTCGTCGATGTTCTGACCGATGAACACGATCTGCTGCCGCCGGTCACCGTAGCTACCGTGCCAGTTCGCAAGGATCCGCTCACGCTCCTCGGGGTGCTCGGGCCAGCGGGACTGGGGGACGGACGCCCACCAGGGGCCGGTGACCTCGATGTTGCAGGCGCCGCCGGCCTGGGACCAGAGGTAGACGAACCCGGGGTGCGTGGCGCTCCAGAAGAAGCCCTTCGAACGGATCACGCCCTCCCAGTCGCCGTCGTTGACGAACGCCATGAAGCGTGCGGGGTGGAAGGGGAGCCGTGACTCATAGACGAAGTTCGAGATGCCGTACTCGTCGGTTTCGGGCACGTGATCCCCGGCCAGTTCGGCGATCCACGCCGCCGAGTTCTGTGCCTCCTCCATGTCGAACAGGCCGGTGTCCATGATCTCCGAGAGAGGGACCTCACCGAAGGGCGCGCGGATGACCTTCGCACGTGTGTTGAGGCTCCTCACGACGGCCTCCACCTGTCCGGTCGCCTCCTCGCCCGCAAGGTCGGACTTCGACAGGAGGATGACGTCGGCGAACTCGATCTGGTCGACGAGCAGATCGGCCACGGTGCGCTCGTCGTCCTCACCGAGCGACTCGCCACGTTCCTGCAACGAATCGGCGTTCGCGAGATCCGTGGGGAAGTTCAGGGCGTCCACGACGGTGACCATCGTATCCAGGCGCGCGACATCGCCGAGGCTCCGCCCGCGCTCGTCCTCGAAGGTGAACGTCTGCGCGACCGGGAGCGGTTCGGAGATCCCCGTGGATTCGATGAGGAGATAGTCGAAGCGCCGCTGGTGGGCGAGGCGCGAGACCTCCTCCAGGAGATCCTCACGCAGGGTGCAGCAGATGCACCCGTTGGTCATCTCGACGAGCTTCTCGTCGGTCCGATTGAGCTCCGCCTCCCCGCCGCGGACGAGTTCGGCGTCGATGTTGATCTCGCTCATGTCGTTGACGATGACGGCCACGCGCCGGTTCTCACGGTTGGTGAGGATCCGGTTGAGAAGTGTCGTCTTCCCCGCGCCGAGGAAGCCGGAGAGGACGGTGACGGGGAGCCGGTTCATGAGGGAGATCTCCATTCATCGGTGTAGAAGATAAGAATGAGTATCATTTATGAGCCAGCGGCGCCCAGACGGGTACCAACCCCACACCGGCGTATCCCCACAGGGATACGCCGCCGATCGACGGCACTCCGACGGTTTCGACTCCACGCGACGTAATCCCGTGTTCGGCGGGACCGTCCAAACGATGGCTCCTCGATGGCCTCTCGATCCACCCGAGACCGACCGCTCGGCCCCGATGCGGGAGTACCCCACGGCCCGGCTGCCCCAGGCCGGGCCTCGACGGCGACGCAAGGGGTCGCGTCACGAACCGCCGCATGGGAGCGGGCGGCGGACGACAGTTCAGCGCATCAGGTGATGCGGGCGGCGCCCACGCTCGACGAGGCGGCTAGTCCTCCTTCGGGACGACGGGATTGTCGCCCTCGACCCAGCCGTTCCATCCTCCGATCAAGACGCCCACGCGGCTCCGGCCGTGATCGAACGCCCACAGGGCGATCTTCATGCTGGTGGCCTCACCGTCACGATCGCAATAGAAGATGAGCTGCTTGCCGTCGGGCAGATCCGGGATCTGCGACTCGAACTCCATCGGGTCGATGCGGATCGCGCCGCGGATCTTGATGTCCGACTCTCGCCAGCCGAAGTCGCGGACGTCGACCATCTGGATGGGGTCCCCCATCTTGAACGCGGCGACCAGATCACCCGACTGCCAGCGCGATACATCGTCCCAGGCCATGGTGCTCCTTGAGAGTTCGACGGACGTCGACCACGCTACCAGCGACTCCGGCCTGATCGACCCGTGGAATATGGCCGTGAGGACCGCGCTTCGCCCTCACGATGCGCTGAGAATCGGAAGGGGAGCCGGCGGCCTGTCCCCTCCGGGCGGCGTTACGCGGCGTGCAGCGCCCGCTGGTCCTCGTCGACGGGGATCAGGAGCCGCACCCGGCCACCGGGACCGGAGATGACCTCCAGAGAGGCCCCGATGCGGTCGGCGAGGGCCGACGCGACGCCCAGACCGAGGCCCGCACCCGGGATCGATTCCGACGAGGTGCCGCGGAAGAACCGCTCGGTGGCGAGCGGGGCGTCCGCATCGTCGATGCCCGGACCGGAGTCGAGCACCTCGAGCACGAGACGACCGTCGCTGTGACGGGCCGTCATCTCGATCGTGCCGCCGCGCGGCGTGAACTTGGCCGAGTTGTCGATGAGCTCCGTGAGGATCTCCTCGACGAGCGCGGCGTCGGTCTTCACGTCCGGAAGGTCCGGCGCGATGTCGAGCTCGACGCGCTGCGCTTTCTTCCGAAGGGCGGCGTCCCAGTCGTGGGCGAGCGCCCACAGGAACCCGGAGACACCGAACCGCTCACGACGGGGTGATCGCGCGGCGGGATCGAGGTTCGTCCCGCGGAGCATCATCCGCATGACGCGGTCCAGGCGGTCCGTCGCCGCCAGGAGAGACCGGAGCGTCGGCGCGCCGGGGGCCGTCACGTGCGGGTAGATCTGCTTGCCGCGTGTCTTGATCTCATCGAGCGGGGCCTTCAGCTGGCGCACCGCCGAACTCTCGATCTGACGACGGAACCGGTTGAGGCGCTCCTGCTCGGTGCGCTCGACGACGCTGACCAGGCGCCCGCCGGGCACCGACCATGCGTCGACGTCCATGACGCGACCGTCGGAGAGGTGGACCTGACCGCCCGTGGGGTCCGTGGACTCGAGGCCCGCACGCAGGGCGTCCTCGACCATGCCCCGGTCGCTCGTGCCCATGCCGTCCACGAGGCGCTCCAGCGTGACGTTGCGCAGCCAGCTGCCGGCCGGTCCACGCCCTGCGACGCCGATGGCGAGCGGTTCGATGGCCGCGGTGAGAAGAGCCATCTCGCGGTCCGCGATCTCCGTCAGGTGCGCGATGCGTTCCGCGCCCACCCGGATCGAGTCCCCGGCGCGTGCCAGGTCGCCCTCGCGGATCATCGGGTCGATCTCGGGGATCCGGCCGGCGATGAGGCACTCGGCGGCCGAGGTGATCGCGGCGACCTCGCGCCGCCTGCGCCTCAGGATCCGCCAGGTGACGATCGCCGCGATGGCGGCGGCGATGAGGGCCGCTCCCAGAATCGCGATGAGGGCCCCGCCGCTGACCGCGGTGGCCGACGCCGGAAGCCATGCGCGCACCACCGCCGAGCGTCCGTCGGCAAGCGGTCGCACGACCTCGACGGAGTCTCCCGCGCGGGTCACGTCGAGACCCGTCGTCGCAAGCCCGGCGATGCCGCCGGCGCCGGCCTCGTCCCAGATGGCCGGTGTCTCAGCGGACCGGCCGAGGTCCTGGCCACGCGAACCGATGAGCCGGAGAGCGACGGGCGCCTCCGCGATGTACGTCCTCAGCCCGGCCGCCGTGAGCGGCGACGCGAGGTCCGGCAGACGCTCCGCGGTCTCGGAGAGCGCACCCGTCGTGTCGGCGATGTCGGCGCGCATGTGGGTCGTCACCCCGATCAGACCGCCCAGAATGACGGCGCCTGCAGCGGCGATTGCCGCAAGCGCGACGGTGAGCGAGGGGTGTCGGCGGAGTTTGGCCATGCGATTGGGTTCGCCTTTTTCCTGCGCGATCCTTCCAAACCTGGAAATCCCTGCCAGACTCTGGAATGCCCCCTCCATTTCCCCCGTACAGGCCCATAAGATGATCCGGTCCAACTGAAGGTGAGGTTGAGGCATGGAAACAGAAAATGAGGGGCGCGACAGTTCCCGCGGTCGCGTCGAGCCGGGTCGCCGGTCGCTGACAGCAAGTGAAGCGGCCGCGATCATCGGCGTCAGCGTCGCCACCGTCCGCGGTTGGGCGGATGACGGACGCCTGCCGTCCCATAGGACCGTTGGAGGACACCGTCGATTCGACATGGACGAGCTCCGTGTCTGGCTCGATGAGCAAGGTGCCCCCATCCCGCGGCGATTCTCGCTGCGAGCGGCCCGGACCGAGATCCCCGCCTGTCCGACGCTGGCGCGTGAGCTCAACGCACGCAGCGACCACATCATCGACCGGGTACTCGCCGGGTATGACCCCGCGGTGCCCACCATCACCCAGATCCCGAGTGAGACGGAGCTCCGCCGTGCCGTCACCCGCTTCGTGCGGGTGGTGACGGGTGCGCTCGAGTCGGGCAACCCGTCGGCGTTCGCCGGTCGGGCGGAGGTCGCCGGATATCGCGGTGGACTCCAGGGTGAACGGGGCGGCGGCGTGCTCGTCGAGCACACGCGCTTCGCTCTTGCCGTCCTCATCGAGGCCGAGGTGGCCATCGACGAGGACCTCGTCGAGGAGGAACACGCCATGGCGTGCCTGCTCGCGGTGATCGACGGCGCTCAGGCCGCGATCGCCCGTGGCTACGGATTGGCCGCCGAAGGGCTCTGATCCCTCCCCACGCCGTTCTCGGCGTATCCGTGGGCGATGTAGAGCTGTCGTCCACGGGCACCGTCCCGGTCCATCCAGGATCGGCGGAGATCTCCCGGTACGTGCTCTGACCACCGCCGGACGCCCGTCCGTGCAGGTGGCGGGTGCGGATCAGGCGGCGGCGCTGTCCAGTGGCATCACCCGGATGCCGTCGGCCACCCGGTGCGGCAACCGGCGATCGACCCCCGCGACGGAGATCGTGAGCGAGCCGCCGAAGGGCTCACGCTCACGGAGCTCGACCCGGTCGTTGAGCGCGATGCCGGCTGACGTGAGGTGCAGCAGCATCTCCGGCTCCAGATCCGACACCTGCGTGATCCGCGCGGCGCGACCGACCTCGAGATCGGTGAGGGGGATCGAGCCGTCGTCCGCGGCGAGCACGAGATCGCGCGTGGGAATGGGGTCACCGTGCGGATCGACTTCCGGGCGGCCCAGCGTCTCGTCGATGGCATCGATCAGATAGTCCGAGATCGCATGCTCGAGGATCTCGGCCTCCTGATGGACACGGTCCCACGGGATGTGGAGCACCTCGGACAGGAAGAGCTCCAGGAGCCGATGACGACGCACCACGTGCAGGGCGAGCCGCTCTCCGGCCGGCGTCAGCCGAACACCGCGGTACGGCTCGTGCTCGACCAGACCGGTGCCCGCGAGGCGCTTGATCATCGCTGAGACGGAGGCCGCCGTGACACCCAGCCGCGCCGCCAGCTCGTTGGTCTGGACCGGACCCTCACCGGCCGCGGACATGGAGTAGATGGACTTCACGTAGTCCTCGACGGCGGCGCTCGTCCGCGCGGGTGATGGCGAGGCGACATCGTTCACAGGGCCACAGTATCGCAGAGGCCCCAGAACTCCGAGTCTGAACGAAAGGAAAAATCAGTCTAAGCTAAATATCGGGTATGGTGCACCGAAATCCCTGGGACGGCAAGGAGCCCCTGATCCATGACGGAGACCATCCGGAGACCCTCGCAACGCCGGCGGCGACCGCTGCTCGCCGCCTTCGCCCCCGTCCTCGCCGCGGTCGTCGCGCTGCTCGTGTCCGGGTGCGGTTCGTCCGGCTCGGATACGACCGGGTCCGTAGAGGGGCTGCGAGTTGTCGCGACGACGAACATCGTGGGCGATCTGGCCACGGTGATCGGAGGTGACGACGTCCAGGTGACCTCGCTCATGGAAGCCGGCGTCGATCCGCACCTCTACAAGGCGACCGCGGGCGACATCGACACCCTCCGGGAGAGCGAACTGGTCTTCTACGGCGGCCTCCACCTGGAGGGCAAGATGGACGAGATCTTCGAGGAGATGTCGCGGACGCGGCCGACCGTCGCGGTCACCCGGGATATCCCCGAGGACCGTCTGATCACCGTGGACGGTGACCACGATCCCCACATCTGGTTCGACGTGGACCTCTGGGCGATCGCGGCCCGCACGGTCATGGACGCCTACCGTGAGGCGGACCCCGACAACGCCGCCGCTTACGAGGACCGGTACGAGGCGTACGTCGCGGAGCTCGACGGACTCACCTCCCGCATCGAGGCCGCGGTCACGACCGTCCCCGAGCGATCCCGCCTGCTTGTGACGTCGCACGACGCCTTCGCCTACTTCGGTCGTCGCTACGGCTTCGACGTCCAGGGGATCCAGGGCATCTCCACGGCCGGCGAGGCGACCACGGCCGACATCCGGCGCGTGGCGAAGCTGCTTGTGGACCGCCGCATCAAAGCCGTGTTCGTCGAATCGGCCACCCCCCGCCAGACGATCGACGCCGTTCTCGCCGAGGCGAGGAACCAGGGTTGGACGGCCACCGTGGGTGGTGAGCTCTTCGCGGACGCCGCCGGATCCGCCGGCACACCGGAGGGGACCTACATCGGCATGGTGAGTCACAACGTCGACCTGATCACGGGGAGCCTCCGGTGAGTCGCGATCTGCCGGCACTCCCGCACGATCCCGGCCTGCCGATGGCCGACGAACGACGTGGGACTCCCCCGCTCCCCGCCCTGGACATCCGGCGGATGACCGTGTCGTACGGGAGCCGGCCCGTCCTCTGGGATGTGGATGCATCGTTCCCGTGCGGCACGATGTCCGCCATCGTCGGACCGAACGGCGCCGGAAAGTCCACCCTG
Organism: uncultured Bifidobacteriaceae bacterium; assembly: GCA_964406645.1. GTDB lineage: Bacteria > Actinomycetota > Thermoleophilia > Miltoncostaeales > Miltoncostaeaceae > CALMEC01. The sequence goes on along the minus strand of CAYOSM010000034.1, from coordinate 4,080 downwards.
CTGAAGGCGTCGCTCGGGATCATCCCGCGCGACGCGGGCCATGTCGCGATCTACGGCAGGTCGCTCGAGGAGGCGCGATCCGACGTCGCGTTCGTGCCACAGGCGTCCGGGGTCGACTGGGACTTCCCCACATCCGTGCGCGAGGTCGTCGAGATGGGCCGCTACCGGCAGGCGGGCTGGTTCCGCCGACTCCGCCGCATCGATCGCGACGTGGTCGCCCGCTCGCTCGATCATGTCGGTATGACGCCGTTCGCCGACCGGCCGATCGGACAGCTCTCGGGCGGACAGCGGCAGCGAGTATTCCTCGCCCGGGCACTGGCGCAGGAGGCCTCGCTCCTTCTGATGGACGAGCCGTTCGCCGGAGTCGACGCCCGGACCGAGGACGCCATCCTCACCCTACTCACCGAGCTTCGCGACCGGGGCTCCACCGTCGTCATCGTCCACCACGATCTTCGGACCGTTCGCGAGCGGTTCGACACCGCTCTTGTCCTCAACGTCCGCGCCATCGCCTCCGGACCCGTCGACGAGGCGATGGCGGACGAGGTCCTGGCCCGCGCCTACGGGAGCACACGCGATCTGCGCGACGAGGAGATGACGTCGCCGTGAGCTGGGTGATCGACCTCATCCCGCTGCCGTACACGGATGCCGTGGTCGCCCTCGGCGCCGCGATCCTCGGTTTCGTCGCCGGATCGCTCGGTGTCTACGCCGTCCTGCGGGAGCGCAGCCTGGTGGGAGACGCCCTCGCGCACGCCGCTCTCCCCGGCGTCTGCATCGCCTTCCTCGCGACCGGGACAAAGGATCCGACCACGCTGCTGGTCGGCGCGGCGATCGCCGGACTCGTGGGGGCGTGGTTGATCGTCGGGATCGAGCGGACCAACCGCGTGCGTCCCGACGCCGCCATCGGGGTCGTGCTGTCGGGGTTCTTCGCGGTGGGCATCGTGCTCCTGACCCACATCGCGGGGACCGGCAACGCGAACCAGGCAGGACTCGACCGCTACCTGTTCGGGCAGGCGGCGGGGCTCCAGGAGCGCGACGTCATCGCCATGCTGGCCATGGGGGCCGTCGGCATCGCCGTGATCGCCCTCCTCTACCGGCCGATGAAGACCGCGCTCTTCGACCGCGACTTCGCCGGGTCCGTGGGCCTCCACACCCGTGCCCTCGACGTGCTCATCACCGCCCTCCTCGTCATCGCGATCGTCGTCGGCGTCCGCGTCGTCGGCGCCATCCTGATGGTGGCGCTCCTGATCACCCCGAGCGTCGCGGCGCGGCAGTTCACCGACCGGCTGCACGTCCTCATCCCGGTCTCCGGCCTCGCCGGGGCGGCGATCGGGGTCGGTGGCGCTCTCACGTCGATGTCGCTGGAGGTTCCGACCGGCCCGGTCATCGTGATCTTCGGCTTCGTCGTGGTCGTCGCGAGCCTTCTCTTCGCCCCGGGGCGGGGGATCGCCTGGCGCGCGTCACGGCTCCGCCAGGCCCGTCGACGAGCCGCAGTGGACGGCGCGCTCACCGACGTCGCGGCCGCATCGTCCGCCGGAGGCCCGATCGTCCTCGACGAGCTGGCCTCGGCGACGGGCCGCACGCCGCGGCAGATGTCCCGGCTCGGCCGCGAGCTGGAACACCGCGGACTCGCACGACTGGACGGCTCGGCGATCTCGCTCACGGCCACCGGTGAGGACCACGTCGCTGAGCTCCAGGAGCGCCGGCGGCTGTGGTCCCTGTGGCTGGAGCACGGATGGCGTCTCGACCTGCCCGATGCGCGTGAGCCGGACCCGCTCGATCTTCGTCGCAGCATCGGGGACCGAAGCGCCGACCGGCTTCTCACATTCGCCACCGCCGAGGCGGGACCGCGATGAACGCCCACGTGCAGATCGCCATCACGGCGGGCCTCGTCGCCACCGCCTGCGGACTCCTCGGACCGTTCCTCGTCCTGCGGCGCGCCGCCCTGATGGGTGATGCGGTCAGCCACGCCGTCCTGCCGGGCATCGTCGCCGTGTACCTCGTCTTCCACTCGCGTGCGCCCGTGCCGGTGGTGATCGGCGCCGGCCTGTTCGCGATCGTCTGCGTGCTCCTCACGGACGCCATCCGGGCGAGCGGGCTGGTCAAGGGGGATGCGGCCATCGGCCTCGTCTTCCCCATGCTGTTCTCCCTCGGCGTGCTCGGCGTGACGGCCTTCGCCTCGAACGTCCACCTGGACCTGGACTCCACGATCTACGGGGAGATCGCGTTCACGCCGTTCCGCACCACGGACCTGTTCGGGTTCGCCGTGCCGACGGCCGCACTGGTGGTCGGAGCCGTCGCCGTCGTCAACCTCGCGCTCGTCGTCGCACTCTGGAAGGAGATCAAGGTGACGACGTTCGATCCCGAGTTCGCCAAGACGATCGGACGCTCACCCTCGCTCCTCTCCCGCATCCTCTTGGTCGCGACGGCCATCACGGCCGTCTCCGCATTCGAATCGGTGGGCGCGATCCTGGTCGTCACGATGCTGATCGTGCCGGCCGCCACGGCGTACCTCCTGACGGACCGGCTGCTCGTGATGGTGGTGCTCACCGTCGCCATCGGATGGCTCAGCGCCCTGGCCGGCCAGTGGACCGCCGTCCGGATGGATGCGTCGATCGCCGGAGCGATGGGCATGGTCGCGACGGCCTGCTTCGTGATCGCCCTCATCGTGGCGCCCCGCTACGGGCTGGCGGGACGCTGGGTCCGGCGCCGTCGCGCCCGCGCCGCGTGGGCGTCAGAGGGACTCGTCGAGACCGAGCCGAACGCCGGGCCGTGACCCACGGCGAAAGGCGGCGGACGACAATCTCCTCCGGTCCGGAAAATGGAGAGAGCCCCGTCGCCGGGGCTCTCTCGTTAGCAGGCCGTAAGCCGGATTCTGTCGTGGACAGTCATCTATCTGGGACGCCTGTTGCCAGACGCCTCATGCGGCCGACCTGGAGCTGAGCGAGCAACCCGTAGCGCTCCTGCTTGGCCTTGCACCGGGTGGGGTTTACCCAGCCGGCCTGTCACCAGACCGCTGGTGCGCTCTTACCGCACCTTTTCACCGTTACCGCCGACGATGCCGACGGCTGTTTTGTTTCTGTGGCACTTTCCCGAGGGTTTCCCCCGCTGGCCGTTAACCAGCACCCCGCTCTGCGGTGTCCGGACTTTCCTCGAGCCGTCGAAACGACCCGCGACTGCCAAGCCTGCCCGACCAGTTTAGCGAGCCGCGATTCGGGTAGAACCACTCGTGGACACCACGGCGTCGAGTGACTCCACATGCCCGGGTCGCGGTGATCGCCAACGATCCCTCGGAGGTTTCCAGAACATGTCCACGATCGCGTCTAATGGAGTGTCGCTGCATGTCACCGATTCGGGGGGCTCCGGCCGCCCGGTCGTCCTGATCCACGGCTGGCCGCTCAGCGGGGAGTCCTGGAGCAATCAGATACCGGCCCTCACCGCCGCCGGCTATCGCGTCGTCACCTACGATCGCCGCGGGTTCGGCGACTCGACCGCATCCGGTCCGTACGACTACGACACGTTCGCCGGGGACCTGGACGCCGTCCTCACCGGCCTCGACCTGTCGGACGCGACCATCGTCGGCTTCTCCATGGGCGGCGGAGAGGTCGCGCGATACCTGGGGACCCGGGGTTCCGGCCGCATCCGCAGTGCGGTCCTGGCCGCGGCCATCCCTCCGTGGCTCGAGAAGAGCGACGCGCACCCGGACGGGGGCTTCCCGCGTGAGGTCGCCGTCCAGATGCAGGGCGGACTCGCCGCCGATCGCGAGCCCTTCCTCGAGGGCTTCATGACGAACTTCTTCTCGGCCGACGGCACCCTGATGATCACGGAGCAGGAGCTTCGTGCGGCCCTCGACCTCGCGGCGAAGGCCGATCTGGAGGCGGCCGTGGCCTGCATCGTGGCCTGGCTCGAGGACTTCACGGCGGACCTGGAGAGGGTCGACGTTCCCGTCCTCGTGATCCACGGCGACTCCGACGCCATCGTCCCCGTCGAGGTATCGGGTGCCCGTTCCGCCGCACTCGTCGCGGACGGCACCCTCGTCACGCTGGCCAACGGCCCGCACGGCATCAACGTGAGCCACGCGGA
>CAYOSM010000033.1:0-21229 GCA_964406645.1 uncultured Bifidobacteriaceae bacterium | reverse complement strand
ACGAGGAGCGGGCCCGCATGCCGGTGTTCATCGCCGACCTGGCCCGGGAGGCCGGTCTGGAGGAATCCGGATACCGGGTCACCACCAACCACGGGCCGGACGCACTCCAGTCGGTGTTCCATCTCCACTGGCACGTGATGGGCGGCGAACGTTTGTCAGAATCGATGTAGATGCATCAGCGAACGATTGAACTCAGCGACGACGTCGCGGTCGAACTCGCCGGCGAGCACGACCGCATCCTGCGCTCGTTGGAGGAGCGCCTGGGGATGGACCTCGGCCTCCGCGGCAACCGGCTCACCATGATCGGGGACGAGGACCGGGTCGAGGCCACCGCCACCGCGATCGGCGACCTCGGATCGATCGTCTCGAGCGGCGAGGGGTTCGGCCCCGGCACCGTCGAGGCCATCGTCAGCGCCGTCGACCGGCACGCACCGCTCGGCGAAATGCTCGGCGACGTGGTCCTCCGTCACCGTCATCTGGCGGTGACACCGAAGACGGACGGGCAGAAGCGCTACGTCGACGCCATCCGCGACCACACCATCACGTTCGGCATCGGCCCCGCCGGAACGGGCAAGACCTATCTCGCCGTGGCCCTCGCGGCCGCCGCTCTGAACCGCAAGGAGGTCGGGCGGATCATCCTGACGCGGCCCGCGGTGGAGGCCGGCGAGCGCCTGGGATTCCTCCCCGGTGACATCGCCGCCAAGGTCGATCCCTATCTGCGCCCGCTCTTCGACGCCCTCCACGACATGATGGAGGCGGAGAAGGTGCAGGCGTATCTGGAGCGCGGACAGATCGAGATCGCGCCCCTCGCCTTCATGCGCGGCCGCACGCTGAACGACAGCTTCATCATCCTGGACGAGGCGCAGAACACCACCAGTGAGCAGATGCGCATGTTCCTCACGCGGCTCGGCTACCGCTCGACGATGGTGGTCACGGGTGACGTGACCCAGATCGACCTGCCGCGCGACCGTCCGTCGGCGCTCGCCGACATCGGCCGGATCCTGTCGCACGTCAAGGACGTCGCCTTCGTCCACTTCAACCGCGACGACGTCGTGCGGCACCGACTGGTCCAGGAGATCGTCGAGGCGTACCGGATCGCCGACGAAGACGATCAATGATCGAGGTCGAGGCCTCCTCCGAGATGCCCGGCGTCGATGTCGACGCCCTCGCGGACGTCGCCCGGTGGGTGTGCGGCGAGGTCGGCATCGGCCGTGCCAGCCTGGGGCTCATGGTGGTGGGCGAGGAGCGGATGGCGGAGATCAACGGCGAGCACCGCGACAAGCCGGTGCCGACGGACGTGCTCTCCTTCCCGGTGGACGGCCTCACCGTCCTCGACGGCTGGCCGGATGACGGCCCGGCCCCCGAGCTGGGCGACATCATCATCTGCCCGGCGGCGGCGGAGGACCCGCTCAGCACGCTCACCGTCCACGGCCTCCTGCACCTCATCGGGTACGACCACGAGGTGGATCAGGGAGAGATGCTCGCCCTTCAGGACGAGCTGGTCGATCGGCTCGCATGAGTGACGAGAAGCCGCGGGGATTCCTCGCCCGCCTGACCGGGCGGTCCGACAGCGCCCTGCCGCGCCAGGGGTCGCTCCGCTGGTCGTTCACCTGGGCGTTCGCGGGGATCGTCTACGTGCTCCGCACCCAGCGGAACATGCGCATCCACGTGGCCGCGGGGCTCGGCGCGCTCATCCTGTCGCTCGTCATCGGCGTGACCCGGCTCGAGTTCATCGCGATCCTCGGCGTGGTCAGCCTGGTCATCATCGCCGAGATGTTCAACACGGCGCTCGAGGCCGCAATCGACGCCACCGTCACTCATTACCACCCCCTCATCAAGGTGGCCAAGGACGTCGCGGCCGGCGCGGTCCTCGTCGCGACGGTCAACGCCCTCGTCGTGGCGTACCTCGTCTTCTACAACCACCTCTCCGAGCACGGACTCGACCTCGTCGGTCGCCTCGACGCGCGCCCGTCCCAGATCGTGACCGGCGCGCTCCTCATCACCGTCCTGCTCACCATCATCATCAAGGCGGCGACGGGCCGGGGGACGGCGCTCCGCGGTGGTCTTCCGTCGGGACACGCCGCGGCGGCGTTCGCCGGGTGGTCGGCCGTCACCATCCTGGCGAGCGACGTGCCGCACGCGGCGCTGGTGTCGACGCTGGCGTTCATGATGGCGCTCCTGGTGGCGCAGTCGCGCGTGGAGGCGGGCATCCACTCCGCCGTCGAGGTCGTCGCGGGAGCCGTGCTCGGCACCGCGGTGACGGTGATCCTCTTCCAGGTGCTCGGATGAGCCGCCGACGCCATCGCCAATCGCTGAACGGGGGACTGTGAGCTCAGACGACTACCGATCGGGTCTGGTGGCCCTCGCCGGCCGGCCCAACGTGGGCAAGTCGACGATCGCGAACGCCCTCGCGGGTGTCCACGTGGCGGCGGTGTCCTCGCGCCCGCAGACCACGCGGCGCCGGGTGCGCGCCATCGTGCACGGCGAGGACTGGCAGGCCGTCCTCATCGACATGCCGGGCTTCCAGAAGCCGGCGGACGCACTGACGCGACGCATGCAGGACACCGTCGACGGCACGCTCGATGACTGCGACGTCGCGATCTTCGTGCTGAACGCCCGCGAGCCCATCGGAGGGGGCGACCGCTTCATCGCCGAGCGGCTCATCGCCGCGAAGCTCCCCGTCATCCTCGTGATCAACAAGGTCGATGCCGTCGGTCGCGACGAGATCGCACGCACCATCGCCGAGGCCTCGCAGCTCGTCCCGTTCGTCGAGCTGCACCCGGTGAGCGCGACGACCGGCGCCGGCCTCGACGCGTTGCGCGAGACCATCGGGCGCACCCTGCCCCCGGGCCCCCGCTACTTCCCGGAGGGCGTCGTCACCGATCAGACCGACGACGAGATCGCCGCCGAACTCATCCGTGAGGCCGCCCTGCAGCGGGTACGGGACGAGGTCCCGCACTCGCTCGCCGTCCAGGTGGAGAGCATCGAGCCCGTGAGCGTGGGCCGCATCGTCCGTGCCGCCATCTACGTGGAGAGCGAGTCCCAGAAGGGGATCCTGGTGGGGAAGGGTGGTCGCATGATCCGCTCCATCGGAGAGGCCGCCCGCCATACCCTCACCCGGGTGCTGGGCGAGCCGGTCCACACGGACCTGATGGTGAAGGTGCGCCGCCGCTGGCGTAAGGACGACACCATGCTGGATCGCCTGGGCCTGTAGAAGCCCCGATGCAAGCCTGGTGTCAGGCACTTAACTTGCATCGGCACGCTGATTCGCGAGCGCATGCAAGTTAAGTGCCTGACACCAAGCTTGCATCGATCGCTCGGCTAGCGCAGGAGGCGCGACATCCTGCGGTCCGCGTACACGGTCCCGTCGGTCTGGCAGTCCGGGCAGTAGACGAGCTCGTACCCCTCGAACGACACGCGCTCCAGGGTCCGGCCGCACCGCACGCACGGGGATCCGGCCTGGCCGTGCACGAGGGTGACGCGCTTCTCGCTGTTCGGGAGGTCGGTGGTGATGTCGCGGCGGGAACGGTCGAGCGCCTGCTGCAGGACCGTGTCGGCGGCCTTCGCGAGCCGGGCGTAGTCGTCGTCCGACATCGTGCTCGTCCGGGCGAACGGCGCGAGCTTCCCGGCCCACATGATGTCGCTTGCATAGGCACGCCCGATGCCGGCCACGCGCCGGCCCTGGCGGAGGGCCGTGTGAAGGAGGCCGGGAGGGCTCGTCAGCCGCTCGCGCCACACATCCGGCGGAAGACCGATGGGTTCCGGACCGAGCCCCCGGACGAGGGGAAGGTCGCCGAGGTCGCCGTGACGGACCACATAGGCACTCGCCCGGTGCTCCGTGGCGGCCTCGCGCACGCGGAGCTGCCGCCCGTCGTCCAGGTCCAGGACGAGCGCGACGGCCCGGGGCAGCCGGGCCTTGACCGTCGGCGACAGGGAGACACGGCCCGCCTGCATCAGGTGGATCACGAGGTCGAAGCCCCCGATCGAAAGGCCGATGAGCTTGCCGCGGCGCCAGACCGACGTGATGACCTGGCCCACGAGATCGTCGAGCCCGGGGCTGGCGGACTTCACGATCGACGGATGGAGCGCCCGGGCGCCGGTGACCGTCGAACCCGTGAGCTCGCGGTGCAGCCCCTCGGTAACGGCCTGGATCTCCGGAAGTTCCGGCATGGGCGGAATGTTGCCATCTCGCTATACTCGCCGCGATGACGTCCGTGTGTCGGGAGTGCGACGATCCAAGCTGAGGAACTCGCAAAGACGATCGATCACACTCTCCTGGACCTCCGTGCGACCCAGGCAGATGTCGAGCGCGCCTGCGCTGAAGCCCGCGAGCACCACTTCGCGAGCGTGTGCACGTTCCCGGCGTTCCTGCCGATCGTCGTGGACCTCCTGAGGGACTGTGACGTCAAGACCTGCGCCGTGGTCGCCTATCCGTATGGGGCCGACCTCCCGCAGAGCAAGATCGCGGCGGCCGAGCACTGCGTCAGCGCCGGCGCCGAGGAGATCGACGTCACCATGAACGTCACCTCGCTCCGCTCGGGTGACTTCGGGTTCGTCCGCAACGAACTCGCCACCCTGGTGCGCGCCGTCCAGTCGCGGGCGGTCAACGACTCCCGCGGCGAGATCCTCGTCAAGGTCTCCATCGAGGCGCCGCTCCTCGACGACAAGCTCAAGCGCCTCGCGTGCAAGATCGTCGCGGACGCCGGAGCCGACTTCGCCAAGACGAGCACCTCGGACGTCGCCGTCCGGGTCGAGGACGTGGAGCTCATGCGCGAGGCGCTGCCCGAGGGGGTCGGCGTCAAGGCGTCCGGCGGCATCAAGACGCTGGCGATGGCCGAGGACATGATCAACGCCGGGGCCTCGCGCCTCGGATGCACCTCCTCGCTGAAGATCCTGAAAGAGCTGGCAAAGGCGGGATGAGCGCACTTCCCGTCGTTGATGAGGTTCTCTCGCGCGTCACCCCCGGATCGGACGGTCTCATCCCCGCCATCGTGCAGGACAGGGTCACCGGTCGCGTCCTGACGCTCGCGTACATGTCGCAGGCGTCGCTGGAGCGCACCCTCTCGGAGGGGGAGACCTGGTTCTGGAGCCGGTCCCGCAACGAGCTGTGGCACAAGGGCGCCACGAGCGGCAACACCCAGACCGTGCGCGGCCTCCTTCTCGACTGCGACGGCGACGCCGTCGTCGTCCTCGTCGACCCCGCGGGCCCGGCCTGCCACACGGGCGCCGAGACGTGTTTCTCCGACACCCTCGCCGGATCCGCAGAGCAGCCGTTCGCCGCCATCGGCCGGCTGGTCGACGTCGTCGCGAGGCGGGCGGCCGTCGCCGATCCCGAGTCGTCGTACACCGCCAGTCTCCTGGACCGCGGCATCGACACGGTCTGCAAGAAGGTGGGAGAGGAGGCGACCGAGGTCGTCCTCGCCGCCAAGGGCGACGAACACGAGCAGATCGTCTACGAGAGCGCCGATCTCCTCTACCACCTGGCGGTGCTCTGGCAGAAGACCGGTGTCCGGCTGGACGAGGTGGCGGCGGAGCTCGAGTCGCGCCGATGAGCGCCTCGGATCATCCCGGCGAACCTCATGTGGTGCCCACTCGCGAGGACCTGCTCCAGCACGCGGGTGACGCGCTCCAGGTTCCCCTCACGCACACGTTCATCGCCGACTGCGACACCCCGGTCAGCGCCTTCCTGAAGCTGCGCGACGACGGCCCGTGCTTCCTCCTCGAGTCCGCGGAGGAGGGGCAGCGGCTCGGCCGCTACTCCTTCATCGGGATCTCCCCGCAGGCGGTCATCCGGGCGCAGGGCGACCGGGTCGCGGTCCTGTGGCAGGACGGAACGCTCGACCCGCTCGACGTCCGCGATCCCTTCGAGGCCCTGCCCACGGTCCTGGACGCCGTGAACATGGCCGCTCCGGTGGGCGAGGACGTCGCCTTCCACGGCGGCGCGGTCGGATACCTCGGGTACGACCTCATCCGCACCGTCGAACGGCTGCCGGACATCCCGGAGGACGACCGCGGCATCGCCGACCTGCAGATGATGGTGACCGGACCGGTCATCCAGTTCGACCACCTGCGGCGCTCCATGACCGTCATCGTCCCGTGTTCGGTGGAGGGCGACGTCGACGCCAACTACCGGGCGGCCGTGGACGACATCCTCGCCATCCGGGCACGGCTCGCCGGACCGGTGCCGGAGCAGCGCCGCGAGGAGGCGCCCCACGTCGGACCGCTGACGAGCAACACGACGCGCGAGGCGTTCTGCGACGCCGTCGAGGCCGTCCGGGAGTACGTCTTCGCCGGTGACGCCTTCCAGGTGGTCCCGTCACAGCGGTTCGCGGTCGAGACGAACCTCGACCCCTTCGCGATCTACCGCGGTCTTCGCACGGTCAACCCGTCGCCGTACATGTTCTTCGTGGACTTCGGGGACGTCGCCCTCGTCGGCTCCTCGCCGGAGATGCTCGTCAAGGTCCACGACGGCACGATCGAGACCCGCCCCATCGCCGGAACCCGCCCGCGCGGTGAGACCATGGCGGAGGACAAGGAGCTCGCCGACGAGCTCCTCGCGGACCCGAAGGAGCGCGCCGAGCACGTCATGCTCGTCGACCTCGGCCGCAACGACCTCGGACGCGTGTCGAAGCCGGGGACGGTCCACGTCAAGGAGCTCATGGGCGTCCACCTCTACAGTCATGTGATGCACATCGAGAGCAGCGTCATCGGGGAACTCGCCGAGGGGCACCACGCCGTGGACGCCCTCCGCTCCACCTTCCCCGCGGGGACGCTCTCCGGCGCGCCGAAGGTGCGGGCCATGGAGATCATCGACGAGCTCGAGACGACCAAGCGCGGTCCCTATGGCGGTGCGGTGGGCTACGTCGGATTCGACGGGGACCTCGACACCTGCATCACCATCCGCACGATCGTGTGCCGGGATGGGATGGCGTACGTTCAGGCCGGGGCCGGCATCGTCGCCGACTCGGTGCCCGACACGGAGTTCGAGGAGACCGAGAACAAGGCGGCGGGCATGTTCCGGGCGATCGATCTCGCCGCACGTCAGACGGACTGGTAGGGAGGAGGGACCGTGGCGCATCGCGTCGTGATCGTCGACAACTACGACAGCTTCACCTACAACCTCTTCCAGTACCTCGCGGAGCTCGGGGCGGAGGTGGTCGTACACCGCAACGACGCCGTCGACGTGGACGCGATCCGCGCGGAGAACCCGACGCACCTCGTCATCTCACCGGGACCCAAGACCCCCACCGAGGCGGGCGTGTCCGTGGACGCCATCCTGGCGTTCGCCGGCGAGATCCCGATCCTCGGCGTCTGCCTCGGCCACCAGGCCGTGGGCCAGGCGTTCGGCGCGAGTGTCGTGCGCGGCCCCGAGCCCATGCACGGAAAGACCAGCGACATCCGCCACGACGGGCGCACCGTCTTCGCCGGCATCGAGAACCCGATGGGCGCCACCCGCTACCACTCGCTCATCGTCACGGACATCCCGGACGAGCTCGAGGTGAGCGCCTGGTGCGACGAGGACATCGTCATGGGGCTCCGCCACCGCACGCTCCCCATCGAGGGCGTCCAGTTCCACCCCGAGTCCATCCTGACCACGTCCGGGCGGGCCATGCTCACCAACTTCCTGGAGATGACGGCATGAGCATCGCCGACGTCATCGACCGGCTCCTCGCCGAGGAGGACCTCGGACGCGACGGTGCGGCCGACGCGCTCTCCCGCATCATGGCCGGGGAGATCGACCCCATCCAGACCGCCGCGTTCCTCATCGGCCTGCGGGCGAAGGGCGAGTCGGCCTCCGAGATCGCCGGGCTCGTCAGCGCGGTCCGCGACCACAGCACGCGGGTCACCGTGGACCATGAGGTCTTCGTCGACACCTGCGGCACCGGGGGCGGGGCCTCCACCTTCAACGTCTCCACCGCGGCCGCGTTCGTGGTCGCGGGAGCGGGCGTCGCGGTCGCCAAGCACGGCAACCGGTCCTCCACGTCGAAGAGCGGCAGCGCCGACGTCCTCGAGGCCCTCGGCGTCGTGGTCGACCTGCCGGCGGACGCCGTCAGCCAGAGCATCGACGAGACCGGGATCGGCTTCATGTTCGCGCCGTCGTTCCATCCGGCCTTCAAACACGTCGTGCCGGTGCGGCGGCAGCTGGCCGTGCGGACGGTCTTCAACATCCTCGGCCCGCTCACCAACCCGGCGGGCGTACGCCACCAGGTGATCGGCATCGCCGACCGCACCTACCTCGACCGCATCGCCATCGCGATCGCCGAGCTCGGCACCGACCGCACGATCATCGTGACGTCCGACGACGGTCTGGACGAACTGTCCACGAGCTCGCCCAGCGAGGTCGTGGAGATCACACCCGACGGCGTGCGGAAGTGGCGCTTCGACCCGGCCGACCTCGGCATCCGTCCTCCCGCTCCCGGCAGCCTCGCGGGCGGAGAGCCCTCCGAGAACGCCGACGTCATCCGGCGCATCCTCGAGGGCGCGGAGGGCCCGGCCACGGACATCGTGGCCATCAACGCCGCCGCCGGGCTCCTCGCCGCCGGAACGGTGGACGACATCCGCGACGGATACGATCTGGCCCGATCGAGCATCGAGGGCGGCCAGGCGGCGGAGCGCCTCGCGCGGTTCTCGACGCTGACGAACAGGCTGGCACCCACGTGAGCTTCCTCCATGACATCGTCGACGCCCGGCGTCATGCCGTCTCCGCCGCCAAGAAGAAGCGACCCGTCGACACCCTCCTGGCGGAGATCGCCCCCGCCGGGCGTGGCCGTCCGTTCTCCGAGGCGCTGATCGCCCCGGGGATCTCGCTCATCGCCGAGATGAAGCGGGCCAGTCCGTCCCGCGGACCCCTCCGCCCGGACGCCGACGTCGCCGAGATCGTCCGCCACTACCAGGACGCCGGGGCGTCGGCGTGCTCCATCCTCACCGAGCCGGACTTCTTCGGCGGTTCGCTCGACGACCTCCGCGCCGCGCGCGCCGCGACCCGGCTGCCGCTCCTGCGCAAGGACTTCATCGTCGACGAATATCAGCTCGTCGAGGCGCGCCACGCGGGCGCGGACGCCGCCCTCCTCATCGTCGCCGCCCTCGAGCCGGAGCGGCTCGCCGCGCTTCTGGCCCATGCCCAGTCGCTCGGTCTCGACGTGCTGGTCGAGGTCCACGAGGACGATGAGGTCGAGATCGCCGTCGACGCGGGGGCGGAGATCATCGGGATCAACAACCGCAACCTGAAGTCGCTCGAGGTCGACACGGAGACGACGTTCGAGCTCCTCTCCGACATCCCCGCGGGCACCGTCGTGGTCGCCGAGTCCGGCATCACCGGACGCGACGAGGTGCTCCGCCTGGAGGAGGCCGGCGTCGACGCCATCCTGGTGGGCGAGGCCCTCATGGGATCCGACGACATGCCCCGGACCGTCCGCACGCTCCTCGGCACCTGACCCGTCGACACGGTCGAATGTCACAGAGGCGCCGTTCCGGCGCCCTCCCGGCGGGGACCCGGCTAAAATCGCACGGTGATGGACGACGAGAACTCCGAGCACACCGCGACCCCCACGCCTGAGCGTGAGGGGTGGAGCCGGGGGCGCATCGTCGGAGCCGCACTCGGCGGAGGGCTTGTCCTCGTGGTCGCGGCCTTCCTGGTCATCGGGCTCTTCCGCGACAGCGGATCGAGCCGCATCATCGACCAGGCCGTCCGGGACGGGGAGGCCTACCAGGCCCCCGACTTCACGCTTCCGGTGACGAACGCCGCAGGGCCGGTCACGGGGCCGGAACTCACCCTGTCGGAGCTGCGCGGCCATCCGATCGTGCTCAACATCTGGGCGTCCTGGTGCACCTCGTGCCCCGACGAGGCCGACAACCTGGACCGCATCTGGACCCGCTACCGCGACGACGGCGTGGTCGTCCTCGGCATCAACAGCCAGGACGAGCCGGACAAGGCGCAGGCGTTCATCGCGAAGTACGGGGTCACGTTCCCGAACGTCCGCGAGGGCAACGACCGGGTCGCGCGTGACTACGGCACGGCGAACATGCCGGAGACCTTCCTCATCGACCCCGACGGCCAGATCCGCTTCCTTCCGATCCGCGGGCCCATCGACGACGCCATCGAGCAGCAGATCACCGCGCACCTCGACCGCGTGATCGCCACCGGGTCATGAGGCGCCTCGGCCTCCTCATCGCGCTCCTTCTGGCGCTCACGGGCGCCTCGACCGCCTCCGCGGTGTCGCTGACCGAGGTGGCGCAGGAGCTGCGCTGCGTCACGTGCGGCACGTCGCTCGACGTCTCCGACGCGCCGCCCGCGATCCAGATGAAGGAACGCATCCAGCGCCGGATCGACGAGGGGGCGACCAAGCAGCAGATCATCGACGAGTTCGTCGCGGACTACGGACGCCAGATCCTCGCAACACCGCCGAAGGAGGGCTTCGACCTCTTCGCCGGATGGCTGATACCGCTCGGCGGCCTCGTGGTCGGCCTCGTTCTCGTCCCGTTCCTCATCCGCGCCTGGAACCGCCGTCGTCGCTCCGGGCCGACCCCCGCCGGGGCCGGCGAGGGCATCAGTGACGACGACGCCGAGCGTCTCGAACGTGAGCTCCGCGAGTTCGGTCGCTGACGGCGGTGTCCGCATCGGGACGGCGTCCTGGACCGACCCCGAGTTCATCAGGGCGGGCTGGTATCCGGACGATGTGAAGAACGACGCCGAGGCGCGTCTTCGGTACTACGCCGATCACTTCTCCATGGTGGAGGTCAACGCGACGTTCTACGCGCTCCCCACGGTCGAGACCGTCGCCGCGTGGGCGGAGCGGACACCGGACACGTTCCGCTTCCACGTCAAGGCCCACCAGGTCATCTCCGGACACCCGAGCGACCCGGGACGCCTGCCCGCCCCGCTGCGGGCTCTTCCCGCGGAGCTCGACCGGCGCGGGCGCATCCGCAAGCCCAGCCGTGAGCTCCGCGACGCCGCGATCGACACCCTGCTGGAGGCGTGCGGTCCACTCGGGACGAAACTCGGGGCGGTGCTCCTCCAGCTTCCGCCGTTCATCGTGGCCGGTGATCGTCAGCGTGACGAGATCGCCCGGATCGTCGAGCGGATGAACCGGTCCGCACCGCCGTCGAGTTCCGCCACCGCTCCTGGGCCGAGCCCGCCGAACGCGCCGCCACCGCGAGGCTCCTCGGTGAGCTCGACGCCGCGTGGGTGTGCGTGGACACGCCGGACCGGGACGTCGCGAGCATCATGCCGCGCATCGTCGAGGTCACCTCTCCCGGCCTCGCATACCTGCGGATGCACGGACGGAACGCCGCGAGCTGGACCACCGGCCGGACCGTCGCGGAGCGCTTCGACCACGATTACACCGAGGAGGAGCTCTCCGAGTGGATCGACCCGGTGATCGCGATGGCCGAGCGCGCCCAGGAGGTCGCCGTCGTCATGAACAACAACGCCCGCGACTATGCGCTCCTGGCCGCCGAGCGGTTCCGCACGCTGCTGAACCGGGCCCGCGGAGCGGATCCGGACAGCGGATCCGGATGACTGTGCGACGGGAGCGCCACCGGGTGGAGGGGGCCACAGGGCGCGCGGCGCCGGCGTGCCCCGGGGGTTCCGATCCGTCGACGGCGGTATAGTTAGGGTCTCCGAAGTCCGAGCGGCCGTGAGCCCGCGGCGGTCCGAGGATCCCGGGCGATCGCCGGAGCCATGCGCTCGGCCCGATCACCCGTCGACGACGACCCATGGGGCGACGCGCGTCACCCTCCACCAGCACGGCGGTACGAAAGGCGGCTCCGTGACCCCGGCGTCCACGCCCACCGAGAACAGGAACGGTACCCCCGCATCGTCGGAGAACGGTACCCCCACGCTCTCGGCCGAGAGCATCACGTTCGGGTACGAGGGGCGGGTCGTCGGCACGGACCTCTCGTTCGTGGTGCCGCCCGGATCGCTGACCGTGATCGTCGGGCCGAACGCCTGCGGCAAGTCGACCCTCCTCCGTGCGCTCAGCCGCCTGCTTCGGCCGAGCGCGGGCACGGTGATCCTGGACGGCCAGGACATCCGGACGCGCAGTACGAAGGAGGTCGCGCGTCGCCTCGGCCTCCTCCCGCAGTCCGCGATCGCACCCGAGGGGATCTCGGTGACGGACCTCGTCGCGCGCGGCCGGTTCCCGTACCAGAGCCTCCTCAGCCAGTGGTCACGGGCGGACGAGGACGCCGTCACCTCGGCGCTCGACCAGACCAACACGCGCGACCTGGCCGACCGTTCGGTCGACGAGCTCTCCGGCGGTCAGCGCCAGCGCGTCTGGATGGCGATGGTCCTGGCCCAGCAGACGCCGCTCATGCTCCTCGACGAGCCGACGACGTTCCTGGACATCGCGCATCAGATCGAGCTCATGGAGCTTCTCCGCCGTCTCAACCAGGAGGAGGGGCACACCATCGTCGCCGTCCTGCACGACCTCAATCAGGCGGCGCGCTATGCAACCCATCTGGTCGCGATGCGCGACGGCGAGATCGTCGCGAGCGGCCGTCCCGAGGACATCCTCACCGCCGAGCGCGTACGCGAGGTCTTCGACCTGACCTGCCAGGTGATCGAGGATCCCGTGTCCGGAACGCCGCTGATCGTGCCCGATCCGCGGCCTACGGCGGTGTCCGTCCCGTCGACGTGACATCCCGTTCCAGGGATCCGCGGTCCCCGGAACGCAGCCCGTCCGCTAGAGCGCCCTCACGGTGACGGTCAGGGACCTCCGGATCCCCGGGCTCGCGATGCTGATCGAACCCATCTCCTGGTACATGTATCCCCCGGGAACGGTCACGAGGACACCGCTGCCCACCGGACTGACGGAGATCGGGCCGGACCTCGCGGACGCCACGATCTGGGCCGCCAGCTCGGCGGGTGCCATGTCGGGTGAGGTCACGAGGAAGCTCGTCATGTCGTCGTAGGAGTCCCACCGGATGTTGACCGCCTGGACCCCGCCGGGGGGGACCACGATGTTCGCCGTGAGGCCGAGCGCCGCGGTCGCGACCCCGTTGCTGACGAGGAAGGAGCGCATCTCCGACGGGAACGTGACCTCCGTGCCCGGGACCTGGAGCGCTCCGCAGACCGACGTGACGGCGGTGCGGAGCGCACTCGACCACTTCACATCGCCGACGAGATCC
The DNA here is from genome assembly GCA_964406645.1 of uncultured Bifidobacteriaceae bacterium. Lineage (GTDB taxonomy): Bacteria > Actinomycetota > Thermoleophilia > Miltoncostaeales > Miltoncostaeaceae > CALMEC01. The sequence goes on along the minus strand of CAYOSM010000033.1, from coordinate 8,101 downwards.
ATCACCGCCTCCGGGGTGGTCCGGGCCTCGGCGACGGCGGCGGTCAGGATGCGCCGCGTGATCCCGGGTTCCGCGGCCTCGAGCGCCGCCCACACCGCGAAGCTGCGATAGCCGTCCGTGCCGGCGGAGGCCATCTGCGGCGTGAAGCGGGTGCAGAAGGCGATGGCGCGGGCCGTGCCGCCGCCCACGGTCCTCCCTCCGCCGAGGCTCGTCACGATGGCCTCCGCGTAGCTCGTCGCGTCGATCCGCGCCGACGCCCACTCCGCGGTGCCCTCCATCAGGAGCTCCGAACTCGAGAGCATGCCGAGATTGCACTGGAAGGTGTGGAAGAGCTCGTGGCTGAGGGTCGCGATGTTCGGGCCGGCGTCGGGCGTGACGACGACCATGCTGGTGGAGACGAACCGCTTGGCTCCGCGGAGCGCCCGGTTCGACAGGCAGGGGGAGACGCCGTCACGGGTACCGAGGGCGGTGGTGCTGGCGGTCAGGACCACGTCGACCCGCCGGTTGCCCCCGACGTAGTCGGCGGCGGTGCCCGTGAGCGCGGTGCGCAGGTCCTTGGCCATCGCCGCGCGGAGCCGGAACGGGAGCCCGCGGTTGACGACCTTCCGCTGGGCGGGTGTGAACGACGCCAGGATCCGTCCTCGGGCGGCCCGCTTCGTCCGGCTCAGCGTCCGCGTCCGCGTCGTCGCGTCGAGGCTGCGGAGGTAGCGGAAGTAGGCGGGCTGGCGCGTGAACGTCGGCGCGGCGTCGCCGAGGAGGGCCGGATACCCCATCGTGCGGAGGACGGCCTGTCCGCGACCCACGGCGGCGAGGGACTGCGAGACGACGGCCGGCACCGTCCTGCACGATCCGTCGGCGCCCTGCACCGTGTGGGCGCCTCCGGACGCCTCGCTCCACCACATGGTGAACGACCCCGCGTCGAGACGGCAGAGGCGGCCCGTGGCGGCCATCTGCTTGGTCATCTCCGGGGCCCTCACCCCCGGCGACGCGTTGCGGCCCGTGGCGGCGGATGCCCCGGCGGCGAGTGCGAGTGCGAGGAACGCCGTGACGGCGGGCGTAAGGAGTCGGGGCATGGGCATATGGCGGTTTTCCGTGACGGGTGTCGTGGGGGCGTAGTCTCGCGCGACGGCGGGCGGAGGGCGGGAAGTGCGGGTCCCCCGTTCTTCGTCGGTGTCCCGGCGCGCTATCCTTAGTGGACACCGCGACGACGAAGGGATCTCTTCACATGGTGACGCTCACGGAAACCGCGAGTACCAAGCTCAAGGGACTGATCGCCGAAGAGGGCGACCAGGGCGACGGGCTCCGCGTGAAGGTCGTGCCGGGCGGATGCTCGGGGTTCGAGTACCAGCTCACGTTCGACCAGCCGGGTGAGACGGACGAGGTGTACGAGCAGGAGGGCGTGCGGATCATCATCGATCGCTACAGCGCCCCGTACCTCGTCGGCGCGGAGTTCGACTACGAGGAGAGCTTCCAGGGGGCCGGGTTCGTGATCAACAACCCGAACTCCACCTCGAGCTGCGGATGCGGCAAGAGCTTCCAGGCGTAGTCACCCTCTGAGGTAAAGGGGGGCGAAGGGCGCCGCTGATGCGGCGCCCGCGCCCGTCCCATGAGGTACGCGGTGGAGATGGCTGCCCGTCGTCCGACGGGCGGATCGGTCACCGCCCATCCGAGCGGTGATCTCCGTGCGGTCGGTCCGGCGGGGAGCGGGGTGTCAGCCGCCGAACGCCGTGGCGTACACCGTGTTCCGGCAGCCGGAATCCGAGACGATGGCGAGGCCGACGTTGCGGTAGACCTTCGACAGGAGGTTGCGGCGGTGACCCGGGCTGTCGAGCCACATCTTGACCATCATCCTGCCGGCGGTCGAGTTGCAGCCGCCGACCATCCCGAGGTTCTCGCCGATGGCCTTCCTCTTGGAATATCCGGCGCGGTAGAAGCGGACCCAGAAGGGGCTGCCGTCGGCGCCTGTGTGGTCGAGTCGTCCGGTGTTCGCCAGGTAGCGGCTCTGGGAGACGGCCGGCTTGGTCAGGGTCGCGTTGAGCTTGAGCGGCTTCAGGCCGTGCGCCTTGCGGGCCGAGTTCATCTCACGGAGAAGCTCGGTGCGCGGGTTCGTCGCCGCCTGCGCGGAGGCGGACAGGAGGAGGACGGCGACCAAGACGATCGCTGAAGCGATAAGGAAATGAACGCCCTTGGCAACCGTGCCGAACCGCATCGGGACCTCCGTGTCCACATGACGAGCGGTGAGGACGAATCCATGTCCTCGCGTGCTTTATCGGCAACACGCGTTTCGAACTTGAGCCCTTTCATCATGTTTTTCGCCGAATACGACGAAAGAGCATGAATTGCCTGCACGTAGCGAACTTTTTGGACCGATGCACCGGCTTCGCCACCCCCGTCGTTCCAGAGAAGTCGCAATATCAGCGTCGTCCCCGGCCGAAATGCTGACCCGCCGGGGCGGCCTGGCGGAGACGATGGACCTGATCGTACGGTGCGTCGACCTCCCGTGGGATCGCGACCCGTTCGAGTTCCTTCGCCACGACGTTGATGTTCCGATCGCGTCGCTCGAGGCGTCCGTGGACCACGATGAGCGACTCGGTGCGAAGCAGTACGCGGTGGCGGTCGCTCAGATCCGGGAAGACGATCACGTTCACCATGCCGGTCTCGTCCTCGATGAGCAGGAAGATGATCCCGTTCGCCGTCATCGGCCGCTGGCGGGCGGTGATGAGCCCGGCGACGGTGACGGACGCACCGTCCGGGAGGTCCGAGAGCCGGGAGGCCGTCACCGTCCCGCGGGGAAGGCCAGGGCGGATGAGCGTCGTCAGATGCCAGCCGGTGGAGATGCCGGTGGTCTCATAGGCGCTGAGGACGCGCTCCATCCGCGACTGGTGGCCGAGATCCGGTGTGGTGGACGCGGTCACGTCGAATGTGAGCTGGCGGCCCTGTCCTCCGGCCGCCGGTGAGCGGGCGAGCGTCCCGATCCGCCAGAGGAGCGCCCGGCGCGGGAGGTCGAAGACGTCACACGCCCCGGCGCGCACGAGGGCGGTGAGCGCGTCCTGTGAGAGCCCGGTGCGTGCGGCCATGTCCGTGAAGTCGGGGAAGGGCCCGCCGGCCTGCCGCTCCTCCACGAGCACCGACGCCTCTCCGCCGAGCCCACGGACGGAATCGAGTCCGATGCGGACCGCGCCGGATGTGTCGACCGACGAGGTCGCGTCGGAGTGCAGGACGCAGGGTGCGAGGGTGCGCACGCCACGGCGGGCCGCGTCGCGCACGAGGGTGGCCGGCGGATAGAACCCCATCGGTTGAGCGTTGATCAGTGCCGCGAGGAACTCCGCCGGATGGTGGCGGCGGAGCCAGGCGCTCTGATAGGCCAGCACGGCGAACGCCGATGCGTGCGCCTTGGGGAAACCGAAGTTCGAGAAGCCGATGAGCTTGGTGAACACCGACTGGATGGTGGCGTCGTCGACCCCGTTCCCGCGGGCGCCGTCGCGGAAGTCCTCCCAGAGCCGGAGCATGGCGTCACGGCTTCGCTTGCGGCTCATGGCCCTTCGGAGTTCCTCGGCCTTGCCCGGCGTGAAGCCGGAGAGCGCCATGGCCACCTCGAGCACCTGCTCCTGGAAGACCACGACCCCGAGGGTCTCGCGGAGGACGTCCGCGAGGAGCGGATGATCGTAGGGCGGCTCGAAGTCCGGGTTCGCACGCCGTGCGCGACGGTGCTTGACGTAGGGGTGCACCGCGCCGCCGCTCACCGGTCCGGGGCGGATGAGCGCGACCTGGATGGTGAGGTCGTCCAGGTTCTCAGGGCGGGTCTGCAGGATGCTCTGGATCTGGGCGCGACTCTCGATCTGGAAGACGCCGACCGTGTCGCCACGGGAGATCTCGTCGTAGACCTCGGGGTCGTGCACATCGATGCGGGTGAGGTCGACCACCTGACCGGTGCGGCGGTGCACCATGTCGATGCACTCCTCGACGGTGGAGAGCATCCCCAGCCCGAGGAGGTCGATCTTGACGAACCCGGCGTCGGCGCAGGAGTCCTTGTCCCACTGGCACATCTGCCGGCCGGGGAACGCCGCGGGGACGACCGGGACCATCTCGACGAGCGGACGTGCCGACACGATCATCCCCCCCGAGTGCTGGGAGAGGTGACGGGGGAGTCCGGCCGCCTCACGGGCCAGGAACGCGAGGGCACGCCAGCGGGGCGAGGTCAGCTTGAGCGCTCCGTCGGGGAGGCTGCGGATGTGCTCCTCCATCTCGCCGATCCCGGACCAGCCGTCGGTCCGGACCGCGAGCCGCTCGATGTCGGCCGACGGGAGCGCCAGCGCCCCGCCGAGCTCCCGGATGGCCATGCGCGCGCGGAAGGTGGGGAAGGCGGCGACCATGGCGGCGTGCTCGTTGCCGTAGCGGCGGATGATCTCGGCGATGAGGCCCTCGCGGATGTCACGGGGGAAGTCGAGGTCGATGTCCGGGGCCGCGGCCATGTCGTAGTTGAGGAACCGTCCGAGGAACAGGCGGTTCTTGACCGGGTCGATGTGCGAGAGGCCGGTGAGGTAGCAGACGATCGATCCCACGGACGAGCCGCGTCCACGCCCTGGGGGGAGGCTGCGCCGCGCCGATCCCGCGGGCCGGCAGGCGAGGGCCACCTCGCGGGCGATCTCGAGGATCTCGCGGTGGAGGAGGAAGAAGCCGGCGAGACCGTGGTGCTCGATGAGCTGGAGCTCATCATCGAGACGCTCGTTCGCAGCGTGTCGTTTCGACGCATTGGGGTAGCGCGCCCCGAGCTGCATGCGGCAGATGCGGGTGAGAGTGCTGATGGCGCGCTCACCCGGCGCCGTGAAGTCGGGGTAGGAGTACCCCAGGTCGCGCGTGAGGTCGAACTCGAGGCGCTCGGCCAGGTGGAGCGTCCGGGCGACGGCGTCGGGGTGGTCGACGAAGCGTTCGGCCATGTCGGCCGGGGTGCGGAGGACGGCGTCGCGGTTGCCGCGGCGCTCGTGCTCGGATCCGTCCAGGGTGAGGCGGTTGCGCACGGCGACGAACGCGTCCTGCAGGTAGGCGCGCCGCGGATGGTGGGCATGCACGTTCCCGGTGGCGACGGTGGGGAGTCCGCAGGCCTCGGCCAGGTGCGTGAGCGCGCGGTTCTGGGCGCGATCGCCGTGCGTGCGGGGACGTTGCAGCTCCACGTACACGTCATCGCGGCCGAAGAGGCCGATCAGGGTGTCGACATCGGCGCGGACCTCGGCGGCGGATCCGGTGGGCAGGCGGCGGGGCAGCCACCCGTCACGTGCGCAGCCGGTGAGGCAGACGAGACCCTCGGCGTGCTCGCCGAGGTGGACGGGGTCGAGCACCGGCGGCAGGGCGCGCCGATCGGGCGGTGGACGTGTGTCGCGGTGGGCGAGGGTGATGAGACGGCAGAGGTTGGCGTAGCCGGTGGCCGTGCGGACCAGGAGCGTGAGGTGCGATCCGTCCCGGAGCGTGATCTCGCAGCCGGTGATGGGGCGGACCCCCGCCGCCCGGCAGGCATGGGCGAACGCCAGCGACCCGCAGAGGCCGTCGTGGTCGGTGAGCGCGATGGCCGGATGCCCGAGGGCCGCGGCCTGCTCGGCCATCTCCTCAGGGCTGGACGCCCCGTCCAGGAAGCTGAAGGCGGAGTGTGAGTGGAGCTCGATGTAGGGCACGCTGGACACCGAACATATGTTCGCCTATGGACGTACGATCGCGCAAGCGGAGGGGCGCTCGCTGCCGCCGATACTCGTGACGACGCGCACAAGCGACGGCCTGGTGTCAGGCACCAGGCCGTCGGCCCGTGAGGCTCGATGCAAGAACTCCCCGCAATTCAGCGTCTTCTGGTGGAGGCGACTTGTGGGGCCTGCGCACAAGCGACGGCCTGGTGTCAGGCACCAGGCCGTCGCTCAGGCGGGGATATCGCTACGGAGAGGTGCGGGGCGACCGCCCGTATCCGGCGATGAGCATGGCCATGCCCGCCACGACGAGCGCCGCGATCAGGGCCCAGGGCGAGTCCAGGATCGCCAGGATGGCCCCCACGCCGGCTCCGACGATCCAGGCGGCGGCCGGGTCCGGCCGGATCCAGGGGTCGACCGGTGAGCCGTTCCGGCGGACGGCCAGCCAGATGACGACCACGAGGCACGGGGCGGCCACGGCCATCACCGTGAGGAACGGCACCATCCGCGACGCGAGGTCCACCAGCGCGAGCGCCGTCCCGACGACCGCCAGCACGACGAGGGCACGTCGATGGCTGAGGGCCCGGCCGGCGAGGTCCTCGATGGCGATGGCGCCGCTGTGAAGGTTGGTCAGGACCGACCCGGTGAAGCCCAGGGTGACGAACGCATAGGCGACCGACGGGCTTCCGATGCGTCCGAGCACCTCGACCAGGTCCCAGCTGCCCGTGCTCAGCCGGAGCACCGCACCGGCGAGCGCGAAGAGCACGAGCGGGAGGAAGAGCCCGATCCCGGCGCACCAGACGACGTCGCGCGGGCGACGCAGATCGTGGGTGAAGTCCGGGGTGCGGAGGGCGAAGGCCGCGCCGTAGCCCACCATGATCGTGATCGCGGCCAGGAACGAGAGGTCCCCCGCCGGCGTGCCGTCGCCCAGAAGCGGGCCGTCGTGGCCGTCAAGGGCGCGGCGGAGCCCATCGCCCGCGAGGACGATGGTGGCGATGCCGGCGACCAGCGCGGCCAGGCTGAGGGCGTTCAGCCCCCTCCATGCGACGATCAACATGACGGCGGCGAACAGGAGGACGCCGACCCAGCGCGGGGTTCCGATGAGGTGGGCCAGCCCGTCGCCGGCGATGCCCGTGTTGAACCCGTACCACCCGAGCATCAGGACGACGATCACCGGTGAGGCGATGAAGCGACTGCCGCCGACCCCGAGCGTGCGGGCCGCGAGAGTGGGGAAGCGCGCGCGGGTCCGCGTGCCGAGCGTTCCCTGCGCGAGCGCGATGAGGGCGAGGGTGAGGGCACCGGCGACCACGGCCGCGATGAGCCACCATCGCTCGTTGCCGTCGGCCACGCCGCCGCCGACCATGAGCGCCACGGGACTGGCCCCGATCCCGAGCCACGGACCGACGCGACGCCACCAGGAGACGGCCGGGCCGGAGACGGTGTTCGAGGGTGAGGGCATCTCGGGGAGCCTAATCCCCCGGAACCGGAGGTCCCGTGGCGATCCGTCGGCCGATCGCATCTCTCGGGTGAACCGGTGGACCCGTGTGATACTCGACGTCGGTGCAACGATGGATGACAGTGACCGCGGTGACCGCCGCCCTCGTCTACGCGGCGCTGTGGGTCGGTTATGCGCGGGCATGGGCGTGGCTGACGGCGGTCGACCGGTGGTTCCTGGAGCCGGCGTACGACTTCGGCGTCGACCGTCCCGGCTGGGTGAATGCGTGGCACGTCTTCTGCATCGTCCTCGGTCCGGACGTCCTCCGGGCACTGGCGGCGGTGCTCGCCATCGTGCTCCTGCGGCGAGGGCGGGCACGTCCCGCCGCGTTCCTGCTCGTCTGCGCCGTGCTCAGCTGGGTCGTGACGCAGACGGCGAAGGCACTGGCGGATCGCCCGCGCCCGTCGACCACCCTCGTCTCCGCGTGGTCCACGTCGTTCCCGTCCGGGCACGCCCTCGGCGTCCTCGTGTGCGTGCTCGCGCTTCTCACCGTCCTCCTGCCACATGTATCGGAGCGCCGACGCGCGTGGCCGGTGGCGGCCGGTGCCGTCTTGGTCGTGGCCATCGGAGCGGGCCGGGTGGTGCTCAACGTCCACCACCCCTCCGACGTGGTCGCCGGCTGGGCGCTCGGGTACCTCTGCTTCCTTGCATGCCTGCCGATCCTGCGAGGCGGACGAGACAGGGCGCCGACGCCGGCGACGGATGGAAGGCGCGGGTACATGACGCGGGCGTGAGCCCGGGTCATATACCCCGGCGGACGTCACGCGGAAGCCGTCCGGCAGAATCCCGCCCATGGCGGACACCACACGCATCGCCATCGTCGGATACGGGAACCTCGGTCGCGGGGTGGAGGCCGCCACCTCGCAGAACCCCGACATGGAACTCGTCGCCATCGTGTCGCGACGTCCTCCGGAGAGCGTGAGCCCGGCCGATCCGT
>CAYOSM010000032.1:18588-22683 GCA_964406645.1 uncultured Bifidobacteriaceae bacterium | reverse complement strand
GGGGACGTCTTCGCGGGTGGGATCGGCTCGGTCGGTGCCGTGTCGTCCGTCGTGGGCCGGTCTGCGGATCCGGGCTCGAGCAGCCGAGTCTTCCAGGCGGCGAACTCCTCGTCATCGAGGGCTCCGCTCGAGTGGAGCTGGGCGACCCGCTCCAGGTCGGCGACGTTCCCGGCCGGTGAGGGGGTTCGCGGGCCTCGCTTGAACCATCCCCGGACGACGGCCAGGACATCCGTCGGCTCGGCGTCCGGGAACTCCCGCGCCGTCTGACGTCGCAGCACCTCGAAGCCGACGACTGCGAGGACGAACCAGACGAGGATCGTCCGCGGGAAGCCGAACTGCGGCGTCGGCCGCCACCAGAGCAGGAGGAGGTAGAGGACGACGAGCGTGCCGTATGCGATCTCCGGGCGCTTCATGCACGGCGCGATGGTTCGGCGCGTGCTCACCGCCCAGGTGGCCGGACCGCTCAGCCAGATGCCGGCGAGAGCGATGATGCCGATGATGATCGCCGTCCAGCCGGCGCCGCGCAGTGAGTCGGTGAGGATGTCGTAGGCCGCAGCCGTCGCGAGACGCCCGGACACCGTCGGGGAGAGGTCGTCCACGAGCGAACGTCCCTCGAGGGTGCGCGCGATCAGGACGAGGAATCCGGCGATGACCAGGCCGATGGCGAGCGCGCGGACCTCCCGGTGCCGGTGCCCGCGCGCGAGCCAGACCGCGGCCACCGCGGCCGCGAGGGCGAACACCCAGATCCAGTTCGCGATGAACCGCAGCGCCCGGACCGCCTGCTGCGCGTCGCTCAGCTCGTTGGACTCGAGGATCGTCAGCCGCCCGGCGTCCGCCGAGACGCGCGCATCCAGATTGGGGGCGATCCCGAAACGGTCGCCGAGCTGCAGGAGGAGCGGACGCAGGTCGAGGACGACCCGGTCGCCCTCGATCGTCAGGTGCGTGGCGTCGTCGTTGAGGACGGCGATGAACTGACGCTGCGCGGCCGCCGAGGCGTTCACGAACGCCTTCTGCACCGCCGGCTGCTCCAGCAGCCGGCGCGCGGCCTCGTCGGCCGCGTTGCGGACGCCTCCGGCGATCGGACCGGCGAGCGGCCGGAGGGCCGGCGGAAGACGCTCCCCGAGCGCACCGGGGACGTCGACGTTCGCATAGAGATCGTCCACGAGCCGGGCGGCCAGTTCATCGCGGATCGTGGGATCCGCGATGAACGCCGCGGAGGTCTCACGGAACCGGTTCGGATCGAGCGCCTCCCGCTTGACGAAGTTCGCGAAAATGCTGACCACCGTCAGCACCACGGCCAGGATCGTGAGGACCCGGGCGGCGATCAGGTGCTTGCGGGACGCGGTCGGCGTGTCGACGGGTTCCGGGGCTGAGGTGTCCGGCATGGGTGGCTCCTGACCGCGGGCGGTGCTGGGGTGGAACGGCGGGTTCGCGCGAGACCGGCGTCCTGGAGGGAGACGATATCGGTGCCCGACGCCATCATGCTCGCCGGGGCGGGGGAACACGTGGCGTCGATTGCGGGGCGCTCCGATATCGCCCGGGTGAATCGGTGCGCGGGCCCCGGAATTTCCGTGGCCCCTCACAAGTTCATCATGAAAGTCGAACGCGACCCGTACACACCCGCGGGGTGGCCCTCGTAACGTTCCCTCGCAGTATTCCGACCTGGAGGACCTCCCATGACACGCGCTCGCATCCGCACGACGGCGGTCGCCGCCGCCTGCGGCCTCGCCGTCGCCGCGGCCCCCGCTCTCTCCGCTCCCGCACAACCCAAGGTGCTGGCGGACATCTCCGTCAGTCAGACGGCAAGCCACGTGGTGGCGAGCGTCGGGCAGCCGATGTACTACGAGGTGACGGCGGTCAACAACGGTCCGCATGTGCCGAACACCGTCACCGTCAGCGACCGCATCCCGGTGTCGGCGGGCTTCATCAGCGTCGCCGGTTCGACGGGTGCATCGTGCACCGGGCCGCGCGTCGGACGGTCCGGGACGGCCACCTGCACGTGGTCGAAGCCGGCGGCAGGAGCGCGGATGATGATGCGGGTGTTCGTCCAGCCGAACTTCGCGACGACCCTGACGAACACGGCGCGGGTCGCCACGTCCGGCAACGACAAGGTCAGTGCCAACAACGTCTCGAGGGCCACCATGCCGGCGATCCCCTACGCCGTCACCCAGGGGGGACACCGCTGCACGATCGTGGGTACGGCCGGCAACGACGTGATCAACGGCACGACGGGTGACGATGTCATCTGCGGCCTGGGTGGCAACGACGTCATCCGCGGACTCGAGGGGAACGACGTCATCGACGGCGGATCGGGCAACGACGTCCTCGTGGGCGGCACCGGCAACGATCGCATCTACGGCGGCACCGGCGCCAACCGTCTCTTCGGCGGCACCGGCAACGACATCCTCATCGGAGGTCCCGGCAAGGAGTTCCTCTGGGGCGGTCTCGGCAGGGACGTCGCCAAGGTCACGCCGGGCGACTCGCTGCTGTCGGTCGAGGTCCGCATCCGGTAGATGGTTGATTCCACGCCGCGAGTCCGTGGAATCAACCATCTGGATCCGGATCGGACGGGCGTCACATCCCGCGGAGCGCGCGTCGCCTGGCCGACGCGCGCGTCCGCGGTCGACGTCCATGCGTCATCGAGAGGCCCGCGCCGACACCGAGCGCCGACGCCGTCAGGGCGATGAAGAGGCCGAAGTCGCGCGTGAGGAAGTCGGCGGGAGGCGGCGGACGCAGAAGGCGGTAGGCCACCATGACCGTGCAGATGAGCGCGCAGAGCGTGACGAGCCACCCCATCAGGTTGAGCGTGGCGCGGTCCATCCGGCCGGGTGACACGTGCTCCATGAGCGACAGCCCGGCGGCGACCCCCCAGAGCACCGCCACGAAGAGCGTCGCCTTGCCGATCGACGTCGCGTTCCATCCCGACGCGGCGTCCATCTCGAGCGGACCGCCGAGGTTGGGGCGATACCACGGGAGGAAGACCGCGACGATCGTCAGGAGCGCGAAGCCGACCGCGGCGAGTGACGGAAGCTCGGAGACACCGATCAATGAGGGGCGTCGCGAGGTCTGCATCGCACCATCGTACCGCGTGGCCCATGGTAGGCTCGATGTTCACGGAACCTGCAGGAGATCCCATGCCGACCTACATTCTGCTCTGTACGCTGAGTCCCCATGGTGCCGGAACCATCAAGGACAATCCGGTCCGCCTCAAAGAGGTCAACGATGAGGTCGAGCAGATGGGTGCCAAGGTCACACACCAGTGGGCGGTGCTCGGGCCGTATGACTTCGTCAGCATCGTGGAGGCCCCCAACGAGCGCGTGATCGCCCGCGTATCGCTGGAACTCGCCGCGCGCGGTACGGCGCACTTCCAGACCCTCACCGCGATCCCGGTCGACGATTTCCTCTCGCTGCTCAAGTAGCGACCCCATCCATCGGAACGGAGACCCATGGACACCCTGACCCGCGAGCAGAAGCTCTACGGCGCCGCCGGGGGCATGGCCCTCATCATCATCAGCCTGTTCCTGAACTGGAGTGAGATCCTGGGACACGGGGTCAAGGGGACCGACATCTCGTCCTGGTGGCTCTTCGGCCTGATCCCCGCCGCCATCGCCCTGGTCATCTTCGTGATGGAGGCCCGTGGCATGGACCTCCCGCTCCCGCAGCTCAACCTCACCGTCGGTGTCGTCGCGGCGCTCATCGCCGCGGTTTGGGCCGCATCGCATTTCATCGACGCGAGTTCCCGCGCGATCGGGGCCTTTCTCGCGCTCATCGGCGCGGTCGTCGGCGCCATCGCCGCGATCCTCCTGCGCTCCGAGGTCTGAGCCGGCCGGGGTCCGCCGGTCGCCTCGGGGGACGTGAACCCCGTCGGCGCCACCGGCCGTCCGCCGGATCTCATGTCGATATGACGCTTGCCGTTTCCTTGGGTGGTCTGCGCGGTTGCCCTCTGGCGGTTTCCTTCGGGTGGCCTGCCCGGTTCCTCTTGCCGTTCCCTCCGGGTGTCAGACACCTTGCGGGCGTGTGACGGAGACGCGCGTCGTCACTGGTGTCAGACACCACGCTCCATGATCCGTCTGCACCGACGTGGCGCGGCACGCG
>CAYOSM010000032.1:17059-18488 GCA_964406645.1 uncultured Bifidobacteriaceae bacterium | reverse complement strand
ATACCCGGGCGGGTTTACCCGGATCGGAGCCCGGGTACAGTGAAGGAGACCTCACCCAAGGAGACGGCCATGGGAGTGCTGGACACGACGAAGGACACCGCCAAGAAGGTCGCCGAGATGGCGCAGGACGGCCTGAGCGAGGCCAAGGACAGGTGGCAGGAGATGGTCCTCAAGCGGAGGGTCAACGGCATCTCCGAGGAGATCGGCCACGTCGTCCTGCGTCAGCGGGCGGGCGAGGAGGGCCTCGACCCCGCGGTGGCGCGTCTGGTCGCCGACGCCCGCGCGATCGAAGCGGAGATCACGGCGCTGAGCCAGTCCTGACGGTACGGCCCGCGGTACGCGGGACCGTACGCCGAGGTGCCGGCCCTACTTCTTCTTCGCCGCTGCCTTCGGAACGCTGAACCGGCGTGACAACTGGTTCGGCTCGCGGTAGGACGCCCTGAGCGTGACCTTCAGCGTGTAGGTGCCGGCGGCGGCGCGACGCGACCCCTGCTTCATGTTCCAGGAGAGGTTCTGCCAGCCGCGGCGGAGAAGACGGTTGCGCGCGATGACCTTCACGGTCTTGCCCTTGGCGTTGACCGCCACGACCGTCACGCGGGCGTTCCGCCGGAGGCCGAAGCGCACCTTCAGGTTCTGGTTCGCGGCCTTCCCCGTCTTGCGCACGGAGAGCGCGCCGAGCGTGTCGTCGATCACGAGCCGCCGGGTGTGCGTGGTGGCGGCCGATCCGTCCGAGGGCCGCAGGGTCGCGGCGATCTCGTAGACGCCCGGTGCGAGCCGTGCGCCGGTTCCCACGGGGAATCGCACGCCGGACGGGCCGACGGTCCCGCGATAGAGCAGCCGCACGGCCTTCTTGCCGGGACGGCGCAGGACGATGTTCGCGCTGCCGCTCGTGGCCGACCGCGCGATGACGGTCGTGGAGTCACCGACGCGGTCCCCGTTCGGGCTGACGAGCGCGGCCGGATCGGTGAGCTGGACTCCGGCGTAGGAGATGACGAGCCCGTTCGCGATGGATCGCTCGCCGGCCCTCACCGCGTTCATCATCTTCCCGCGGATCACCATGCCCGTCGATCCGCCGCTGTCCATCGCGATGGCCGTGCGGGATCCGAGCCGGGCCATCAGGTTCGCCTGCTCGTTCGCCGTCATCCCGACGCGTCCCTCGAGCGGTCCCTCGGAGACGACCAGGAGGAGCTGCCCGCTCGCCGTCTGGCCGATGGCCGTACGGGCGGAGCGCCCCTTGACCTGGCTCGACGAGAAGCCGTTCGCGTCGCCGTTCATGATCGCCTGCCCGTTCGTGACGAGCACCGGGCCTCCGCCCATCGCCGAGAGCGCGTTCGCGGGCAGATCGGGGAGGACCGCGTTCAGTGTCACCTGGCGTCCGGCGGTGAGCGTCGCGACGTTCGCGGCCTTCGGCCCCACCCCGGTGATGACG
>CAYOSM010000032.1:0-16959 GCA_964406645.1 uncultured Bifidobacteriaceae bacterium | reverse complement strand
ACGAGCGCCGAGCGCGTCGCCTCCGGCTCGGTCACGAGCCGGCCGTCCTCCAGGGTGAGGCCCGAGGGGACGCCCGTGTCCCAGTTGAAGAAGTCACCGTTGACGGCCGCCACCGCACCGGATCCCGCCCGCCTCTGCACCGCTGTCGTCAGGCGGCCGAGCGGGTTGCCCACCTTCGTCGGCCGGACGGCGATGAGCGGACCGGGGGTGACGCGGGTGATGTGGATCACCTGGCCGCCGGTGGCGACCCGCTCGTAGGTGACGCCCGGGACGACGTCCTTCACGGCGCCGAGGGCCGGCGCTGCGGACACCATGAGGACTGACGCGAGGACGGCAGCGGTTGAGATCGGTCGACGCACAGAGGGGATCCTTCTCCATCGGGAGCACGGGTGCGGACATGACTCGAGTCCGCACATGCGAGGTACCCGATCAGACGCCCGAGTCCTTCACCAAACGCCGGTGTCGGTGTGCGACGTGTGACGTAAACAATCCATGAGGCCTGAAACCATGGGTCGCCGAAGGGGCCGTTGCTACACTCCCGCGCCGTGCCGTCGGACGAGGGAGTTTGCATTTTGAGCGTTCCGTTGATGGATATCCAGGCCCAGTATCAGCCGCTTCGCGGAGAGATCGACGCCGCGATCAAGGCCGTGCTCGACAGCGGACGATTCATCCTGGGTCCCGAGGTCGCGGCCCTCGAGGCGGATGTCTCGAGTCGTCTGCAGGGACGTCCCTGCGTCGGCGTCGCCAACGGCACCGACGCGCTCGTCATCGGCCTCCAGGCCGTCGGCGTCGGTCCCGGTGACGAGGTCATCACGACCCCGTACACCTTCTACGCCACCGCCGAGGCCATCGCGCGGCTCGGGGCGGTCCCGGTGTTCGTGGACATCGACCCGCTGACCGCGACCATCGACCCGGACGCCATCGAGGACGCCGTCACCGAGCGGACCAAGGCGATCATCCCCGTCGACATCTTCGGCCACCCGGCCGACATGACGCCCATCCTCACGGTGGCCGCCGAGAACGGCCTCTCCGTCATCGAGGACGCGGCCCAGTCGTTCGGCGCCGCCGACGACGAGTGGCCGGTCGGCACCGTCGGCGACATCGTCACCTTCAGCTTCTTCCCCACGAAGAACTTCCCCGGCATCGGCGACGGCGGAATGGTCGTGGCGCGCGACGAGACGCTCGCCGATCGCGTCCGCCGGCTCCGCTTCCACGGCTCCAAGGACAAGGTGACCTTCGAGGAGGTCGGCTACAACTCGCGGCTCGACGAGCTCCAGGCGACGGTCATCCGGATCTTCCTCCCGCACCTCGACCGCTGGAACGACGGCCGCCGCCACGCCGCCGACCGCTACCGGGAGGCCGGGCTCGGTGAGTACATGACCCTTCCCGTGGAGCGTTCCGGGGCGCGGCACGTCTACCACCTCTACGTGGCGCGCCACGCGCAGCGCGACGCCATCCGTGAGCGGCTCAACGCCGCCGGGATCGGCGCGGCCGTCTACTACGGCATCCCCATGCACCTGCAGCCGGTGTTCGCGCACCTCGGCTACCGGAAGGGGCAGCTGCCCGTGGCCGAGGAGCACGCCGAGACGGGCCTCGCCCTGCCGATGCACCCGCATCTGACGGACGAACAGGTGGACGAGGTCGTCCGCGCGGTGGGGGACGCCGTCAACGACATCGGCTGACCGGAGGGCGACGCGATGAGAATCTGGATCGACGTGACCAATTCGCCTCACGTCGTCATCTTCCGGCCGCTCATCGCGCGCCTCCGGGCGCGGGGACACTCGGTCACCGTCACCTCGCGTGAGTTCGCTCAGACCGTGGGGCTCCTCGACCGCTTCGGCATCCCGCACACGGTCGTCGGCGCCCACGGCGGGGGAGGGCTCACGGGGAAGGCGCGTGCCGCGGTCGGCCGCACCGATTCGCTCATCCGCTTCGCGCGCCGGCAGCGGTTCGATCTGGCGGTCGCGCACGGTTCCACGGACCAGCCGGTCGCGGCCCGTCTCGCCGGGACGCCCCAGGTGACGATGTTCGACTACGAGCACGCCACCGTCATGCACCACTGGAACGGCCGGTGGGCCCGGCGGATCCTCGTCCCGGACGCGATCGGCCCGGAGGTCCTGCGCCGCTATGGGATGCGGCCCCCGGCGCTCCAGCGATACCCGGGGCTGAAGGAGGAGTACTACCTCGCCGACCACACCACCGACCCGACCGTCTCCGAGGAGCTCGGTCTGCGGGACGATGCGCTCGTGGCGGTGCTCCGGCCGGCCCCCGAGGTGACGCTCTATCACCGGGGACGCTCCACGGAACTCTTCAGCTCGGTTCTGCAGCGCATGTCTAACGCTGAAGTTGACATTCAGACTGTGGTGCTGCCGCGCACCGAGGAGCAGAGGATCTCCCTGCTCGGAAGCGATTTCATCGTTCCCCAGCGTCCGGTGGACGGGCCGTCGCTCATCGAGCGCGCCGATCTGGTCGTCAGCGCCGGCGGGACGATGAATCGCGAGGCGGTCGCCCTGGGCGTCCCCGCCTACACGCCGTTCGCGGGCACCCTGGGGGCCGTCGATACGAGCCTGATCGACGAGGGCCGCCTCACCCGCATCCACAGCGCGGACCAGATCGCGCTGGTTCCGCGCGACCGGACCGCACCGCCTCCGCTCCGCGACCCCGAGCTCCTGATCGACCTCATCCTGGGAGTTCCCGCCGGATCGGCGGGCACGGGCGGCACCCCCGCCGCGTGAGGACCCCGTCGCAGGAGCGGGTAGACTCGCCCGAGTGAGTGTCCTGCCGAGCACGAGCGGCTGGCGACGAAACGCGCACCGTCTCGTCCAGATCGCCGCCGACGCCGCATTGGTCGTCCTCGCCTGGTGGCTCGCCTTCGCCTTCCGTTTCGACGGGGGCCTGCAGGGCGTCTACCGCGAGATGTTCCTCGCGACCCTGGGCGTCGTCGTCGCCATCAAGCTGGCGGTCTTCATCGCCGCACGCTTCTACAACAAGTGGTGGCGGTTCACGAGCATCCGCGATCTCCAGGCGATCGTCATCGCCGTGGTCATCGCGAGCATCCTCATAACGGCGGTGCTCTCCTTCTGGCAGCCGGTGCACCGCGACAGCGGACGCGCCGTCCCGGTTCCGCGCGGCATCCTCGTCCTCGACTTCTTCATGACGCTGTCGCTGGTGGGCGGCGCGCGCTTCGCCGTGCGCAGCCTCATGGAGCGCCCGTCCCGGTCGGATCTCGTGGAGCGCAAGGGACGCCGGGTTCTCATCTGCGGCGCCGGCGACGCCGGCAACATCATGCTCCGCGAGATGCAGCGCAACCGGTCCTTCGGCTACACGCCGGTCGGGCTCGTGGACGACGACACACGCAAGGCCGGCCTGCGCGTCCAGGGTGTGCGCGTCCTGGGCACGCGCGCCGAGCTCCCGTCCATCCTCCGTGACACCGCCGTCGACGAGGTCATCATCGCCATGCCGTCGGCCCCCGGTGCCGTCCGGCGCGAGATCACGGACGCATGCCGCGCGGTCGGCGTCCCCTGCAAGACGCTCCCCGGGCTCCCCGAGCTCATCTCGGGCGAGGTCACCGTCCGCATGCTGCGCGACGTCAGCGTCGAGGACCTCCTCGGCCGCGCGCCGGTGCGGATCGAGTTCGAGCGCGTGTCGCGGTACCTCAACGGCAAGTCCGTGCTCATCACCGGCGCGGGCGGTTCCATCGGATCCGAGCTCGTCCGGCAGGTGCTCCGCGCCGGCCCGGCCAAGCTCGTCATGGTCGACCACGCCGAGAACAACCTGTTCGAGATCGACCGCCAGGTGTCGGCGCGCGGACGCGTCATCCCGGTCATCGCGGACGTCCGCGACGAGATCGTGATGGAGCGCATCATCACCGAGCACCGTCCGTCGGTGATCTTCCACGCGGCCGCCTACAAGCACGTGCCGATGATGGAGCTCAACCCGCTCGAGGCCATCGCGAACAACGCCATCGCGACGGCGCAGCTGTCGGCCCTCGCCGATCGCCTCGGCGTGCAGCGCTTCTGCCTCATCTCCACCGACAAGGCCGTCGAGCCGAAGACGGTGATGGGCGCGACCAAGGCGTTCGGCGAGCGCATCATCGAGTCGCGCGGCGGCGGCTCGTCCACCAAGTTCGCGGCCGTCCGATTCGGAAACGTGCTCGGCAGCTCCGGATCGGTGGTCCCGATCTTCCGCCAGCAGATCGCGGCCGGCGGTCCCGTCACGGTGACGGATCGCCAGATGACCCGCTACTTCATGACCATCCCCGAGGCGGTGCAGCTCGTCATCGAGGCCACCGGAATCGCCGACGGCGGGGACATCTTCGTCCTCGACATGGGCGAGCCCGTCCGCATCATGGACCTCGCCGAGAACATGATCCGCCTGTCCGGGCACGAGCCCGGCCGGGACATCTCCATCGAGGTGGTCGGCATCCGGCCGGGCGAGAAGCTCCACGAGGAGCTCTTCAACCTGGATGAGACGGTGCAGAGCACCCGCTTCGGCGGCATCCTCCGGGCCACCCGACCCGGGCTCGACCCCGACGCCCTGCAACGGGGACTCGGCGTGCTCGAGACGCTCGTGGAGGAGGGGGACACCGAGCGTGCCGCCGCCGCCCTCTGGGAGACCCTCGGAGCCAGCAGGGTTCCCGACGACGGGATCGAATCCGATGGGCAGGCGGCAACCTCAGACAAGGACGGCATCCATGACGACAGCGCTCATGATTGACGAGACGGCGGTTCCCCACCTCGTTCCCGTGCGCGAGGACGGCATCCTTTCGCACGTGACGCGCGACTGTGAGGAGCATCACAGCGTGTGCCACTGCGTCGGCAACGCCGACGAGCAGGGCAGCCTCGTGTTCTGGTGCTCCGTGGGCGAGCACCTCATGACCTTCCGCTAGACCGCCGTCGTGTGGTGACACACGCCCCTCCTCGGAGTGGGCTCCTGGGGTGGCGGCCAAGTATCGTCTGGGGACAATCGGCGAGCGCTTGGAGGAACACGGATGGACGTTGACGTCGCAGTACTGGGTGGCGGGCCGGGTGGATACCCCGCCGCGATCCGCGCAGCTCAGCTCGGCCTGTCGGTCGCGCTCGTCGAGAAGGGCGAACTCGGCGGCACGTGCCTCAACGTCGGTTGCATCCCCACCAAGGCCTGGGTCCAGAGCGCGCACGCGCTGAAGGACGCCTCCGAGGCCTTCCCGAAGCTCGGTGTCACGGTCGGCGCGCCGGAGCTCGACTTCGACCAGGTCCAGGCCAACAAGTCCGAGATCGTGAAGTCCATGGTCGGTGGGGTCGGGATGATCCTCAAGGCCAACGGCGTCACCGTCGTGAACGGTGTCGGCACGTTCGCCGGCCCCAACCAGCTCGACGTCGAGGGTGGCGAGTCCATCACGTTCAAGCACGCCGTCATCGCGACGGGATCCCGTCCGCTGCGTCCGCCGGTCGAGGGTATCGACGGTGACCGCTGCGTCGACAGCACCGGCCTCCTCGCGACGCAGTCGGTCCCCAAGCGCCTCCTCGTCCTCGGTGGCGGCGTCATCGGCGTCGAGTTCGCGTCCATCTTCAATCACTTCGGGTCCGAGGTGACGGTCGTCGAGATGCTCGACTCCCTCATCCCGATGATGGACCAGGACGCGATCACCGCCCTGTCGCGTGCCTTCACCAAGTCCGGCATCACCGTGCACACGGGTGCCCGCGCCACCAAGGTCGAGAGCACCGCGGACGGTGTCACCCTCACGTTCGAGAAGGACGGCGAGACGACATCGGTGGAGGGTGACCTCCTCCTCGTCGCCACCGGTCGCGGCGCCAACGTCGAGGGCATCGGCCTCGAGGCGGCGGGCGTCAAGTACGAGAAGACGCGCATCATCGCCGACGCCACGCGCAAGACCAGCGTCGACAACATCTACGCCGTCGGCGACGTCGCCGGCTACTGGCAGCTCGCGCACACCGCCTTCCGGGAGGGCGAGGTCGCCGCCGAGAACATCGCCGGCCACCGCACCGAGGTCACCGGCGCGGTCCCCTCCTGCATCTACACCGATCCGGAGGTCGCGGGCGTCGGTCTCACCGAGAAGGAGGCCGTCGAGAAGTACGGGGCGGACAACGTCATCACCGGCCAGTTCCCGTACGCGGCCATCGCGCGTGCGGCGATGTTCGCCGACAAGACGGGCTTCTTCAAGACGATCGCGCACGCGACGACCGGTGAGCTCCTCGGCGTGGTCGTCGTCGGCCTGCAGGCGACGGACCTCGTCAACTCCGGCCTCATCGCGCTCGACTCGGAAGCTGTGATTGAGACGGTCGCGGACTCCATCGCCGCGCACCCCACGCTCAGCGAGGGCTTCAAGGAGGCCGGGCTCGTGACGCTCGGCCGGCCGATCCACGTTCCGCCGAAGAAGCGGCGCAAGTAGCCGGAGCGGCGGATGACCGGGACACCGCAGATTCGCGCGTCGGACTCCGACCGCGATGCGGCGGTGTCCCGGCTTCGCGCCGCGTGCATCGACGGACGACTCGATCTGGAGGAGTTCACCGAGCGTCTC
Organism: uncultured Bifidobacteriaceae bacterium; assembly: GCA_964406645.1. Lineage (GTDB taxonomy): Bacteria > Actinomycetota > Thermoleophilia > Miltoncostaeales > Miltoncostaeaceae > CALMEC01. The sequence goes on along the minus strand of CAYOSM010000032.1, from coordinate 10,439 downwards.
GACGGCGTCTCCCGTGCCGTCACGCAGGAGGAGATCGTCACTCTGACGAGTGACCTGGAGGTCGCGCCGCCCGCACCGCCCAGAGGCCGGACGTTCGTGTTCGGGATCTTCGGGGGAAGCGATGTGCGCGGTCGCTGGCGCGCCGCCCCGCGGATGACCGTCGTGAACGTCTTCGGCGGCAGCGACCTCGACCTCTGCGAGGCCGTGGTCCCGGTCGACGGCGTCACGATCACCGTGATCTCCCTGTTCGGCGGATCCGACGTCCTCGTCCCGGAGGGTGCCGACGTCACGATGACCGGCCTGGCCGTCTTCGGCGGCAACGACGCGAACGTCCGTGCGGCGCCCGTGGCCGGCGCGCCCCGCGTGACGGTCCGCGCCTACTCCCTGTTCGGCGGATCCGACGTGACCGACCGTCCGCGCCGGACGATCCGCGAGCGGCTCGGGCTCGGCTAAGCCGGCCGGGGGATCAGCCGCCCGGAGAGGAGCTCATCCGCGTCGATCTCGGCCATCGTCCCGAGGACGACGGGCGTCTCGAGGATCACGCCGGGCGTGGACGGGATGCCGATCACCCGCATCCCGGCGCGGACGGCCGCGGTGGCACCCGGCATCGAGTCCTCGAAGGCCACGACGTCACGGGGCTCGACGCCGATGGCGTGGCACGCCGCCATGTACATGTCGGGCGCGGGCTTCGCCGGCAGCCCGTTCCCGGCACAGCAGAAGGCCTCGAAGACGTCCGGGATCGTGCTCCGGCTGAGCGTGCGCCGGGTCTCCGGCTCGGCGTTGTTCGAGGCCACCGCGAGCGGCACACGGCCCGCCAGCGCGTCCAGGATCTCGAGGACGCCGGGGAGCGGCTCGACGCCGTGCTCGTCCACCGCGCGCCGGAACGCCACCAGCAGCTCGTCCGCGAAGCGCGGGCCCTCCTCGGGCGGATGGCCGCACCACTCCGCGAGCATCACGCCGGCCCTCGGGATGCTCGATCCGAGCATCATGCGCTTGAGGTCCATGGTGAACGCGGTCCCGTGGTCGGCGCACACGATCTCCTCCGCGATCGTCCAGCGCGTCTCCGTCTCGAGCAGGAGGCCGTCGCAGTCGAAGACCACGCCGGCGATGGGAACGGGCACATTCACGACGAGGGAGGCTAGCCGGAGCGCGGACATCGGAGCCCGTCCCCCGGCGGGAGCACCCACCGTCGTCACACCGCCGCCACCGGAGACGGAAATGCGCGGTGTCACACGATGATGGTCTTCCGGATCTCTGAATCGAGCACCGGCCACTTCATCTTCAGCCCCTTCAGGGCATCGACGAGGGTGTCGCTCACGATGAAGTTGCGGACCCACTTCCGGTCGGCGGGGACGACGTGCCACGGGGCCCACGGCGTCGACGTCTTCTCCAACATCGCCGTGTAGGCGGTCATGTACTCGTCCCACTGATCCCGCTTCTTCAGGTCGTCGGCGTTGTACTTCCAGTTCTTCGTCGGATCGTCGAGGCGCTCCTGGAGCTGGACGGCCTGCTCGTCACGGCTCATGTGGAGGAAGAACTTGATCACGATGGTGCCCTCGTCGACCAGGTTCTTCTCGAATGCGTTGATGGCGTCGTACCGCTTCTCCCACTGCTTCTTCGGCACGAGGTTCTCGACGCGTGCGACGAGCACGTCCTCGTAGTGCGACCGGTTGAACACCGCGAACCCCCCCCTCGGCGGGCACACGTGGTGGACGCGCCACAGGAAGTCGTGGGCGAGCTCCGCCGAGGTGGGCGCCTTGAACGACGTCACGTCGACGGCCGAGGGGTTGAGCGGCCCGATGCACTGCTTCACCGTCCCGTCCTTGCCGGAAGCGTCCATCCCCTGGATCACCACGAGCACGCCGCGCGCCCGCGTCGCCGTCAGAAGGCCGCCGAGCTCGGCGAGCTCCTCTCCCAGCGCCGCCGTCGCGATGCGGGTCGCCTCCTTGTCCTTGAGGCCGAGGGTGTCATCCGGTGGGAACTCGTCGAGGTCCACCTTGGAACCGGGCTTCACGACGACGCGATCGTGCACTTCAGGTCCTCCTCATGGGCGGGCGAGGACCAAGCGTATCGGCGCGGCGCTCAGTCGGTGCGGCGTCTGCGGGTGAGGGCCCATGTCCCTGCCCCCGCGAGCACGATCACGGCGCCGCCGAGCACGTACCAGCCGGTGTTCCCGCCGCCGGTGTCCGCCGCGGTCGTCGTCGTGCCGTCCGTGGTGGTCTCCGCGGGGATCTCGTGCGTCGGAGTGGTCTGCACCGCCTGTCCTCCCGCCCCGATGGTGACGACCGGTGCGGGGTACTCGTCGCCCTCTCCGCCGATCCACCGGACGACCTGGCCGTCGTCATAGGTCTGGACGGCGGGGACGGAATAGGTTCCGGCGCTCGGTCCGGCGGCCCGGAAGCGATGCGTCACGCGGTCGGTGCCCGCGATCCTGCCGCCGGACCATGTGAGGACGGTGTCGTCTCCGTCCGCGGATGTCGCCACCGTCCAGCCGTCCGTCGGCAGTGCGGTCACGCGCTCGAACGCGGACGGGACGCGGACGGACACCTTGACGGTGGCCGCATCCGATCGTTCGTTCGGGATGGTGACGGTGAACGTGGTGAGGCTGCCGGCGGTGGCCGCCGGGGCGGTCACTCCGACGTGCGCGTCGGCGGTCGCCGAGAGTGCGAGGACGGCGAGGGACACGGTGAGAACGGCGCGGAGACGGGACATGGGGACGATCGTCGCACAGTTCCATGGCCTGCCGGCGGCGGGAACGAGGATCCTGACCAAGGACACTAGGATACGGTCTGATCGTCCCTCCGGAACCCGCGCGCCCGACCCGCTCGGGGGGATCGTCCGCGACGATGGGTGGTGTGAGCTGAGGATCCGGCTGGTCGTCTACACAACGATTCCCCGTGGCGACGTCGTCCACGCCATCTCGCTCGCCGAGGCGCTCGCCGCCGACGGACACGATGTGGAGTTGTGGGCGCTCAGCCACCGCGGCGCGGAGTTCTTCCGTCCTGTCGCGGTCCCCACCGTTCTCGTTCCCACGACGCACACGACGGGTGACCCTGTCAGCAGGTGGTTCCCGGCCGGTGCGGATGCGCTGGCGTCGGCGATGGCCGACGCCCCGCCCGTCGACATCGTCCACGCCGAGGACGCCCTCGCCGCCCGGGCTCTCATCCAGCTGCGCGACGAGGGCCTCGTCGATCATGTCATCCGGACGATTCATCACGTCAACGCATACGCGGATCCCGCGCTCCTTGAGTTCCAGCGCGCGTCCATCGTCGACGTCGACACTCGGATCTGCGTCTCCCGCCACTGGGCCGATCGCATCGAGCAGGAGTTCGGGATCACCGCGGAGGTCGTCCGGAACGGGACCGACTACGCGCGGTACGCCAGGTCGACCGTCACACGCGACGAGGCGGGTACCGCCTTCGGCTGGGGTGATCGCCCCGTGGTCCTCGCCGTCGGGGGCATCGAACCGCGCAAGGGAAGCCGGCTCCTGCTCGAGGCGTTCGCACGCGCACGGGGGAGGCTGGGGACCGGCGCGCTGCTCGTCGTGGCCGGGAAGGGCGGCACCACCCCGGACATCGACGAGTACCGTCACGCCTGGTACGCCGACGCCGAGCGGCTGGGCCTCGTCGTCGAACGGGCATCGGGGCATCCCGCGGACGACACCGACGTGCTCGTCGTGGGCGCCGTACCGGAGGACGCCATGCCGACGCTCTATCGCGCGGCCGACGTCCTGGCGTTCCCGTCGACCCGTGAGGGCTTCGGTCTCGTGGTCCTGGAGGCGCTCGCGTCGGGTCTTCCCGCCGTCGTCTCCGATCTTCCGGTCCTTCGGGAGTACCTCCGCGACGGCCTCGACTGCCTCATGGTCCCGCCCGGAGACTCCGCGCCCCTCTCAGACGCGCTCGTGAGCGCGGCACGCGACGACAACCTGCGCCAGACGCTGCGGGCCGGAGGGCGCGTGACGGCGCGCCGGTTCACCTGGGAGCGCTCGGCCCGTGACCACGAGCGGGTCTACCGGAACGTGCTCGGCGTTCCGGGCTAGGTCTGCACCACCGGTGCGCGCACCGGCACCGGCAACCTGGGCTCGAGGGCGGCCCGCGCGATCCGGGCGGAGCAGCCGCGGCCGAGTGTGGCGCCGATGTTGCGGTCGATCGACCGGCGGCGCGGAAGTGAGGCGGAGGTGATGGCGAGTCCGGTCATGCGCGCCGGGGCGAGACGGGCACGGATCCGTGAGACGCCCCAGTGGGCGCCGCCGACCATGAGTCCGACGATCGGCATGACGGCCAGCCCGACCCAGAGCGGCACGGACAGATGCGCGCCGATGAGGGAGTACGCGAGTGCGTGGGGGAGGGACCCGATGGCCGTTCCGAGCACGAAGGTGGAGAACCGCACGCGGGTGAGGCCTCCCATGTAGGAGAAGGCGTCGAACGGCATGCCGGGCAGGAGCCGTGCGATGACCACGGCGGGGAGACCGTGGCGCTCGATGGCCTCGTTGGCGTTCTCCAGCATCCTGGACCGGTTGCAGAGGCGCTCGGCGAAGCGCCGCCCGACGGTGCGGGCGATGGCGAAGCACACCGCCGCGGCCGCGACACCGCCGACCCAGGTGACGATCGTGCCCCAGACGGTGCCGAAGACGACGCCGTTGACGAAGGGCACGATGAAGCCGGGAACGGGGGCGAGTACGGCCTGGAGGACGTTCAGCCCGATGGATGCGAAGGGTGCGAGCGGACCGAGGCCGGCCAGGGTCGCGCGCACGTCCTGGGGATCCGCGCTGAGCAGGCGGACGGCGTCGCCGAGGGGACCGAGGATCCAGAGGGCGACGAGGGCCGTGAGCCCTGCGGCGAGGAGGACGACGACGGAGAGACGGCGTGCCTCCGGGGCGGGGTCGGTACGCGGCATGGACGCTGTATCGGCACCCCGACCCAAATCTTCAGTCGGAGGGACCGTCTGGCGCGGTCACCCGTCGTGCGGGGACGGGACATGCCGCCCGTACGCACACGTGCGCCGGTCGATCCGGTGCCTAGGGTGCGTCGGTCGTGTCGGTCGTGTCGGTCGTGTCGGGCGGGGGTGTCGCCGCGTCCTGCGTGGGCTCCCACCCGCTCGTGAGCGCGCGGCGCCGGCAGAGCGCGCAGACGGAGCGGCGGTATTGCCGTCGGCCCTTGTTGTCCATGACGTGATAGTTCTCGCCGGTGAGCATGCGGCGCCCGCAGATCTCGCAGGTGCGTCCCTCGGCGTTTCGTCGGATCATCCTCATCATCGCCCGTTCAGAGTAGACCAGGCGACCCGTCCCGTGGGCGCGCAGGCGTCCCGCATGCAGTGGATGAACGCCCCGTTGCCGATCGGCGGCATCGGCGCGGAGGGCCGGTAGGATGGACCCGTGGGCTGGATCGACGACAATCTCGTTCTCATCTCCCTGATCGCGCTGGCGATCCTGGTCGTGGTGGGCCTGACCCTGATCACGGTGCGGTCGATCTCGCTCTATCGGACGGTGCGCGGGAGCACGAAGACCGTGGACCCCCATGTCGCCATGCTCACGCAGAGCATCGGGCAGGCCGAGGGACGGGTCGCCGGCATCACCGCGAACCAGGAGGAACTCTCCGCGACGATCGAGCGGGTCTCCGCGCAGACCCAGGAGCTGGGACGCCTGGTGTCCGTCGCCAGCACGGCGATCGCCGTGCTGCGTTCGCCGATCAAGTACTTCGGGAGGTAATGCCCCCGGATGCGCGCGGCCATCCTCGACATCGGATCCAACTCGCTCCGGCTCTTCCTCTGCACGGGCCTCGTCGACGGAGAGCCCTCCGGTGAGCGCATCACCACCGTGACCGCGCTCCGCCGAGGGGCGGCGCCGGACGGCACGGTCACGGGCGAGGCCCTCGATCGCCTTGACGCATGCCTCGCCGACTACGGTGCCCGGCTCCGGGACTTCGCTCCCGACGAGGTCGTCGCCGTGGGAACGAGCGCCGTCCGCGATGCTCCGAATCGCGACGAGGTGCTCGCCCGGGTTCGGGCCCATCTGGGGACCGATCTGATCGTGCTGACCGGCCCGCAGGAGGCGGAGATGTCCTACGTCGGCGCACGCCTCGCCGTGACCGGTGACGGCGAGGTGACGGTCATGGACATCGGGGGCGGCTCGACGGAACTCGTCTGCGGCGACGCGGACGGGCCGCGCACCGCGGTCAGCCTCGACATCGGATCCGTGCGGTCCACCGACGACGTCCTGCACGGGGATCCGCCGACCCGGGATGAGCGCGCCACACTGGTCGAGAAGGCGGCGGAGGCGGCGGGCACGGTGTTCGAACTCCTGGGGACCGGTCGGCCGGTCATCGGCGTCGCCGGGACCATCACCACGCTGGCGGCGATCGCCATCGGCGAATACGACCCGGCACGGGTTCACGGCGCGGTCCTCTCTCGCGACGAGGTGGAGGAGATGGTCATCCGACTGGGGGATATGCCGCTCGAGGATCGCCGCTCGGTGCCCGGCCTCCATCCGGACCGTGCGCCGGCCGTCGTGGCGGGCGCCTGCATCGCCGCCGGTGCCATGAGGGCGGCGGGTGTCGACCATCTCACGGTCAGCGAACGCGACCTCCTCGACGGGGTCGTACTTCGCCTGACGTCCCTCGGCCGGTAGGATTGCGACCCATGGCGGACGACACCACAGATCTCAACGGCACCGTGCCGGCAGACCCCGACGGCGGTGCTCCGGTCGATGCCGACGCGGTCAACGTCATCGACGGTCTCGCCGACGCCGTGAAGGGGATCACCAACCCGCAGGACGAGCGGCGGATGATCTTCGCCAAGGGCGAGAACTACCGTCACATCCGGCACGCGCAGATCATGGACCGCTGGCCGATCATCGCCGAGCCCTGGGCACGGCGCATCGAGATGCGCCGGGTCGCGGTGGACCGCACGCCGGGGGCCGCGACATTCGGCCGGTGACCCGGCGGATGCGTCGATTAGCCTGAATGCGCTCCCTGCCGGAGTGGCGGAACTGGTAGACGCGGAGGACTTAAACTCCTCTCCCTCCTGGGGTCCGGGTTCGATCCCCGGCTCCGGCATCTGACCGGTGTGACACGTGGACGCGGAGATCCCGCGGCGGTCGCCGCCTGCGTCTCGGGACCCGGTGGTCGACCGCACCCGCGGGTCCCGACCCGGTCGTCGCGTGACCGTATAGTCGACCCGAGCCGTTCTTCTCCCGCATGATCGACGTCCGAAACCTCACGCGCCGCTTCGGTGCGCTCACCGCTGTCGACGACGTCTCGTTCCAGGTCCCGGACGGTGCCGTCACCGGCTTCGTGGGCGGGAACGGCGCCGGGAAGACGACCACCATGCGGATGATCATGGGGTTGCTCGGGACCGACGACGGTGAGGTCTTCTGGGACGATCACGTGATCACGACCGCCGAACGCCGGTCCATCGGCTACATGCCCGAGGAACGCGGCCTCTATCCGAAACAGTCGGTGCTGGACCAGCTCGTCTACTTCGCGATGCTCTCCGGGATGTCGCGCGAGGCGGCGCGGTCGGACGCTCTGGACTATCTGACGCGCTTCGGGCTCGTCGAGCGTGCGTCGGAGCGCGTCGAGAAGCTCAGCCTGGGCAACCAGCAGCGCGTACAGATCATCGCGTCGCTCATCCACCGGCCGCAGGCGCTGGTCCTCGACGAGCCGTTCTCCGGGCTCGACCCGGTGGCCGTCGATCAGATGGTCGAGATCCTCCGGGATCAGACCGGCCGCGGGGTCCCCGTCCTCTTCTCCAGCCATCAGCTGGACCTGGTGGAGCGGCTGTCGGACCGCGTGGTGATCCTGGCCGCCGGACGGGTCGTCGCCAGCGGTGGAGTCGACGAGCTGCGGGAGCGTGCCGGTGTGCATCATCGCCTGGTCATGGACGGGGATGTCTCATGGCTCACGGACTCCCCGCTCGTCCGATCCGTCGAGCGGGAACCGCGCGGAGCTCTCGTCACGCTGACGCAGACCGACGGCGCGGATCAGCTGCTGTTGCGCGAGGCCGTCGACCGCGGTGCGGTACACGAGTTCGTCCGAGTGGTCCCGAGTCTCACCGAGATCTACCGTGAGGTGTCGGTGTGACGGGCCCCTGGCGCATCGTGGCGGGGCGGGAGATCCGTGTCCGCGTGACCGACCGCGCGTTCCTCCTGAGCACCCTCGCGATGACCGTGCTGCTCATCGCCTTCCTGCTGATCCAGTCGCTTCTCAGCGGCCGGACCTCGACCTACGACGTGGTGACCGTGGCGCCGCCGGCCACGGAGATGGCGAAGACCGTCGCGGATCTCGCGCCGTCGCTCGACGACAAGGTCCGGGTGAATGTGCGCACGGCGTCCGGTGACGCGGAGGCCGAGCGGGAGGTGGAGAAGGGTGACGCGGACGCCTGGCTCGTCCCGGTCGCCGACGGGTTCCGGCTCGTGGCGAGGGAGGAGGTCCCGTCGTCCCTGGAGGCCGTCACGCGAGACGCCGTCCGGTACGAGGTCCTCCGGCGAAACGCCGCGAGTGCAGGCACGTCGCTGGAGAGCCTGTCGGCGGGGACGACCGTGACGACCGGCGTCCTGCACGGCGATGTGAAGGAGCGCCAGCTGGGAATGGGCCTGGCGTTCGTCTTCGCGATCCTGTTCTACATGTCGTCGATCATGTTCGGCATGTCGCTCGCGGGAAGCGTGGTGGAGGAGAAGCAGTCCCGCATCGTCGAGATCATCGCGACCAAGATCCCCGTCCGGCATCTTCTGGCCGGCAAGATCCTCGGCAATGCCGTGCTCGCGCTCGGCCAGACGCTGCTCTACGTCGCGGTCGGCATCATCGGCCTGCAGTTCACCGACTACGGATCGTTCCTGGGCGAGGTCTCGGACGCGATCGTGTGGTTCATCGTGTTCTTCGTCGTCGGATTCCTGCTGCTGTCGTGCCTGTGGGCGGTGGTGGGTGCGCTCTCCACCCGGAGCGAGGACATGCAGGCCGCGTCCACTCCGCTGACCGTGTTCCTGGTCGCGATGTTCTTCATCGCGTTCACGGTGAACGACACGTGGGCGACGATCCTGTCGTACGTGCCGCCCTTCTCCGCGATCCTCATGCCCATGCGGGCGGCACGCGGCAAGACCGAGTGGTGGGAACCCGTGGTCTCGATCGGCATCCTCGTCCTGACGGCGGTCGTCGTCGTCATGATCGCGGAGCGGCTCTACCGTCGGGCGCTCCTGCAGACCCAGGGGCGCCTGTCGTGGCGGCAGGCGTGGTCGATGCGGGAGTAGGCCCGGTGGCACGATGCCGGTGTTCGCCATCCGGTTCCGATCGGCGTCAGCACCCTGCTCATCGTCCCCGGCCCGCTGGCGTCACGACGAGACCCGCCGGGATGGGCGCCTCAGCGGGGTACCCGGTGCTCCGAGTGTCGCATCAGCCCGGCGCGAGCCGGATCAGCGCCTTCTCTCCCGTGGCCATGCGGCCGTAGTCAGCCATGGCGTCGAGCGACAGCACCTCGGCCAGCGTGAGCTCCTGCGTGTAGCGGCTCGCGAAGGTGGTGGTCAGCTCGTCGGCCACGCGCTGCTTCAGTTGCTTCTCGCGCTCTGGACCGGCCTTCTCAAGGAACGGGAACAGCAGCCAGCCGCCGACGCCCCAGGCCATGCCGAAGCCACGCACAAGTTCGATGGGGCCGCGGTCCAGGCTGCCGTAGACGTAGACCTGCTTGTGCACCTCGCTGCCATAGCGGCTGTAGGTCGGGCCCTGCCGGCGCAGGATGGCGGTCTCCATCGCCACCAGCAACTCCCCTGCCAGCCGGCCACCGCCGATGGCGTCGAAGGCCAGCGTGGCGCCGGTGGCGGCGATGGCCTCCGTCAGTTCGGCCGAGAAGTCGGGCGAGCTGCTGTCCACCACGTGGGTCGCGCCCTGCGCGCGCAGGAGTTCCGCCTGCGCGGGCCGGCGCACGATGTTGACCAGGGGCACGCCGTCCTTCAGGCAGATGCGGTTGAGCATCTGCCCCAGGTTGGAGGCGCCCACGGTGTGGACCAGCGCGCTGTGACCTTCGCTGCGCATGGTGTCCACCATGCCCAGTGCCGTGAGCGGGTTGACGAAGCAAGAAGCTCCGTCGGCCGCGCTCGTGCCCTCGGGTAGCGGCAGGCACTGCGCGGTCGGGACGGCGCGGTACTCCGCGTACATGGCGCCGCCCAGCGCCGCCACCCGGCGGCCCAGCAGTGCCTGCGCGGCGGGCGACGCACCGGCGGCGACCACGGTGCCCGCGCCTTCGTTGCCCACGGGCATGGACTCGCCCACGCGCGCCGCCATTGTCGCCATGGCGGCGGGCGACAACGGTGCCGTGACCACCGGGCGTTCGGCGCTGCCCGTGGTCTGCGCCCGGCCCATGTCGGCGCCGCCGAAGAGTGAGCCCAGGTCCGAGGGGTTGAGCGGTGCCGCCTCCATGCGCAGCACCACCTCGTCGGGCGTGGCGGGTTCGGG
>CAYOSM010000031.1:0-22830 GCA_964406645.1 uncultured Bifidobacteriaceae bacterium | reverse complement strand
GGATCATGTACATGATCCAGGTTCCCACCGGTTCGACGAGAACCTGGGCGCCCTCCCGCTCGAGGAACGGGAACATGTTGAAGTTGCCGTCACCCTCGGTCGTCTGGGCCCAGAACTCGCCGGTGATCTTGACGATCGGTTTCACCAGTGTGCGATCCACCTGCACCGACTCGTCGAGCTTGCGGCCGAGGTCGCTGAACGCCTCCGCGTACTCCTTGCCGTAGAGCTGATCGAGGAACTTGCCGACCATGTCCGCCTTGCCGCGGAGCATCGTCTTCAGCACCGTGCCGCTCGCGCCCTCCAGCTCGTAGGTCTGCTTGGTGGCGAAGATCTCCTCGAGCTCGTCCATGGCCGCGTTCAGCGCCGTGGTGGTGGAGCCCTCCTCGATCTCGAACGGGCGGGTCTGGTACCCGACGTCGTTGACGAGGTCGCCCATGTTCATCGCGTTAAGGATCGCGAGGAAGAAGTCGGTGTTCATCTCCAGGCCGGCACCGGCCTCGGACTGGCTGAGGCCACCGGACTGCTGGAAGAGCATCACCCGGAAGCCGTCGAAGCCCGAGTTGCGCAGGGCCAAGCGGTATTCGGCCTCGTACATGCCGAACCGACAGGGCCCGCAGGCGCCCGCCGTGATGAAGACGTAGTTGTCGAGGATCTCCTGACGGGACTTCCCGTCCTCCTCGAGCTTCTGGAGATACTGGACGAGGTTGCCCACCGTGAAGTAGGTCGGGTTGCACTGACCGTTGTTGCCGTACTCCTTGCCGAGCTGGAACGCTCGGACGTCCGGCACCGGGAGGGGCTCCACGGAGTAGCCGAGGCCCGCGAGGGCGCCCCGGATGAGCTGCTCGTGCTTCCACGTGAGACCGCCGAACAGGATGGTGGTGTGCGCGCGCTGGTCGCCCGTGAAGTCGCGCTCGACGGGGCGGGCGAAGTGCTCCCTCTCCGGAAGGGCGACGCCCATCTCCTCCATCAGCTTCGCGCGCTCATCCTCAAGTCGCTTGCGGATGATGTCCTCGACGCGCTCGGCGGGCGGGCGCGGAGGAGCGGTGCTCGGGCTCTTGCCGTTGTCAGCAGACATCGATCACCTCGCGTATTCGTTGTTCGGCGCAGCTTGCGCTCTGTCCCGACGGTAGGGGGGTCCAGGGTGCCCCTCAATCGGTATTGAATACGTAGGTTCGCAGCGGTGATCTACGCTGTCTTTGTACGGTTATTACCGCAAAAGACCTGCTCGCTGTTTCGGTACCTTCGGTCTCCGAAACAGACCGGCGGAGGAGCGGATCAGCCGCGAAATGCGGGCTCGGAGGGCATCCGGCGGCCCGATTTCCGGTGTCCCTTGGCCTCGAGCGTCTCGTAGTAGAGATCGCTGACCTGCCTCGCGACCCCCGACCAGGCGTAGCGCTCGACGGCCACGGCGCGACCGCGCGTCGCCCAGTCGGCCCGCAGACCGGAGTCGCCGAGCACCTCGTCGAGGCCGTCGGCCAGAGCGGCGGGGTCGTTCATCGGGACGAACCGGCCCGGCATGCCGTCGCGGATGACCTGACGGAAGCCCACGTTGTCGGCGCACACGATGGGGATGCCACTGGCGGCGGCCTCGATGAGGATGACGCCGAAGGATGCGAGGGTGCACGGGGCGGCCAGCACCGCGGCCTCGCGGTACCGGCGCGGCAGCTCCTCGTGGATAAGGCCGAGCCACTCCACCCGGTCGGCGACGCCCAGCTTCCGGGCCAGAGCCTCATCGTGATTCTTCATCGGTCCCGAGCCCGCCACCTGGACCACCACGTCGCGCCCACGGCGACGGAGGATCGCCAGGGCCTCCAGGAGGTGCCCCAGCTGGTTGCGCGGTTCGAGCCGCGCGACGAACAGGATGCGCTGCGGACCCTCCGGTGAGGTCTCGTCGGCCGTGAGGGGCCGGAACCGGTTGCAGTCGACGCCGTTGGGGATGATGTCGAACCCCCCGCCGAACCAGCGCTCGAGGCCGTCGATGCACGCCTGGGACACGGCGATGCGGCGGTCGAGCTTGCCGAGGGTCCGGTTGAGCGGCCGGCCCAGCCACTTGAAGGACCAGTGCTCGCCGTTCTCGGTGTAGGTGTGGAAGGTGCCGACGGTGACGGGCGCGGAGCCGCGGTTGATGGCCTGCCGCGCGTTGAGGGCGCCGACGAGGCCCTGCACGTGGACCACGTCCATGCCGCGCAGGGCACGGGCCATCCGCCACGGGAACACCCAGGTCTGGCGGGCGACCGATCCGTTCTGCGGGATCGGGACGGCACGCCCCAGGCGGTGAGTGCGGTATCCGTGGTCGCGCAGGGCGCGGCCGTCGATCTCCTCGAGGACCTCGCGCTTGGCCGAGCGACCGGTGACGACGGTCACGTCGTGGCCCAGCGCGACGAGCTCGCGCGAGAGGAAGTGGACGTGTTCCGAGATGCCGCCCAGGATCGGATAGGCGTACTCGGTCACCATCGCGATGCGAAGGCCCGGCGAGTCGGTCACTGGTCCAGAGGTTACACCGGAGACGGGAAGCACCCTCCCCTCCCCGTCCTCCACCTCGTGTGACGGCCGCGGTGAGCGTGGCGTACACACCACGACATCCACCACGAGGAGACCGTGATGAGCACCACCCCGAAGCACTGGGCCCGCCCCGCAGTCGCCGTCGCCGCCGTCGGCGCGGCGGTCGCCATCCCCCTGGGCCTCGGCATGGGCGACGAGGCCCGGGCCGCCGACGGGCATCTGGAGCCCTTCTCCGCCTGCGAGGATCTGCGGGCCTACGCCGCCGACGCGACCATCGCGCGCATGTCAACACCGATCGGACGCGGGATCCCGATGCCGGTCGACACCCTCCAGAGCTCGGGGGCCGATACATCGGGCCGGGAGGCCGCCGGCACCGCGCAGGCCGCCGCGGACCACTCGACGACGAACGTCCAGTACGCCGGCATCGACGAGCCCGACATCGTCAAGACCGACGGAAAACGGATCTTCGCCATCGCCCGGGGCAGGCTGCATGCGGTGGACGCGTCCGGCGATCGCCCGCGCGTCGTCGGATCACTGGCCTTTCCCGAGACCATGACGCCCACCGCCCTGATCCTCTCGGGCGACCGCCTCCTCGTGATCGGGACCAGGTGGACCTCCGCGTCCGGTCCGGTCGCGACGAGCCCGGACGACGTCACGGGACGTGAGATCGCACCGGCCCCGCGCACGGTGATCTCGATCGTCGACGTGAGCGACCCCGCCGCGATGAGGGTCACGGATCGGATGTCGACCACCTCGGACTACTCATCGGCGCGCCTTCGGGACGGCACCGTCCGCGTCGTGCTGAACGGCGCTCCGGCGCGCTACCCGGCCTCGTACCGGACGGGCTTCTCGGGGACGGTCGAGCGTGCGCTCGCCGCGCGGGAGGTACGGGCGATGCCGGCATCCGACTGGCTGCCCTCCTACCGTTTGGAGGACGCGACCGGTAAACCGGTCGGGGACGAGATCCCGACGCCGTGCACCACGGTCAGCCGTCCGACGGACGGATCGAAGGACGTCGGCACGGTGACCGTGCTCACCATCGACCCCGCCCGGGGCGCCCGCCCCATCGACCAGGACACCGTCATGGGCGCGGCGGGCACGACGATGATGTCGGAGGACAACCTCTACGTCACGGGCTACGACATGGACGACGGCGGCCGTGCCACGACCCGCATCCATGTGTTCGACGTGTCGGATCGCAATCGCACGGACTATCGGGCCACCGGCGGTGTCGAGGGCTCACTCCTGAACCAGTTCTCCATGGACGAGCACGACGGTGTCCTCCGTGTCGCCACCACCCGGCAGCCCTCCATGATCGCTATGGCGGAGGACTCCATGGTGAGCCCGGCGCCGAGGACGTCCAGCGACAGCATGGTGACCACACTGCGCCTCAACGGCAGGCGCCTCGATGAGATCGGCCGCGTCAGCGGCCTGGGACGGGGCGAGCAGATCCATTCGGTCCGCTTCATCGGTGAGCGCGGCTACGTCGTGACCTTCCGCCAGACCGACCCGCTCTACACCGTCGACCTGTCCGATCCCGCCCACCCGCGCACGACGGGAGAACTGAAGATCAACGGCTACTCCGCCTACCTCCACCCGGTCGACGAGGACCACGTCATCGGCGTCGGCCAGGACGCCACCGACCAGGGGCGCCAGCTGGGGACCCAGGTCTCGCTCTTCGACGTGAGCGACCCCGAGAGCCCGCGGCGGGTCTCCAACTGGACGGCGCCCGGTGCGTATTCCGAGGTCGAGTGGGACCACCACGCGTTCCTGTGGTGGAAGCCCACCTCCACGGCCGTGATCCCGCTCGCCGTCGGCTATGAGGAGCGGATCGGCGGCCCGGCGAGGGCCTCGGCCATCGCGCTCCGCATCACGGAGGCGGGGATCGGCGACGCGACGCCGCTCACCCAGGGCCCGTCCGCAGCGAGCGGGCGGATCACCCGCTCACTCGTCATCGGCGACACGCTCTACACGCTCTCGGACGGCGGCCTTGTCGCCCGGGACCTCACGACCCTGGACGACGGGACCTGGGTGCCCCTCTCCTAGTGTCGTGCCTCGGTCGGGGTGGCGGGGAAACGGCCGCCACCCCGACCGTTCCGTCGTGGATGGTGCGCGGATCGACCCGGGGACGGCTACCTGGGCTGCGTCTCCGTCGATGCGGTGCTGACGCCACGACGTCGACGGACGATCTCCACCAGCGGCGTGCCGTTCCACTTGAGGATCTCGAGCAGGTAGATGAGATACACGGCGGCCGCGATGGCGACGACCGAGGCGATGGTCATGCCGATCCACCCGCCCCAGCGGAAGCTGATCACGATGGCGACGGCGCTCATGATCGAGCAGAACACGTACATGGCGAGCACCGTCCTCCGCTGGCCCCATCCGATGCTGAAGAAGCGGTGGTGGAAGTGGCTGCGGTCGGCCGAGTACACGGGCATCCCGTACTTGAGCCGCTTCAGCACCACGAACGACGTGTCGAGGATGGGGATCGCCATCACGATCATGGGAAGGACGATGGCCAGGGCGGCGGCGCTCTTCATCACCCCGCTCACCGCGACCCCCGCCACGACGAAACCGAGGAGGAGTGAACCGGCGTCGCCCATGAAGATGCGCGCGGGGTGGAAGTTGTGCCGGAGGAAGCCGATGGCCGCACCGGCGAGTGATGCGGCGATGATGGCCGGAACCGAGCGGCCGAGCGACGCGGCGAGCACGGCGAAGGTGGTGAGCCCGATGGCCGACACCCCGGCGGCGAGCCCGTCCATCCCGTCGATGAAGTTGATCATGTTCGTGAGGGCCACGAACCAGAGGATGGTGACGGGGTACTGGGCCGGGCCGAGATCACCCGCGCCGAGGAACGGCACCGTGATGTGGTCGATCGTGAGTCCGGCGGCCACCGGGATGACCGCGGCTCCGATCTGGCCCGCCAGTTTGAGGGCGGGATTGAGGTCGAAGATGTCGTCCAGCGCCCCGATCAAGCAGACGACGATCGCCCCGCCGATGAGCCCCTTCGACGGGGTGTCGAAGAGCGGCAGGTAGTAGATGACCGGGATCAGGAATCCGGCGAGAATCGCGAGACCGCCGAGAAGCGGCATCGGGACGTCGTGGATGTTGCGTCCGGCCGGCTGGCTGACCGCACCCACACGACGTGCGAGATGGGCCGCGAGGGGCGTCAGGAGAGCTGCCGCAACGAGCGCGACCACCGCACAGATGACGGGGATGAGCGTGTTGGTCATGGGTGTCTCCGCGCCCTCAGGAAGAGCGCGTCTGACAATTCTACGGGCAGGGCCCCGTTCCCTTCACTGTGAACGGTGATCGCGCACACGCCTGTGGAGCATTCCCGCGACCGATACGACGAGCCTGCGGGGCAGAAGCGACGCGAACACGGTCGAGAGCTTCGCGGAGATCCCGGCCTTCACGCGGACCCGTCCCCGCTCGATACCGCGGATCGTCTCGCGCACCACGTCGTCCGCCGTCAGCGACGGCACCCACGACGGAGCGCTCACCCCGCCCGCGACGGCACCGAACTCCGTGACGGTGGGGCCGGGGCAGCACGCGATCGCCCGGACGCCGGTTCCGCGGAGTTCGTGGGCCAGCCCCTCGGTGAACGAGAGCTCGAACGCCTTGGTGGCCGCGTAGGTGGCCGTGTTCGGGATGGGCTGCCACGCGGCGGCGGACGACACGACGATGACGGTGCCGTTGCGCTGGGCGATGAGGCGCGGCAGCACGTGCGCGGCGAGGTCGACGACCGCCTCGCAGTTGACGGCGACCATCTCGGTCTGACGCTCCCGGGGAAGCTCGGCCACCGTGCCCACGGCGCCGAATCCGGCGTTGAGGACGACCACCTCGAGGGCGCGCACCGCGTCCACGGCCTCCCGGGCGGCCTGGCGCCCGTCGGCGGTGCCGAGGTCCGCGACCGCGAACCCGACCTCGACGCCGTACTCACCGGCGAGTGCGAGGGCCAGGGAGCGGAGCCGCTCCTCGCGGCGAGCGATGAGAAGGAGGGGATGCCCCTCGCGGGCGTAGTGCTCGGCGAAGGCGCGGCCGATACCGGATGACGCCCCGGTCACCACCACGAGCCCCGGATTCGTATCGGTCATCGACGGCCCCCGATCGTGAGCGGGGTGGACGTCGACCGGGTCACGCCACCGCGGCGGCGTGTGACGATCTCTGACGGCCCGGTGTGCCCGGGAACGGCACGGATGGCGGATGGATTCATCATGGGTCGGGGTCCTGCCCTCGTCGCCGACGGGTCACGGGAGTCTATGCGCGGTCGCGGAAGACACCTCTTCGTCAGCGGCGCACCCAGAGGCCCAGGCCGTCGAGGACGTCGAAGAGGTCGTCCATGTCGGGTCCTGCGCGTACAACCCGCACGCCGGCGTCGAGATCCGTGAGGTCGATGACCGACGACGCCGTCCCGGGGAGCGGACCGATGTCCACGACGTGGTCGACGCGGGCGATGAGGTCGGCGGGCACGTCCGCGACGGACGAAGGCGACGGGCCGCCCGGCGCGTTCGCGCTGGTCGCCACCAGGAGCCCTTCGACGGTGCCGAACGCCTCCGGCATCAGCGGAACGCGGACCCCCACCGAGCCGACGGCCGTCCCGGACGCGGCCGCGAACCGGCCGGCGGGATCGGCCACGATGCACGTGACGGTCCCCGGAAGGACGGCCCGCAGCACGGCTTCGACGGCGGGGTCCATCTCCCCCACGGCCGCCAGGGCGCGCTCGCCGTCGTAGGAGAGCACCTGGCAGGGCTGGCCGCGGTCGCGGCCCTTCACCTCGTAGAGACGCTCGACGGCGCCGTCCACGTCGAGGGCGCAGGCGAGCCCATACACCGTGTCGGTGGGAACGACGGCAACGCCGCCCTCCCGCAGCACCGCGACGAGCCGCCCGAGGTCGTCGCTCACGGGCGGGCCCCTCCGACGATGCGCTCGATCCCGGCCAGGTCCCGCCGTGTCTCCACACCGGTGAATCCGGCGCCGGCCATCATCTCCGCGACGGCGCCGTGCTGGCCGATCCCGATCTCGATGAGCAGCGTTCCCCCCGCATTGAGCGCCGAAGCGGCCTCTCCGACGATGCGCTCGTGGCACTCCAGGCCGGTCGGACCGGAGACGAGGGCATCGCGCGGCTCGAAGGAGAGCTCGGGCTCCACCCCGTCCATCTCGCCGTCGCCGAGGTACGGCGGGTTGGCCACGATGAGGTCGAACGGGCTGTCGTCGAGGGCGTCCGTACCGTCCGAGTGGACCCACTCCACCCGCCCGTCGGCATCGTTGCCCCGCGCGACGGCCAGAGCCGCCTCGGAGCGTTCGACGGCCGTGACCGCGAGGTCGGGTCGTTCGGTGGCCAGAGCGAGCGCGATCGCCCCGCTGCCCGTGCCCCAGTCCAAGACGTGCGCGCCCTCGCCGGCGCACTCCATCGCCCACTCCACGAGGAGTTCCGTCTCGGGACGGGGGATCAGGACGTCCGGCGACACCGTGAGCTCGAGATAGCGGAAGCCGCGCCGGCCGCGAATGTAGGCCACGGGCTCGCGCCCGGCCCGGCGCCGTACCAGCTCGCGGTAGCGGGCGATCTCGTCCCGGTTGAGCGGACGCAGCAGCGCGGTGTAGAGGTCGATGCGCTCGCACTCGAGCGTCTCGGCGAGGAGCAGCTCGGCGTCGAGGCGCGCGGTGTCGATGCCCCTCTCGGTGAAGAGACCCGCGGCGCGCTGAAGCAACTCGCCGATGGCGAGGGGTCCGGCGTCGTTACTGACGGGCGACCGCCACCACGAACTCGCGGAGCGGACCGCGGAGGTACTGGTTGACCTCGTCCATGGTCGCCAGCACACCGGCGAAGTCCATGTCGATCTCACGCTGCGAATAGACCACCCGGAGGTAGATGCGCGAGGAGTCGGCATGCATGGGTTCGATGGAGCAGTCGATGCTGCCCTCCCCCAGGGACCGCCAGATGCGCAGGCCGAGTGAGAGGTCGTCGTCCTCGTCGCCGAGCAGCGCCAGGCGCTCGTGGTCGAAGCGGACGACGTCGTCGATGATCAGCCGGCGGCCGGCGTCCTCGTCCTCCAGGTCCCAGGTGGCGACGATGGTGATGTCCTCGAGCCAGACGGTGCCGACGTCGAAGCGCTCGAGCGACTCGCCCAGGAGACCCTCGACGCGTTCGCGCCCTTCCCGGTAGCCAAGTCGCGTGACCCCGCCGCAGGCCGCCTGGGTGGGGTGCAGGACGAGTTCCGCGCCGTCCGGATTGGACATGGTGGCGCCGCCGTCGTCGGTGAACTCGAGTCGCGGCACGTCGTACGAGGTGCTGACGTCGGCGAACAGCGAGGCAAGATCTGCGCGGTCGAACTCGACGGTGTCGAATCGGACGGTGACACCGAGGAACTCGGAGCGCAGGAGATCGGGGTTCACGTCCCGGAGTCTGCCATGTCCGCGAGCCGGAGTCGACGCTCCTCGGCCTGCAGGGCCTCGGTCACCCGGTCGAGCTGCCCCTCCAGCACCTGCCCGCGGAGGGCGACGCTGAGGTTGACCCGGTGGTCGGTGACGCGATCCTGCGGGTAGTTGTAGGTGCGGACCTTCTCGGAGCGGTCGCCGGACCCGAGCTGCCCCCGGCGATTGGCGGAGAGCTCGGCCATCTGTTCGGCGATGGCGCGCTCGTACAGGCGTGCGCGGAGGACGCGCAGCGCCTTCTCCTTGTTCTGCAGCTGGCTCTTCTCGTCCTGGATGGAGACGACGAGGCCCGTCGGCAGGTGGGTGATGCGGACCGCGGAGTCGGTGGTGTTGACGCTCTGACCACCGGGGCCGCTGGAGCGGTAGACATCGACCTTGAGGTCGTTGGGGTCGATCGTGATCTCGACGTCGTCGACCTCGGGCATGACCGCCACGGTGGCCGTGGAGGTGTGGATGCGCCCCTGGCTCTCGGTGGCGGGGATGCGCTGCACCCGGTGCACGCCGCCCTCGTGCTTGAACACCGAGTAGGCGCCGGCACCCTTGATGGCGAGGCTGACGTCCTTGAATCCGCCGGCGTCGGCCGGACTCGATCCCATGAGCTCCGTGCGGAACCCGCGGGTGGAGGCGTACTTGGAGTAGATGTCGAGGAGATCGCGCGCGAAGAGGGCCGCCTCCTCCCCGCCTGCCGCGGCGCGGATCTCGACGATCACGTCCCGCGCGTCGTTGGGGTCCGGTTCGACCATGGCCTCGCGGATGGCGGGACCCAGCGTGTCGAGCTCGCTCTCCGCCTCGCGGAGGATGGTGCGGATGTCTTCGTCGTCATCGGCCTCGAGCAGCTCGGTGGCCTCGGCCACCTGCCCCTGCGCGTCCCGGTAGCGGGCCGCGAGCTCGAACGCCTGCGAGAGGCCGCTCCAGCGGCGGTTGACCTCGGCGAAGCGCACGCGATCGCTGACGAGTTCGGGATCCGCCATCGCGGTCTCGAGCTCGATGCGGGTCGCCTCGACCTGGTCGACGAGTTTTCCCGTGACCTCGTCGCTCACCTCAGATCACCTCCGCCGACGGACCTGCGGCCCCGTCGAGACGGGGCGTGCCAGGCGATGGATCAGGGCTTCTGCTGACGACGGGCCAGCTTGCGCTGGAAGCGCTCGACGCGTCCACCCGTGTCGACCAGCTTCTGACGGCCGGTGTAGAAGGGGTGGCAGTTGCTGCAGATCTCGACGCGGATCTCCGGCTTCGTCGACCGGGTGGTGAAGGTGTTGCCACAGGTGCAGCTGACCTCGGCGATGACGTACTCGGGGTGGATCTCCGTTTTCATGGTGCCTCTCTGACGTGTGGCGACGACCGACCCCGCAGTCTAGCGCGCTTTCGCCGTCCTCGTCGGGACGGCCCGCCGGAGCGGCCTCAGCCGCGGACGAGGATCTGCCGCGTGACGCGCTCGCGCAGGGTCGCGACCGGCTCGGGACGGCCGAAGTGATACCCCTGGACGCGGTCGGCGCCGTAGCTCGTCAGCGCGGCCATCGAGCTCTCGGACTCAACGCCCTCCACGATGACCTTGAGGCCGAGGGAGTGGACCAGCTCGATCATGCTGCGGAGGACAACACGCTCGCGTTCGGTGGTGGCCTCCGCGACGAAGGAGCGATCGATCTTCACGCCGTCCACCGGGAGGTGGCGCAGGCGGGAGAACGAGGAGTGCCCCGTGCCGAAGTCGTCGATCCACGACTCCACGCCGATCGCACGCAGCCCCTCCAGCGCCTCGATGGCGGCGGCGTGGTCCTCCATGACGCTGTCCTCGGTGATCTCGACCACGAGGCGCCCCGGACCGATGCCGTACTCGGCCAGCGCGTCACGCATCCAGCTGACGAGGTCGGCCTCATACAGGTTGCGCACCGAGAGGTTGACCGAGATGACGAAGTCCGGGTCCAGGCGGCCGACCTCGCGCAGATCGGCGAGCGAGCGGCGGATGACCCAGCGGGTCAGCGAACGGATCTGGTCCGAGCTCTCGGCGAGGTCCACGAACACCGACGGGGAGATGGCCCCCTCCGTCGGGTGGAACCAGCGGGCGAGCGCCTCCGAGCCCACGATCCGTCCGGTCATGACGTCGATCAGCGGCTGGTGGTAGACGTCGAGGCCGTCGGACGCGAGGACGGTCTCGAGATCCGCGACCAGGGCGAGCTTTCCCGATGCGAACGGGTCCATGTGGGGCTCGTAGACCTCCACCCCGGCCCCGTTGGCCTTGGCGCGGTGCATGGCGACGTCCGCGCGGCGGATGAGCTCGTCGACCGTGTCGGCGTCGGCGGGTGCGGTCGCGATGCCGATGCTGGCGCGGACGCGCAGGCGCAGGTCGCCCAGGTGCACGGCACGGCTGATCGCCTCGCTGATCTGCCCGGCGACGGCCCGGGCGTCCTCACCGGTCATTCCCGTGACGACGACGGCGAACTCGTCGCCGCCGATGCGGCAGGCGTATCCGTCGCCCGCGGGACGGCATCCGACGATCCGCGTGGCGAGCTCGCGCAGGAGCATGTCCCCGGTCTCGTGGCCGAGGGCGTCGTTGATCTCCTTGAAGGCGTCCAGGTCGATGGAGAGCAGGGCGACCGCCTCGCTCCCGGATTCGCCGAGCCGTCCGGCCAGGTGCTCGGTCAGCGCGCGACGGTTGGGCAGCCCGGTGAGCTCGTCGCGGCGGGCCTGGTCGTAGAGCAGCTGCGCGGCCTTCACGCGCTCGGTGACGTCCATGAAGTCGACGGTGCAGCTCGCATGGTCGAGACGACGCACGCTGACCATGAAGACGCGGCCGTCGGCCTCGGTGACCTCGGCGGACGCGACGGGCTCTCCGTGCCGGTCCCGCGACAGGGATTCGGCGACGTGGGTGAGCGACGCCCGGGAGCGTGCGATCGTCGACAGGCGGGCACCGACGACCGACAGCCCCGCCATCGTCTCCGCGCAGGCCGTGTTGATCGACGCGACGACCCACTGGCCCCGTTCCGAGAGCCGCAGGAGCATCTGGGGGACCGGGGAGGTCATGACGACGTGGCCGAGCGTGGCGGCCTCGCTCTCGATGTCGACCTGGCGGGTGCGGTCGACGAGGACGCCGGCGTGGAAGAGGTGGCGTCCGTGGCGGTCGGTGACCGACGAGACGTGCGCCTCGCAGGATCGCCAGCCGCCCTCGGCGTGGCGGACGCGGAAGGTCAGTACGGGTGCGGGATCACCGGCGACGAGCGAGGCGAAGGAGACGCGGTCGTCCGGGTGGTGGATCGATCGGAGGAACGCCGGGTCCTTCCAGAAGTCCACCGGGTATCCGAAGAGCCGCTCCGCCGACGGGGCCACGCGAAGCCCGCCGCCCGGGATCTCCTCCCAGATGACGGCGTCGATGTGGCGGGAGAGGAGCTCCTCGTGCTCACCGATGGTCCGGGCGCCGGTGTTGACACGCACGGCGCGGACGGTGAGGAGGGCCGTCGCGGCACAGAAGGCCACGACCGAGAGCCAGAGCGGGGGCCGATCCCCCACCGTGTACAGGAGGATGACGGCGGTCGCGACGCCCACGTAGGTGCCCGCCGCGACGAGCGGGCGGAAGGTCGCGCCCCAGCCCAGCATGACGACCGCGACGGTGAGGACGGCCGCGGCCGGGAGTCCCACGGCGGCGAGGACCGACAGGAGGACGACGTCGACGACCGTGACCCACCCCGCGACCCGGGGCACGCGGACGCGAAGCGTGTTCGCCGCGATGCCGAACACCGCGAACCCGGCCATGAGCGCGTCGGACCGGTCGAACGTCCCGTCCGAGAGACCGACGACGAGGATGGCACCGATGAGGGCGTGACGCGCCACCCACAGCCAGCGGCAGAACGCGAACTGCCGCGCCTGGTCGGCCGCAGCACCCGCGAGGCGATCTCGGGCGAGCGCACCCCGCATCCGCCGTCCGACGGACGTCGAGGCCTTTCCGGTCATCGTCATGAAGTGGAAATTCCCACAAAACCTCGTGAGTCCTGCCGGACCTGGACTGCGAGTCGAAACCGGGTTCGCGCCGGTCACGGATTCAGGACGTCACGGTGAGTGGTTCCACGGTCCCGCGGCGTGGTCCACGTCCCCGCGGAATGACCTGCCTAGGCGAAGAGCGACTCGCCGATCCACTGCCCCGAGGAGACGCCGGGAGGCACCGCCCAGAGGCCCGAACCGGTGTGCTGCAGGTACTCCATCAGCCCGTCGTCGCGCGAGAGACGGGTCTGCATCGGGATGTAGTGGACGGCCGGGTCCCGGACGAAGACGATGAAGAAGAGTCCGGCCTCGAGGCGTCCGAGCCGGTCGGCGCCGTCGGTGAAGTTGTACCCCCGGCGAAGCATGCGGGTGCCGTCGTTGACGGTGGGGTGCGCCAGCCGGACATGCGCGTCAGCGGGGATGATCGGCCCGTCGTTCCCCTTCATTGCAAGGTCGAGTTCGGTGAACTCCGATCCGCCCGAGAGCGGCGCCCCGTCCACCCGGGTGCGGCCGATCAGCCCCTCCTGCTCGCGCAGGCTGGTGCGATCCCACGGTTCGATCCGCATGTTGATGCGGCGGGCCACCAGATAGGTGCCACCCGCGAACCAGGCGGGCTCGGTGTCCTTCGGCACCCAGACGAAGTCGTCGAGGGCCTCCGTCTCGTCGGCCCGGATGTTGGCGGTTCCGTCCTTGAACCCGAACAGGTTGCGGGGCGTCTCCTGACTGCGCGTGGTGGACGACGTGCGTCCGAAGCCGAGCTGCGCCCAGCGGATGGCGACGGTGCCGAACCCGAGCCGGGCCAGGTTGCGGATGGCGTGGACGGCGACCTGCGGGTCGTCCGCGCAGGCCTGCACGCACAGGTCTCCGTCGGAGCGCTCAGGATCCAGGTTGTCGGCCGGGAAGTGCGGCAGACGCTCGAGAGACGCCGGTCGCAGGGACCTCAGGCCGAACCGGTCCTTCCCCCCTTTGGCGAACAGCGTCGGACCGAAGCCGAAGGTGATCGTCAGTCCGGACGGGGGCAGGCCGAGCGCCTCACCCGTGTCGGCGGGCGGTGCGTCGTAGTTCTGCGCGGCTCCCCCGCCGACGAGTTCACCGGCCGTCATCTGGGCGGCGGCCGCCGTCCACGACTTGAGCAGTGCCTCGAGCTCCCGGCGCGAGTTCGTGGTGACGTCGAAGGACGCGAAGTGCAACCGGTCCTGCGCCGGGGTGACGATGCCGGCCTGATGCTCACCGTAGAACGCGTAGGACGCGCCCTCGTCGACCGGGGTGTCGTCACCGCCGAGCGCGCGCCCGGCGATGAACGACCCCGCGACGAGGGCTCCCGCCGCGCCTCCGATGAGTCCGCGGCGGGTCAATCCGTCCATGGTGCCTCCGACATCGACACTCCGATCGTCACCTCATCACAGCGTGATGGCGCCCGTCATCTTGGACAGCGGCTCGGACAGCGCGTTCACGGCGTCGGAGAGCTGCTTGCGCTGTGCCTCCGTGACCGTGTCGTAGAACACGAAGCCGTCGCCGCTCCGGAAGTCGTCGAGCAGCGCCTGCAGCTCGGTGAACCGCTTCTGGATCTCCTCCGAGAGCGCCTTGTCCTTGACGTCGAGGAGCGGCTTCAGGTCCTCGTAGCCGACGCGTGCGCCGTCCACGTTGGCCTGGAAGTCGTAGAGGTCCGTGTGCGACCAGATGTCTTCCTCACCCGTGATCTTGCCGCTCGCGACCTCGTCCAGCAGGCCCTTCGAGCCGTTGCCGATCTGGTCGATCGTCAGCTCCAGCTTCTGGACGCGGGTGTTGAGGGTCTTGGTGTTCGCGAGGAGGTCGGTGGCGTAGGCGACCCGCTGAGCCTGGGTGAGCGGCGTGTATCCGGACGCCGGCGGCCAGAGGTCCTTCTCGATGAGGTGCCAGCCGGTCCACTTCTGGCCGGCCTCGAGGTCCGCCTCACGGAGGTCCATTTTGGGGTCGAGGTCACCGAAGGACTCAGCGACGGGCTCGATGCGCTCCCAGTGCTGACGCGCGACTGGGAAGAGCGCGCGTGCCTCGTCGTCCTTGCCCGCCTTGTAGAGGTCGACGAATGCGGTCGTCTGGTCGACGAGCTGGCTCGCCTGGTCGCGGACATACGCCGTGTAGCTGGCGACGGCCTGGTCGATGGTGGCCTGATCGACACCGGCGATCTGGACGTCCTCACCCGAGTCGTTGACCTTGAAGTCCGAGCGGATGCCCTCGCCCTTCATGCCGGGGCGGCACGAGGTGATGTAGTCGCCGGGGGCGGCTTTGACGACGAGGTCGCGGCTGAGACCGGGGCCGACGTTCTCGATCTCGCCCACGATTCGCAGACCGTCGGCACCGTAGAGGTAGAACTCCGTGACCCGGGAGCCCTCGTTCTTCACCGAGAAGGAGAGGTTCCCCGAGGGGGCCTCAACCGCGGTGAGATCGCAGGCGTCGTCGGTCGACGTGACGGAGATGTTCCCGTCGGAGCTCTCGTTCGACTCCGTGAGACCACAGCCGGAGAAGGCAAGCGCGGCCGCGGTGCAGCACACCACGGCGGTCATCGTCTTTCGCATCAGGGACGTCACTTTCTCATCAGATTGACATTACTCGGACAGAACAGCGGTGGCCGCGGTGTTCGCGACCGGTGCGGGCTTCTTGCGGACGGCTCGGATGAACAGCCACATCGTCGGAACGACGTAGGCGATCCACACGATGGCCTCCAGCCAGGTGGTGGCCGGGGAGAAGTTGAAGGTGCCCTTGAGGAGCGTGCCGATCCAGGAGTCGGGCGCGATGGTTTCGCTCACGTCGAACGCCAGGTTGTTGAGCCCGGGCAGGATTCCGGCCTCCTGGAGGTCGTGGACGCCGTAGGCGAGGACACCGCCGGCGACGAGCACGAGGAAGGCACCGGTCCAGGCGAAGAACTTGGTGAGGTTGATCCGCAGCGCACCCCGGTAGAACAGGTACCCGAGCACGACCGCGGTGACGATGCCGAGGAGGGCCGCGGTCAGGGGCTCCCAGTTGGATTGCCCCTCCGACGTGGTGGCCTGCGTCGCCGCCCACAGGAAGAGCGCGGTCTCGAGCCCCTCACGGGCGACGGCGAGGAAGGCGATGATCACGAGGCCGCGCCGCCCCGTCTCGACGGCCTCGTCGATCTGGCCGTGCAGCTCGGAGCTCAGGCCGCGCGCGTTCTTGGCCATCCAGAAGATCATCCACGTGACGAATCCCACGGCGATGATCGACAGCGTGCCGCCGATCGCCTCCTGGGCCTCGAACGTGAGGCGGCGGGGCCCGAAGGTGAGGAGTGCGCCGAAACCGATCGAGATCAGGACGGCCAGTGCCACGCCGGCCCAGATGCGCGGGAGCTGGTCCCGTCGCCCCGACCGGATGATGTACGCGACGAGGATCGCCACGATGAGGCTGGCCTCGAGTCCCTCGCGTAATCCGATCAGGTAGTTGCTGAGCACATGCCCATCCCGAAAGCTGGTGGATGTCCGGCATGTCCACGGATATCCACACGACAATATTAGGTGACCCTAAGAAACGTACCACCACGGGTCGAACCGCCGTGAGGAGGACCGGTCCCGGTCACCCGTCAGAGGATCTCGTCAGGCCGGATCCCATAGGACGGACCGGCACCGACCGCACCCTCGTGTGGGCGACCTAAGAATGCTACTCCTCGAATCGCAAATCGTGTGGCGGTCCTAACGTTCCGGGTGAGGGCGCCCGAATCGGTCCGGTGGCGGCATTCTCGACCCGAGTCGCCGATCTCCCATCACGCAGTCCGTGCGCGCGAGGACGACGCCCCCGTCGCACCACGGCGACGGCTCCACCCGGAGCCGTCCCCCGAAATGGGTGCGGGGCGCCGAAGCGCCCCGCGGTACCACGTGAAGACGATAAAGCGAACCTAGCCCTTGCGCTCCTTCACCTTCTCGGTGAGAGCGGGCACGACCTGGTGGACGTCGCCGACCACGGCGAGGTCCGCGAAGTCGAAGATGGGTGCGTTGGCGTCCTTGTTGATCGCGACGATCGTCTGGGACGACTGCATGCCCACCTTGTGCTGGATGGCACCGGAGACGCCGCAGCCGAGGTAGAGCTTCGGCGAGACGACCTTGCCGGTCTGGCCGATCTGCGTGGCGTACGGGTACCAGCCGGAGTCGACGACCGCGCGGGTCGAGGCGACGGCGCCACCGAGGGCGGCGGCGAGTGCCTCGACGATGTCGAAGGCGTCAGCGCTACCGAGGCCACGGCCACCGGTGACGAGGATGTCGGCGTCCTCGATGGCCGGGCCGGACGTCTCGGGGCTCGTCTGCTCGACGAGGGCGGCGGTTCCGGAGAAGTCCTGGACGTTCGGAGAGACGTTCACGACCGCACCGGCACCCGCGGACTCGGCCGGCTCGAAGGAGCCGGCGCGGAACAGGCCGAGGCGCGGCGTGGAGGTCCAGGCGACGTCGACGATGACGCTGTCGCCGAGGGCGGCGCGCTTTCCGACGAGCGAGTCGCCCGAGCCGGAGATGTCGTTGAGGTCCCAGTTGAGACCGGCGTCGAGACGGGCGGAGAGTCCGCCGGCGATGTCCGCCGCGAGCACCGAGGCCCCGAAGAGCACGGTGTCGATGCCGTTCTCCGCGACGATCTGCTCGATCGCGTCGACGCGCGGCTGCGGCAGAGGTGACGCGAAGGCGGCGTCGTCCACCACGTAGACCTTGGCGGCGCCGTACTGGGCGGCCTTCTCGGCCAGAGCGGACACGCCGCTGCCGATGAGGACGGCGGCGGTGTCGGGGTCGTTCGCGACGGCCTTGCTCAGCACGCCGAGGGAGCCCTTCTGGATGTTCGAGTCCTTGTGCTCGAGGAAAACGAGGGTGCTCAAATCAGCTTCCTTTCCGCGAGGAACGCCACGATCTCTTCGGCGGACGATCCGCCCTCGTCCTCGATCTTGCGGGTCTCACCGCGCGACGGCGGGTCCGAGAGGCCCTTGACGGCGGTGCGGGAGCCGGCCTCACCGGCGCGGCCGCCCTCAACGCCGACATCGTTGAGCGAGAGGACGTCCTGCGGCTTCTTCTTGGCGCCCATGATGCCCTTGAGCGACGGGTAGCGGGGCTCGTTGATGGCGTCGGACACCGCGAGGACCGCCGGAAGGGCGGTCGTGATGGTGTCGTAGCCGAACTCCGTCTGGCGCTTGGCCTTGGCGTCGGTCGTCGTGACCTCCAGCTCGGAGATCTGCGAGATCACCGGGAAGCGGAGGCGCTCCGCGACCGAGGACCACATGACGGCGCCGTCACCATCGCTGGCCTGCTGTCCGAAGAGGACGAGGTCGGGGCTCTCACGCTCGAGCGCCTTGGCCAGCACGTAGCTGGTGGCGACCAGGTCCGAACCGGCGGCACCGTCGTCGGAGACGAGGACGGCGCGGTCCGCGCCCATGGCGAGGCCCTTGCGGATGGACTCGACGGCCCGTGCCGGACCCATGGAAACGAGCACGACCTCACCGTCACCGGTGGCGTCCTTGATGCGGAGCGCCTGTTCGATGGCGTTGAGGTCGAATTGGTTGAGCGTACGGTCACCGGCGTCACGCGCAAGGCGAAGCGAGGATGGATCGATCCGCTTCTCCACTGTCGTGTCCGGCACCTCTTTCACGCAAACTGCGATCTTCACGAGCGTGCAGGCTCCTTGTGGCTCCCCTTCGCGACGAGGCCTTGTCACGATCGCTCGCGTGGCGTCCGTCGCCCGAACTCGGGCAACCTACCACGGGATGTGGGGCGGTTGCTCGCCCCTACTGGCCCACTGCATATAGCCGCAAAACGGGCCCGCGGCAGGTCCCGGACCGCTCGGTGACGCGTCGACGGGTCCGGCGACCGCGGCCGCCCTCGGCGGACGGGTCCCGGCGTGACACCGGGTGCCTGGAGCCAGTCTCACGTTGAACGGATGGCGATTCCTGGGTGCGCGTGACGTGGGCGGACCCGTACTGGCACCGGCGCCCTTGGCGCACGCCGATCGTCCCTGTGCACGACCCCACTCATTTCTGAGGCGGGCTTCCGGCGCCATGTCATCGCTCACGCGGCCCGCCGAACGCTCGTGCGCCCATGCACAAGCGACGGCCGGGTGTCAGGCACCAGAACGTCGCTCACAGTGCCCGACGCAGAAAACTCCCTGCAATTCGAGGTCTTTCGGCCTGAAGCGTTTGTGACGCCCACGCACAAGCGACGGCCCGGTGCCAGGCACCAGAACGTCGCTCGCACCGCCCGACGCACAGGCACTGGGCCTTCGGCGCGCGCCGATCGTCCCCTGGGAAGGACGATGCCCATCCTCAGACCGGCGCCCGCCACCCGGCGCTACGCCCGATCCGGGAGGTGGTCAGCCGGGCGGCGCTCCCGGTGGCACCGGGTCGGCCGACGGGTCCTCGTCCGCACCCGCCGGCCGGTCCCATGGGCCGGCCAGGATCACGACCGAGGCGATCACCAGCACGCCGCCCACCCACTGGATCGCCGTCAGGCTCTCCCCCAGGACGGCGAGCGCGAGGGCGGTGGCCGTGACGGGCTCGAGGGTGGACAGGAGCACGGCGACCGACGGACCGACCACGGCCGTGCCCGCGGCGAGGAACGTGATGGCGATGACCGTGGAGAAGACCGCCAGACCGACGATGAGGAGCCAGCCGCGCGCGGTCGTATCCGGGAGATCGCCGGTCGCGACCGCGCTTCCGCAGAAGGCGACGGCGACACCGGTGGTGACCCAGGCCGTGAGGGTGATGGGGTTCATCTCCCCCACCACGGCGTGCGACAGCAGGATGTAGGCCGCGTAGGTCAGGGCGCAGAGGAGGGCCAGCATGATGCCGACCCCGTCCGCCCGCACCGGCCCGTTCAGGGCGCCGAGCGCGATGAGCGCGGTGCCGCCCACGGCGATGGGAAGCGAGACGAGGGTGAGGCGGGACAGGCGCTCGCGACCGAAGAGCACCGCACCGAGCGCCACGAACACCGGGGCGACGTGGGCCAGCAGGATGGTGAGGGCGGCATCGATGCGTTCGAGTGACGAGAAATACGCGCCCGTCTGCCCGATGTACGCGAGGGAGCACAGGACGAGGCCGACGGCCACACCGCGCCGCGACGGACGGGCCGGCTCGCCGAGGGCGAAGACGAGCACCCACATCATCACGGCGGCGATGACGAACCGCGCCGAGAGGAGCGCCGAGACGGAGAGCCCCTCCTCGAACGCCAGCTTGCCGAAGATCCCGGCCGTGCCGTAGGCGACGGCCGAGATCAGGCAGAAGAGCACACCGAGCGCGCGACGACTCATGGCCGGTCAGGCGCCCGGTGGAACGGGATCAGACCCCGCGGAAGGTGGGGCGACGCTTCTCGAAGAAGGCGCCCATGCCCTCGGCACGGTCCTCGGTGTCGAAGAGGCCGACGAACGCGTCGCGCTCGTCGCTGAGACGGACGGTGATGTCTCCGCCGGCGGTGGCGTTGATGAGCTTCTTCGCCTCGGCGATCGCGATCGGTGCCTTGGTCGCCATCAGCTCGGCCAGCTCGACGGCGCGGTCGAGGACCTCGTCCGCCGGGTGGATGTGGTCGATGAGACCGCGTGAGGCGGCCTCCGACGCGTCGACATGACGTGCCGAGAAGATGAGTTCCTTGGCGAAGCCGGGAGTGGTGAGCCAGGCGAGCCGCTGCGTGCCGCCCCAGCCGGGGATGATCCCCAGGTTGACCTCGGGCTGGCCGAGCTTGGCGTCGTCGGAGGCGAGCCGCACATCACAGGCGAGGGCGAGCTCGCATCCGCCACCGAGGGCGTAGCCGCGGATGGCGGCGATGACCGGCTTCGGGAGCGCCTCGATGCGGGCGAGGACCCTGTGGCCGAGCTCCGCGAACTCACGGACGGCTGCATCGTTGGCCTCACGCATGAACCCGATGTCGGCGCCCGCGGCGAACGCCCCGCCGTCGGCACCGGTGATGACGACGGCGCGGATGGCGTCGTCGGTCTCGATGGCGGCCAGGTGCTCGTCGAGCTCCGTGAGGATCTCCACGGACAGTGCGTTCATCCGCTTGGGGTTGTCCACACTGAGCACGCTCACGGGACCTCGGTCGTCACGCTGTAGTGGCATGGCTTCTCTTTCGCGTCCGGACGCGTGAACGAATCGGTTCGGGAGCCATCGCTCGGCACGTCGCAGTTGGGTGGAACGGTCGGTGCCGGCGTCGGACGTCCGGCGGCGCGGCGATCGGTGCTCGTCCGCTGGCGGGGTCGGCGCACGCGACACGGCCCGGCGCACCCGGCGCGGCCCGTAACGACGAACACCCTCCGACCCGGCCGATCCGCGGATGAACTCTTCCCGCCACTTGGGTGTCGAGTATACGCGGGGCCCCGAGGAGGGAGCCGCGGTATCCGATTCCCCCAGGTACGGGCGTATGCTTCCGCACACTCCTCCGTGAGGATCACGGACTTCCGCCGGAACCCCGGCGAGTACCGCACGCACGCGACCTCGATCCCGAGACCACGATGATCACAAAGCTCTCCCGTTCCAATCCCCTCACCGGCCGCACGCCGCTCGTCGCGGTCACGGTCACGTCGGGGGTGAAGAAGCTCCCGGCGACGCTGACGGAGGCCGACGCCGCGCTCGACGGAGCGATCCGCCGGGCACAGCGCTCCGGCGAACTCGGCACCGGCGGGGGGCAGACGACGCTCTTCCACCTCCCCGGCGCCAAAGGCGCCTCTCGCGTGGCGGCGGTCGGCGTGGGCGCCGGCACGACGCGCGACGACTGGGAGGCGGCCGGCCGCGCCATCGCCTCGCTCGCCGGCAAGGTGAAGGCGGCGCGCGTGACGGTGGTCATCCCCGACGACGCGAGCGCCGCGGATGCGACCGCGCTCCTCCAGGCCGTCGCCTACGGCGCCTACCGGTTCGACCGGTACCGCTCCCGCAAGGACGACGCACCCGAGCCGGTCGGCCTGACCGAGGTCGTCGTCTCGGGCGGACCGCTCGCCGCCGACGATCTGGCCCGGATCGACACCGTCATGGGCCACGTGAACGCCGCGCGCGATCTGTCCAACACCCCGGCCAACGATCTCACTCCGCCCGACCTCGCGGCCTACGCCAAGAGGCGCGCGAAGGAGACCAGGCGGCTGACCTGCCAGGTGCTCGGCCCCGCGGAGCTCGAGGAGCTCGGCGCGGGCGGCATCCTCAACGTGGGCAAGGGGTCCGTCCACGACGCCCAGCTCATCGTGCTGCACTACAAGCCGACGAAGCGCGCGACAGACGAGGTCCTCGGCATCGTCGGCAAGGCCGTCACGTTCGACACCGGCGGCATCTCCATCAAGCCCGCGGGCGGCATGGAGGATATGAAGATGGACATGAGCGGCGGCGCCGCGGCCATCGAGGCCATCACCGCGATCGCCGAGCTGGAGCTCCCCGTCGAGGTCCTCGCCGTCGTCCCGTCGGCTGAGAACATGCCCGACGGCACGGCGCTCAAGCCGGGCGACGTGATCACCGCCATGAACGGCCGGACGATCGAGGTGATCAACACCGACGCCGAGGGCCGCCTGATCCTCGCCGACGGCATCACCTACGCGGCGCGCAACGGCGCCACGCGGATCATCGAGTTCTCGACGCTCACCGGCGCCATCGTCATCGCGCTCGGCGAGGTGTACGCGGGTCTCTTCGGCTCCGAGCAGGAGTGGACGGACACCGTCGAGGGCGCCGGCGAGACGTCCGGTGACCTGGCCTGGCCGATGCCGCTCCACGAGAAGTACCGGCACCTCATCGAGAGTTCAGTCGCCGATCTGACCAACGCCGCGAAGAAGCGACAGGCGAGCTCCATCTACGCCGCCATGTTCCTTCGCGAGTTCACCGACGGTCTCCCCTTCTGCCACGTCGACATCGCCGGTGTGGGGATGATCAACGGCGCCGGCACGGGCTTCGGTGTGCGCCTGGCCACGCAGGTGGCGGAGGATCTCGCCGCGCAGTGAGCG